>JBFJJW010000111.1:0-10820 GCA_041612095.1 Solimonas sp. | reverse complement strand
TCGTGCCGGTACTCTCGTCGGCGGCCAGCAGGCCTTTTCCGGGAGCCACCATGGCCAACGCGATTTCGTGCAGTACCTTCTCGTTCATGAATCTCAACTCCGCGGTTAGGAGGTTTTGCCGGCCAGTCCGGCGCTAAGGCCGGCGATTTTAATGGATTGGACGCGCGCTGACTAAATCGCTTCGCTACAATGCGCGCCCTTGGAGAGATGGCAGAGTGGTCGATTGCGGCGGTCTTGAAAACCGCTGAACCGCAAGGTTCCGGGGGTTCGAATCCCTCTCTCTCCGCCAAAATCATCGGGCACACCGGTCGCCAAGCCGGCCGGCCATGGCTCAGGCGCTGGCCCCTTCGGGCGCAGCGTCCCACTCCGCTATGCTCAGCGCATGTCTGTAACTCCTTTCTTGCGGCGGCTATCGCCCGCCGGCTGGCTGACGTCGGCCATGGGGGTAGCCGCGCTGTTCGCGCTTGCCGTGATCTGGTTGGCGGTTCACCAACCTTGGCTGGGCCTGACCTTGGCCCCTGCGGATTCGGGCGCGGCAGGGCTGAAGGTCCTTGCAAGCACCGGCCCTGCGGCAGAGGTCAGCAGCGGCACCCGACTGATCCAGCTGTCGGCGCCGCAGGGTCCGTCGTTTGCGCCCGAAGGCGCGGATCTATCGCCTGAGCCGGATACCAGTCACGTCGGCGTCAACGACTACCGCGAGTTCCTGCGGCGCCAGCAGGTCCTGCATGCATTGCAGCTACAGCCTCAGCTGCAGGTGCGTACCAGTGAGAATGCTCAGCACACGATCGAGCCATTGCCAAAGCGCCCCCTGTCCCGCTTGCCGGCGAGCTTCTGGCTGCAGTTGCTGGTGGCATGCAGCGGCTTCATGGTCGGCGTCGGTGTCTATGCCTTCCGGCGGACCGACCCGGCCGCCAGCTATCTGGTGATTACCGGACTCGGCCTGATGCTCAGTGCCGGCGCCGCCGCGATCTACAGCACGCGCGAACTGGCGCTGGACGGATCGCTGTTCCGGGTGCTGCACGCAGTCAACGGCTGTGGCTCGCTGCTGTTCTGCGCCGCCTTCATCAGCACGCTCTGGCACTACCCCACACGGCTCGGACGCCTTGATCCTGGCCCGGTTCTGATCACCCTGTACCTGACGCTGGCACTGGCATCCGCACTGCAGTGGCTGCCGGACTTCGACATTTCCTTGCGGGTGCCGATACTCACCGGCTTCATCGGCACCATCGCGCTGGCCATACTGCAATGGCGGCGCACCCGCCAGCGCCCGCTGGAACGCGCGGCCCTGCAGTGGTTTCTGCTGGCATGGTTCTCGGGCAGCGGTCTGTTCCTGGGCGTGATCTTTGTGCCCGCTTTGTTCGGCACCGATACCGGATCGCTGCAGGCCTATGCGTTTGCACTGTTCCTGCTGATCTATCTGGGCCTGGCCTTTGGTATTGCGCGCTACCGGCTGTTCGAGCTGGATCGATGGTGGCTCAACGCCTGGACCGTACTGCTCAGCGCAGTGCTGCTGGTTGCCGTAGGGCTGGGGCTGATCTACGTGGCCGGGCTGGATATCGCACTGGCCCTGAGCCTGTCGCTGGCGCTGGTGGGGTGGACGTACTTTCCGCTGCGGCAGCGGGTCCTTGCGCGAATCGCTGGGGGAGCCGGCAGTGCCGCATTGCCGCAGCTGCTGCAGCAGGTCATCGCCACCGAGGCGGCTCCACCACAGACCTTGTGGCGGGACACGCTGGCTCGCCTGTTTCGTCCGCTCGACATCCGCAGCGGTCGCGCGCGCCTGGAGAGGCCGGTCGTTTCCGACAGCGGCCTCGTGCTTGAAGTACCGGGGCTGGACGACGACCGCAGTCTGCGTCTAACCGGCTGCGAGGGCGGGCATCGCCTGTTCGGCGAGCGCGATATCGAGATGGCGCAGACGGTGCGCGCCGTCACCGAACGCTTGCTGAGCTACCGCCGCGCGGTCGATATCGGCGTCGAGCGCGAACGCAGCCGCGTTGCGCGCGACCTGCACGACGACGTCGGCGCACGCCTGCTGGAGCTGGTTCATGCCACGGATGGACCTGCGCAAAGCCGGGTGCGGGAGGTGCTGGACGAACTACGCCTGGTGATTCAAAGCCTTGGGTCCAACGGCGAGAACCTTGATGATCTGCTGGGCATGTGTCGCGCCGAGCTGGACGATCGCACCGAAGCGCGGTCGGTAACCCTGAAATGGCAGCAGGCAGATATCGATCCGCCGCTGCATCTGGATCCGCAGCAGGCCCTGCACGTGGTGCGGGTGCTGCGTGAAAGCACTCTGAACGCGCTGCGCCATGCGCAACCGAAGACCCTGACCGTCACCGTACGGGGTGACCCCACCGCGCTGCAGTTCACGGTGCACAACTGTGGTGTCCGCGAGCCGGGCATCCCGACGTTTCGGCGCGGCCTCAACATGCTCAGCAGTCGCACCCGGGCGCTGGGCGGCGAGCTGAAGGTCGATCGCGACGAAGCGGACGGCTGGCAAGTCACCCTGCAGCTGCCGCTGACGGCTCGCTAGGCACGCCGGCGCCGGCGGCTTTTCGCTAGCATGGGGCATGCGCTTCCGACGCCTGCCCCCACTGCATACCCTGATCGCGTTCGAAGCGGCAAGCCGCGGTCTGTCGTTCAAGCGCGCCAGTCAGGAACTGCACTTAACGCCCTCCGCGATCAGCCACCAGATCAAGGCGCTGGAACAATTCCTCGGCTTTGAGCTGTTCCGTCGCGGCAATCGTTCGCTGGAACTCACCGACGGCGGCAAGGAATACCTGCAGGTCGTCCGCGACACGCTCGCACGCCTGCGCGATGGCGGTGGCCGCGTTGCCGAACGCTATGGCCGTGCGAGACTGAAGATCAGCATGGGGCCGTTCATCGCCAGCGAGATCGTGGTGCCGGCGCTGCCGTCATTCCAGGAGCAGCATCCGGACATCGATGTACGCATCGGCACTGAACTGCGCGCGGTCGATCTGCTGCACGAGGACCTCGATATTTCGTTGCGCTTCGGCAACGGCAACTGGCCGCACCTCACCGCCGAGCGTCTGATGACGGTGGCGGCGGTGCCGGTGTGCACGCCGACGCTGTCCAGACAGCTCGGCAAACGATCGCCTGCAGATCTGGGCGACATCGCCCTGATCCATTCCAGTCCGATGCCCGAAGGCTGGCAGCAGTGGGCGCAGGTTGCGGGGGTGGCGCTGGGCACGCCCAAGCGCGATGTGTGGCTGGACAGCTACCTGGCCATCCTGCGTGCCGCCGAACAGGGCGTAGGGCTGGCTATGGGCCTGGTGCCGATGGTCAATCCCTGGCTCCGGCGCCGCAAGCTGGCCATGCCCTGGCCAGAGCTGCGCTACCCGATTCCCCAGGGCTACTACCTGCTGTGCCGCAAGGGCGACGAGACGCGCCCCGAGGTGCAGGTCTTCAGGACCTGGCTGCAGGACCTGCTGGCCCGCGAGACCTTGATCAGCTGAATATGGTTCACCTGAATCACCTGTCGAATTCGTTTGTCGGCAGCAGCGCGCGCGCCTAGCCTGCGCAGGTCCATACCATTCGGAGCGCCGCATGCGCGAAATTCATCTCACTGTCGACAGTGTCGACGGTCACCCGCTGGCAGCTACGGTGTACGAGCCCCTGCGCCACCCGATCGCCGCAGTTCAGATCAGCAGTGCCACCGGCGTGCCACAGCGCTACTACCGTCCCTACGCTGAATTTCTGGCGAGCCAGGGCTTTGCGGTCTTGACCTACGACTACCGCGGCATCGGCGGCAGCCGCTTTCACGGCGCACATCCCGGGCAGCTGACCATGCACAACTGGGGCGCGCGTGACTACGCGTCTATCCTGCAATACCTGCATCAGCGCTATACCCACCTCCCGCTGCTGGCGGTCGGCCACTCGGTCGGCGGTCAATTGCTGGGGCTGGCGCCCAACAACCATCTGCTGACGGCCGCTATCGGCATCGCCGCGCAGTCGGGCTACTGGGGCCATTGGCCGCTGCGCCTGCGGCCGCGCATGATCGCCCTTTGGTATCTGGGCATACCGGCGCTGCTGGCGCTCAAGGGCAAGATTCCGGCGGGCATCATGGGCGACGAACTGCCTGCTGGCGTGGCCCGCGAGTGGGCGCGCTGGTGCCGGCATCCCGACTTCATTACCAATGACCGGGGTGAGCCCTTGCGTCAGCATTTCGAGGGCTACCGAGGGCGGCTGCGCCTGTACGCAATCGCCGATGACGCACTCTACGCCCCGCCTGCGGCGGTGACGGCGCTGGCGGCCATGTACCGCAATGCCGACGCGAGGTCCGCAGCCTGCGACCGTCCGACTACGGCCTCAGCCGTATTGAGCACTTTGGGTTCTTCCGCGGCACGATGCCAAAGGCTGCATGGCAGCACACGGCAGACTGGCTGCGCGGCGCAATCACCCCGCAACTTAGCCGAGCTGCCTGAGCCATGGCCACACCCGCCCAGATGTTCAAGAAACTGCGCCGCTACCCCCTAGGGGCGCGCCTGTTCTCCGCCGCCGTATGCCGACGCGCCCCGTACTTTGCGTCCATCTCGCCGCTGTTCCTGGAGCTGCGTCCGGGCTACGCCGAAGTGCAGGTACGCAACCGCCGCAAGGTCCACAACCACCTCGGCACCGTGAACGCGATTGCGATGTGCGCAATGTGCGAACTCGCCGCGGGCACCATGATCGACTCCACGCTGCCCAGGCAGCTGCGCTGGATTCCGCGCGGCATGACCGTGCGCTACTTGAAGAAGGCCGACACCGATCTGACCGCCAGGGCCGAGCTGGCGCCGCTGGCTGACGATTTCCAGGGCAACGTCGTCGTGCCTGCGCGCGTCTACAACAGCAACGGCGAAGTGGTGATGGAAGCCGACATCACCATGTACGTCTCGCTACGAAAGTAGCCCGTGATCGACGCCAGCTGGCTGGACAGCTTCATCCCGCCGTGGACGCGGCGACGCATACTCGGCGGCGCCGGCGCGCGCACGCGGCCCGATATCCACTACCTGCATCTGCCACAGGCCAGCATCCGCTACCGCTGCGCTGGTGACGGCCCACGAACGCTGGTGCTGTGCGCCGACCCACCCGTGGTACTGGAACTGTATGACGAGCTGATCGCCGCGCTGGCGAACAAATACCGGGTGATCGTGTTCGAACCACCCGCTTTCGGCCTGTCGCTACCGCAGACAGGGCTCGACTTCTCGCTGGCGGCCACGGCAGGCGTGATCGGCGATTTTCTCAAAGCGCTGAATGCGGGCCCCTACGTGCTCGCCTTTCCCTGCGTTCCCGCCTATACGGCGCTGGTGCTGGCCGCCGAGCAACCGCAACTGGTAGAGGCCGTGGTGCTGATGCAGGCTCCGAGCTGGCACGAGGAACTGCGCTGGAAACAACGCCGTGACCCGCAGAACATCCTTGGCCGCCCCTGGCTTGGGCAGCTGCTGCTGCGGCTGCTGCGGCGCAGGCGCGCCAGCGCGTGGTACCGCCTCGCGCTGGGCCGTCGCGAGCTACTACCCCGATTCGCCGCAGAAACCGATCTCGCGTTTGCGCACGGTGCCTGCTTCAGCCTGGCTTCGGCATTCCAGCAATTCCTCACCGACCGCGATCCCGGCATCGGCACCATCACCCAGCCGGCCCTGGTGATCTGGGGCACGGCAGACCGCTCGCACGCCGGTACTGATCGCGAATCCATCCGTCGGCATTTGCCGCAGGCACAGATACTGGAGTGGCCGGAAGCGGGCCATTTTCCGGAACTGGAAGCTCCGGAGCGCTTTGCTGAGGCCCTGACGCTGTTCCTCGATACGCCCGAAACATCAACTGCTCAAGCGCAACGGTAATCCCGCGATCCCTGTGCCGCCGCTAGAATGCGGCGGCCCCATTCTGATGATCGACCCTACCAATGAGCACCGAGCACATCCTCACCGAACTCAAGGACCGCGTACTGACACTGCGCCTCAACCGTCCTGACAAGAAGAACGCGCTGACCCAGGCCATGTACAGCGGCATGGCCGACGCATTGAATGCCGCCGACCAGGACGACGAAGTCCGCGTCATCCTCATCACCGGCACTGCTGACTGCTTCAGCAGCGGCAACGACCTGCAGGACTTCCTCAACCTGCCGCCGACCACCCCGGACGCGCCTGTACTGCGCTTCATGCTGGCCTTGTCGAAAGTCACAAAGCCGGTCATCGCCGCCATCAATGGTCCCGCTGTCGGCATAGGCACGACCATCCTGTTTCATGTGGATCTGGCCTACGCCGGCGAAGGCACCCGTTTTCACATGCCCTTCGTCAACATCGGCATCTGCCCGGAGTACGCGTCCAGCCTGCTGCTGCCGCGGATGATCGGGCATGTGCAGGCCGCCGAACTGGTGATGCTGGCCGAGCCGTTCACCGCCGCCAAGGCGCTGGAATGCCGGCTGATCAATGCCGTGCTGCCGAATGCAGACGTTTACGAGCACGCGCGCGCCAAGGCCTTGAAGCTGGCCGAGCAGGCACCACAGGCGCTGCGTACCACCAAGATGCTGCTGAAGCGCTGGGATACGGAGAAGGTTTCCGAGGCCATCGTGTATGAGGCCGAACACTTTGGCGCCATGCTCAAGGGTGCGGAAGCCCGCGAAGCCATCACCGCGTTCATGCAGAAGCGCAAACCGGACTTCGCCCAGTTCAACTGAAACCTGCGATCAGCAAGCGCGTCAAGCGTGATCCCGGGAACACGGCATAATCGGCACCATGCAGACCGAAGCCCCCCTAGGACGGCGTGAACGCAACAAGGAAGCCAACCGCGCGGCCATACTCGAGGCAGCGCGGCGCTGCTTTCTGGAGATGGGCTACGAGACCGTCACCATCCGCGACGTGATTCGGCTCTCCGGCCTGGCTGCCGGCACGTTCTACAACTACTTCCCGGACAAGGAGGCCCTGTTCCGCGCCCTGGTCGAATCGCGCCTGGGCCTGGTACAGGACCGTATCCATGCCGCCCGCGCACGCGCGCGCAGGGTGGAGACGTTCTTCTACGAGTCCTATCTGGCCGCATTGCAGGAAGTCCGCGCCGATCCCCAGTTCTTCGAGCTGATGTTCCGCAACGAGCCGGTGGTCCGCTCGATGTACAACGACAACATCTTCGGATTGCTGATGCGCTCGCTGCAGGACGATCTGCGCGAGGCCATCGTCCGTGGCGTATTCCCGGAGGTGGATGTCGATGCGCTGACCGCAATCTCGTTCGGTGCCGGCTACGAGCTGTGCCGCCTGCTGACCGAGCAACCGCGGCGCAAGCCGGAGGAGACCGCGCGCTTTGTCACGCGGCTGTTCATCGAGGGCGTCAATGCCCTGCAGGCCGAGGCCAAGCTGATTCGCCTGGGTACACGCGCGCTCACCGGCGCCGCACGCTAGGCCTCAATCCGCAAACCACTCCAGCAGCAGACGGTTGACCTCGTCCGGCCGATCCAGTTGCAGCCAGTGGCTGGCCTTGTCCATGCGCACGTAGCGCCATTGTCCCAGCACGTATCGCGCCGAACCCGTCATCTGCGCTTCAACCAGCGCGATGTCGCGCGAGGCCCATACACCCAGCACCGAAAGGGGTGTCGGCGGAAACTTGGCGCCCAGCAGCGCGAACAGGTTGGCGCGGTACCAGGCCATCGCCGCGGTCAGCCGGCCGGGACGCGACAGATGCGCGATCCAGTGCTTGGATTCCGGATGCGCCGCGAACCGGCGAAACACGAACCAGTTGCCGGCGCGCATCAGCAACTCGGCGATTCCGCGCAGCTGGAAAAACAGCGCATACCAGCCCTTGGCCAGCTGCTTGAGCGTGGTGGCGTAGGCATTGGGATGTCCCACCGTCAGCGCCGCATACTTCATGAAGCGCTCGGGATATCGCCCCACCAGCACCCAGCCGGTGATCGCCCCCAGATCGTGACCCACGAGGCGCACCGGCTGCGTGATCTGCAGCGCATCGAGCAGCGCCAGCACATCGGCGACCTGCCGATCCAGCCGGTACTCGCGTACGGCTCTGGGCGCCTCCGTCTCACCGTGACCGCGCACATCCGGCGCGATGACACGATAGCCGGCCGCCACCAGCGCCGGGATCTGATGCCGCCAGACCGCATGCGTATCGGGAAATCCATGAAGGAGCAGCACGGGAGCGCCCGCGCCCTCATCGACCACATGCATCTGTATGCCGTTGATGCTCAGGGTGCGGCTGTGAAACGGCATGCAGGCCTCCTATCGTGTCGTTGCGTCATCATCGCCGAAAGCGCCCCTCAGATAATGGGTCGGCCGACGCGGGCTGCTGTCAGTGCAGCCTATCCGGCAATTCATGCAGGCCATTGATGGAGAGGCATCACCAGCCCTCATTTCCGCTCATGGGCCTCGGCGCGCAAAATACAGCGTGACGACAACGATGCCGACTCCGCGAGGCCCTGCGCCTGGCGGCACGCGCGGCGCACCCAACACCCACAATCAACCGGCGACGACCTAACAGCTTATGGGCTCGATCTATCTGATACGTCATGGCCAAGCCTCCTTCGGCGCTGACGACTATGACAAGCTGTCCGAGGTCGGACATGCTCAGGGTCGGGTGTTGGGGGAAAGCCTGAAAAGCCGCGTCACCAAGGTTGATCAGGTGATCTGCGGTGGCATGCGGCGACACCGCGAAACCGCCGAGAACTGCCTGGGCGCCATGGGCCAGCAGGCGCTATGGCAGGAAGACAGCGACTGGGCCGAGTACGATCACGAGACCGTGGTCAACGCCTACCGCCCCCATTGGATCGACAAGCAGGTCATGCGCGCAGAGCTCGCGGCGCTGCCCAATCCGCGGCGCGCGTTTCAGGAGATTTTTGCCGAAGCCATCGCGCGCTGGGTGGGAGGCGAACACGACAGCGACTACCCCGAGAGCTGGCTCGCGTTCCGCGCGCGGGTGGATGCCGCCCTCACGCGCCTGCATCAAAGCCTGGGCAAGTCGCAGACCGCGCTGGTGTTTACCTCCGGCGGCCCGATTACTGCTGCCGTGCAGAAGCTGATGCAGTTGCCGGATGAACGCGCCTTTCGCCTGAACTGGACGCTGGCCAACTGCGGCATCACCAAGCTGATCTACAGCGACCGCGCCCTCTACCTCAGCACGCTCAACGAGCACGCCTGCTTTGAAGGCGCTCAGGCCCATCTCATCACCTACCGTTAACCGGAACCTACGATGCGCAAGACACTCCTCATCACCGGCGCCAGCTCAGGCCTCGGCCGCGGCATGGCCCGCGAATTTGCCAAGCTCGGCTGCAATCTGGCGCTGTGCGCCCGCCGCACCGATCGCCTGGAAGAGCTCAAGCAGGAACTGGTCGCGGCTCACCCCGGCATCCAGATCTCGGTGCGCGCGCTGGACGTGCTCAACTACGATCAGGTCTTTGAAGTCTTCAAGGCGTTTCGTGACGACTTCGGCACGCTGGACCGCATCATCGTCAATGCCGGCATGGGCAAAGGTCAGCCGCTGGGCACGGGGTATTTCTGGGCCAATCGCCAGACTGCAGAGACCAACTTCGTTGCCGCGCTGGCGCAGTGCGAAGCCGCCATGGAAATCTTCCGCGCGCAGAATGACGGCCATCTGGTCATGATCTCGTCGATGAGCGCCATGCGCGGCATGCCGCGCAACCTCACCACCTACGCCGCAACCAAGGCCGGCGTCGCTGCACTGGCCGAGGGCCTGCGCGCCGAGATGATCGGCAAGCCGATCAAGATCAGTACCATCTATCCGGGCTACATCCGCTCCGAGATCAACGAGAAAGTGAAGAAGACGCCGTTCATGGTGGACACCGAAACCGGCTGCCGTGCGCTGGTCAAAGCGATCGAGAAAGAGCCCGCGCAAGCCAGCGTGCCGACCTGGCCGTGGGCGGTGCTCGGCTACCTGATGCGCAACCTGCCGCTGGGCATGGTTGCGCGCATGGGTTGAGCAACTGCGCAAACCGATATCTGAACCCCTTACAGGATGAACCCATGAAAGCATTGCTCTGCAAGCAGTTTGGCCCGCCGGAGTCGCTGGTGCTGGAAGACGTTGCCGACCTCAGTGCCGGCGATACCCAGGTCGTGATTGATGTACACGCAGCGTCGGTCAATTTTCCCGACACGCTGATCGTGCAGGGCCTGTATCAGTTCAAGCCGGAGCTGCCCTTCTCGCCCGGCGGCGAATGCGCCGGTGTGGTGAAGGCCGTGGGCGCCAAGGTGAAAACCGTGAAGCCCGGTGACAAGGTCATCGCCTTCACTGGCTGGGGCGCGTTTGCCGAACAGGTGGTGGCCGATGCGATGCAGGTCATGCCGATGCCGGACGGCATGGACTTCGACACCGCATCCGCGTTTGTCATGACCTATGCCACCTCCTATCACGCGCTGAAGGATCGCGCCGCGCTCAAGGCCGGCGAAACCCTGCTGGTACTGGGTGCCTCCGGCGGCGTCGGCCTGGCCGCCATCGAGATCGGCAAGGCGCTGGGCGCCAAGGTCATTGCCGCCGCCTCCAGTGCCGAGAAGCTTGCGGTGTGCAGCGAGCATGGTGCCGATGAGGTCATCAATTACTCGACCGAGGATCTCAAGGAACGGATCAAGGCGCTCACACAGGGCAAGGGCGCCAATGTGATCTATGACCCGGTCGGCGGCCCGTACTCGGAGCCGGCGCTGCGCAGCATCGCCTGGCGCGGCCGCTTCCTGGTGATCGGCTTTGCCAACGGCGAGATCCCCAAGGTGCCGCTGAACCTTGCGCTGCTCAAGGGCGCGGCCATCGTCGGTGTGTTCTGGGGTGACTACGCCAAGCGCGAACCGATGAACAACATCATGGATCTGCGCGCCCTGTTC
>JBFJJW010000110.1:0-10904 GCA_041612095.1 Solimonas sp. | reverse complement strand
CGGTCGCGGTGACGCTGGTCCTGTTCCTGGCGGCGACGCTGTATCACTCGATGCTCGGCATCCAGGTCGTCATCGAGGACTACGTCAGTCACGACGGCTGGAAGCTCACCGCGCTGGTGCTGTCCAAGTTCTTTCACGTGATTGTGGGCGTGTCCGCGATCTTCGCGGTGCTCAAAGTCGCGCTCGGCTAACCGGATCGAAAAAGAAATGTCTGATTACGAAATCATCCATCACGAATACGACGCGATCGTGGTTGGCGCCGGTGGCGCCGGTCTGCGTGCGACGCTGGGTCTGGCCGAGGCCGGTCTGAAGACGGCGAACATCACCAAGCTGTTTCCGACGCGCTCGCATACGGTAGCCGCGCAGGGCGGCATCTCGGCTGCGCTTTCGAACATGGGCCGCGACGACTGGCGCTGGCACTTCTACGACACGGTCAAGGGGTCTGACTGGCTCGGCGATCAGGATGCGATCCAGTACATGACGCGTGAGGCCATTCCCGCGATCATCGAGCTGGAGCATTACGGTGTGCCGTTCTCGCGCACGCCGGAAGGCAAGATCTACCAGCGCCCGTTCGGCGGCATGACCACCGAGTTCGGCAAGGGGCCGCCGGCGCAGCGCACCTGCGCAGCGGCCGATCGTACCGGCCACGCCATGCTGCATACGCTTTATCAGCAGTCGCTGAAGTGCAAGGCGCAGTTCTACATCGAGTACTTTGCGCTGGATCTGCTGATGGACGAGGACGGCACCTGCAAGGGCGTGCTGGCCTGGGATCTGGCCACCGGACAACTGCATCGTTTCCGTGCCCATCTGGTGATTCTGGCGACCGGCGGCTATGGCCGCGCGTTCTTCTCGGCGACGTCCGCGCATACCTGCACCGGCGACGGCAACGCGATGGTGCTGCGTGCGGGGCTACCGCTGCAGGATCTGGAATTCGTGCAGTTCCATCCCACCGGCATCTACGGCTCCGGCTGCCTGATCACCGAGGGCGCGCGCGGCGAAGGCGGCTATCTCACCAACAAGAATGGCGAGCGCTTCATGGAGCGCTACGCCCCCAGCGTGAAGGACCTGGCGCCGCGCGACATGGTCAGCCGCGCGATGGCCACCGAGATTCGCGAGGGCAGGGGCGTCGGCGAGGAAGCCGATCACATCCATCTGCACCTGGAGCATCTGGGCCCCGAAGTGCTGCATGCGCGTCTGCCCGGTATCTCCGAAAGCGCCAAGATTTTTGCTGGCGTGGATGTCACCAAGGAACCGATCCCGGTGGTGCCGACCGTGCACTACAACATGGGCGGCATTCCCTGCCTGTATACCGGGGAAGTGGTCACCAAGCGTGACGGCAACGCCGACAGCATCGTGCCCGGCCTGATGGCGGTGGGCGAGGCGGCCTGCGTCTCGGTCCATGGCGCCAACCGTTTGGGATCGAATTCGCTGCTGGATCTGGTGGTGTTCGGCCGCGCCGCAGCGATCCGCGCAGCGGAGCTGGTCAAACCGGGGCAGTCGCACAAGAAGATTTCGAGCGCATCCGAAGACAAGGCGCTGGCGCGCCTCGACAGGTTCCGCAACGCCAAGGGCAGCACGCCCACGGCGAAGATTCGTCTGGACATGCAGAAGACCATGCAGAAGCACTGTGCGGTGTTCCGCGATGGCGAGGTCATGCAGGAGGGCATCACCAAGCTCAAGCAGGTGATCGACACCTTCACCAACGATCTGGCCGTGTCCGACCGCTCGATGATCTGGAACTCGGATCTGGCGGAGACGCTGGAGCTCGACAACCTGCTTGGCCAGGCCCTGATCACCATCGTCGGCGCCGAGAACCGCAAGGAATCGCGCGGCGCCCACGCACGCGACGACATCAAGGATCGCAACGACCAGGAGTGGATGAAGCACACCATCGCCTGGCGCACCGGCGACAAGGACGTGCAGATCGACTACCGCCCCGTGCATATGCAGCCGCTGGACGGCGAGGTGGATCACATTCCTCCTGTTGCTCGCAAGTATTGATCGAAGGACGACTAGCAAATGGCCCAACTCACGCTGCCGCAGAATTCCAAGCTCGACAAGAGCGCCGGCAAGACCTTCAAGGCGCCTGCCGGCGCGAAGGATGTCAAGACCTTCAAGATCTACCGCTACGATCCGGATACCGGCGCCAACCCGCGTACCGATACCTACGAAGTGGACATGGCGACCTGCGGTCCGATGGTCCTGGACGCGTTGATCAAGATCAAGAACGAGATCGACGCCACCGTCACGTTCCGCCGTTCCTGCCGCGAAGGCATTTGCGGTTCCTGCGCGATGAACATCGACGGCAGCAACACGCTGGCCTGCATCAAGCCCTGCGACGAGATCAAGGGCGAGGCCTCGATCTACCCGCTGCCGCACATGCCGGTGGTCAAGGATCTGGTGCCGGACATGACCCATTTCTACGCGCAGCTGGCGTCCATCGAGCCCTGGCTGAAGACCGATTCCCCGGCGCCGACGCGCGAGCGCCTGCAGAGCGAGGAAGATCGCGCCCAGCTGGATGGCCTTTACGAGTGCATTCTCTGTGCCTGCTGCTCCACCTCCTGCCCCAGCTACTGGTGGAACTCGGACCGCTATCT
This sequence comes from Solimonas sp., assembly GCA_041612095.1. Classification (GTDB taxonomy): domain Bacteria; phylum Pseudomonadota; class Gammaproteobacteria; order Nevskiales; family Nevskiaceae; genus Solimonas. The sequence continues at coordinate 8,307 of JBFJJW010000110.1, read as the reverse complement.
GGGACCGGCCATCCTGCTGCAGGCCTACCGCTGGCTGGTCGATAGCCGCGATGAAGCGACCGGCGAGCGACTCGACGCACTGGAAGACCCGTTCAAGCTGTATCGCTGCCACACCATCATGAACTGCGCCAAGGCCTGCCCGAAGGGACTCAATCCCGCCAAGGCCATTGCCGAGGTCAAGAAGATGATGGTCGAGCGCAAGGTCTAGTGATCCACCGCGCGCCATCAGCGACGCGTGGGGGCGGTCTGGCCGCCCTCGCGCCGTGCACGCGACCATGAGCGCGAACGGCGACGGTCGTCTGCGCTGGCTGCTGCGCAGGGGCATGAAGGAACTGGACGTGATGCTGGAGCGCTACTACGCCCACAGTTTTCATCAGGCGCCGGTGGACGAGAAGGCCGCCTTTCTGCGTCTGGTCACCCTGGCGGAAGATCCGGATATCTGGGCTTGGGCCATGGGCTACGACACCGTACCCGATGAATATGCCGGCATCGTCGAACAGCTTCGCATCTACCGTTGATCTGAGTCTGCGGCCATCGCATCGCGCGCTGCGCGCGATCTTCCTGCTACATATTGTCTGTCTTGGTCTGTTGCCGTTCTCGATGCAGCAGGGCTGGCCGATGCTGGTGCTGGCCTTTGCCTTTGCACTTTCCTGGCTGTCGGTCAGGCGGCATCCCGCCTTGGGGTTCTCGGCGCGGGCGATCACGCGCATGGTATGGCACACCGATGGCACCTGGACCGTGTACCGCGGCGGAGGCGAGCCGGTCGCAGCCGAGCTGCTCGCCGGCAGCCTGGTGCATCCGTGGCTGTTGCTGCTGCGTTTCAGGCTTGAATCCGGTGCAAGCGTGGCGCGGCTGATTGCCGGCGACGAACTTGCCCCTGAAGCCTTGCGCCGCCTGCGCGCCCGGTTGAGCGTCAGCGAATAAGGCAGCTACTGCCTCTCGCGTCCGCGGCCGGATTACGTCGGCCGGTAGCCCGGCAGCACGGTTGGCTGCGCGTTGGGTAGCGTCTGCGGATAGTCCAGCGTGTAGTGCAGGCCGCGACTTTCCTTGCGTGCCAGGGCCGAGCGCACGATCAAGTCGGCGCAGACCACCAGATTGCGCAATTCCAGCAAATGCGGCGTCACCCGGTAGTTTCCGTAGTACTCCTGAATCTCGCGCGCCAGCAGTTCAACCCGGTGCTGGGCTCGCTCCAGGCGCTTGGTCGTGCGCACGATGCCGACGTAATCCCACATGAAGGTGCGTAGCTCCAGCCAGTTATGTGCCACCACGACATCCTCATCGGAGTCGGTGACGCGGCTGGCGTCCCAGGCTTTGGGGGCAGGGGGTGCCTGGCGCTGGTCGAGTGTGGCGAGGACGTCCTGAGCCGCCGCTTCGGCAAAGGCCAGGCATTCCAGCAACGAGTTGGATGCCAGACGGTTGGCGCCATGCAGGCCGTTGCAGGCGACTTCGCCGATCGCGTAGAGGCCGTCCAGATCGGTACGGGCGGCCAGGTCGGTCAGCACGCCGCCACAGGTGAAATGAGCGGAGGGAACCACCGGTATCGGCTGGCGCGTGATGTCGATGCCAAACTTCAGGCATTGCGCGTGAATGCTGGGGAAGTGCTGCAGGATGAACGCCGCCGGCTTGTGGGTGATGTCCAGCAGCACGTGGCGCAGTCCCAGACGCTTCATCTCATGATCGATGGCGCGTGCCACGATATCGCGCGGCGCCAGCTCGCCGCGCGCATCAAAGCGCGGCATGAAGCGTTCACCGGCGCTGCCATCGGCCTTGGGCAGCCGCAGTCGCGCCCCTTCGCCGCGCAAGGCTTCGCTGATCAGAAAATTGCGCGCGTCCTTGTGGTACAGCGTGGTCGGATGAAACTGCATGAATTCCATGTTGGCCACACGACAGCCTGCGCGCCAGGCGATGGCGATGCCGTCTCCGGAGGCCCCGAAGGGATTGCTGGAATACAGATAGACCTGATTGGCGCCGCCGGTGGCCAGGACCACCGCCTTGGCCGAGAACGACGAGACCTGCCCGGTGTCGCGATCCAGCAGGTAGGCACCGCAAGCGCGGCTGCCGGCGTCGTCCAGAATCAGGTCCACGGCCATGGAGCGTTCCAGCACGCGGATGTTGGGATGGCGGCAGGCCACTGCCACCAACGTGCTTTCCACGGCGTGCCCGGTGGCATCCGCCGCATGCACGATGCGCCGATGCGAGTGCCCGCCCTCCCGTGTCAGGTGCAGACCGGTGGCGGTCGCGTCCTCGTCACGGGTGAACTCCACGCCCTGGTCCAGCAGCCACTGGATGCAGGCTGCGCCGCGCTCGACGGTATAGCGCACGGCAGGTTCGTCGCAGAGCCCGGCGCCCGCCACCAGCGTATCCTGTACATGATTTTCGGTGGAGTCCTCGGCGTCCAGCACCGCGGAGATGCCCCCTTGAGCCCACGGGGTGCTGCCGCTGGAGGCCAGACTCTTGGACACCACTGTTACCTTGCGGCCGGCGGCAGCCAGGCGCAGGGCGCAGGACAATCCAGCAGCACCGCTGCCTAGGACCAGAACTTCAGCATCGAGCATGGGAAGTCAGAGGCGAGGTTGCTAGACTGTTCAGATTGATTCCATTTGCGCGTTAGCCGGCCGATTGATCTTGGCGGACATGCGCTTCTCATGAAGTTTATCCGTTTTCAGGTGCGGCACCCTATGTCGCGCAGAACCGCAAGCCGCGCATGACTGATATTGCAGACGAACAACTGGTAGCCCGGGCGCAAGCCGGTGATCAGCGTGCGTTCGAATTGCTGGTGCGCAAGTACCAGCACCGCATCATTCAATTGGTGAGCCGGCTGGTTGGCGATGCGGAGGCGCCGGACGTGGCGCAGGACACCTTCATCCGTGCCTGGCGTGCGCTGAACGGATTCCGCGGCCAGTCGGCGTTCTACACCTGGCTTTACCGGATTGGCATCAACACCGCGAAGAACTCGCTGGTTTCGCGCACGCGGCGACCGGCCGACCGCGATATCGATATCGCCGATGCCGAACTCTACGGGCATACCGAGCAACTGAGCGATATCGACACGCCAGAGGCCCAGGTGCTGACCGAGGAGATACGCGAGAAGGTGGAGGCGGCGATCGGCAGGCTGCCGGTTGATTTGCGCAAGGCCATTACCCTGCGCGAGCTCGAAGGACTCTCGTATGAGGAAATTGCCCAGGTCATGGATTGTCCTATCGGTACCGTACGCTCCCGTATCTTCCGCGCACGTGAGGCGATCGATCTCGTGCTGAAGCCGCTGCTGGGATGACCGTGCGTCGGATAGGGTTTCAATTGACTGCGCAGACGGGAACTTTTCCCTCTCTGCGTGGTTTAGCTTATGTCTTCTTGAGGTAAGGGTCGGTTATGGCAAACGAATCTCTGTCCGCATTGTTTGACGGCGAATGCAGTCCCGAGGAAATGGACCGCCTGCTCGACGAGATGGAGCGCGAGCCTGAGATGAAGGCGGCCTGGAGCCGGATGTGCGTTGCGCGCGAGGCCCGCGAAGGCACGCGCGTCAAGCGGGACCAGCCCTGTATCTGTGCCGACGTCATGAGCCGACTGGATGCGGCCCCCGCGCCGATGGGGGCCAACGTGGTCGATCTGGCGGCGCGACGGCCGACGCCCATCCCGACTCGACGATCGTTTGACTGGCGTGCACTCAGCGGTTGGGCGGTAGCGGCATCGGTGGCATTGGTAGCGGTCACCTTGAATCTTGGCGGTAACAATCGCGAGTCCCTGGATGCCGCCGGCAGTTCCGCGCTGCCGCAGGTCAGCAACCCGGTTTCGGTGCCATTGCCCAACCGTCGCCCTCGGAACCTGCAGACCGTATCGCTGAGCCCCGATGAGCAGGCAATGGATGAGGACCTGCGCAATTATCTGATCGAGCACAGCAATACCTTGGCGGAGCGGGGCATGGGCGGCACCTTGTCCTATGCGCGCTTTGCGGCCTACAACCTTGATCAGGCGCCGCAGGCCCAGGCCCAGGCGCAGCCGGCGGTGGTGACGACCGGAGCGCAACGCTGATGCGGCGCTGCTGGACGGCCCTGCTGGCGCTGGCGGCGATGCCGGCATTCGCGGCCGCCGATACGGCCGAGTGGCTGGTACGGATCAGCACTGCCGCGCGCGAGGCCAATTATCGCGGCGTGATTGTCTACCAATCGCGCGACACGCTGGAATCCATGCGCGTGGTTCATCGCTTCCAGGACAATATCGAGATGGAGCGGGTGCTGACTCAGACCGGTCTGCCCAGTGAAATCATCAAGCAGAATGATCGGGTGATCTGTCTGCTGCCGCGCGACCGCCGCATGACGGTGCAGCGGCCCACGCCCAAGGCCTTGTTTCCAGGGCTGACGCTGGAGCGGGTGGCGCAGATCGCGCAGGTCTATGAGTTTGAGAGTCTGGGCACCGAGCGTATCGCCGGGCGCATCTGCCGTGGCGTGGCGGTCACGCCGCGCGACCAGTATCGCTACGGCTACGAGGTCTGGGCGGACGAAGTCACTGCGGTGCCGCTGAAGGTGAATCTGGTCAGCCGTGACGGCGCCGTGCTTGAGCAGATGATGTTTACCCAGGTGGATTTTCCGCAGACGATCCCGGATAGCGCCCTGCGCAGCGAGCTGGATCCAGATCAGCAGTACGTCAGTGAGCCGCCGCTCGCGCCTGCCGCACCGGCGGGTCCGCTGCCGGGCGCAAGCCCGCAGTTCGTTCACCTGCCTCCGGGGTTCAGGGTCACGATGCGGGACCTGCGTCCGACTCCGGATGGCAAGGGCGTCATAGAGCACCTGGTGCTGTCGGACGGACTCTCCGCAGTGTCGGTGTTCCGCACTCGCAAGGTGATTCCGGCGCGCGTGTTTCAAGGGGTGTCGCAGATTGGCGCGGTCCATGCCTATGGCCGCATGCAGGGAACCGTGCACATCACCGTGGTGGGCGAAGCGCCACCTGAAACCGTTCGCCTGATCGGCGAGAACTTCAAGATTGACGACGCCGAAGGCGCGGCGCCGCCCTCGCAGCCGGCGGTGACGGGCGCCGTGCCCGCGCCTGCCCCCTGAGGCGCTGGAACGCCGGCGCTGAGCCTTGATAGAAGAAAAGGCGATCGTTTCCAGTGTGGAGGCGGGCTTGGTCCGGGTGAGGGCCTTTGGGCCTGCGTCCTGTGCGCGCTGCGCTGCCGGACAGGGCTGTGGCGGCGGCATGCTGGCGCGCCTGCTCAAACGCCGGGATGCCGAGGTCGAGGTGGCCGGTGGCCTGGAAGGCGTGTCGGTCGGTGAGGTGGTCATTGTCGGCTTGGCGGAGGCGGCCCTGCTGCGCGCCTCGGTATGGGTTTATCTGGTGCCGGTGGTGGCGATGTTCTCGCTGGGCGCGTTTGCCCAGGGGGTGCTCGGCACCGGCGACCTGGGGTCGGCGGGATTTGGCCTGGTGGGTCTCGCAGGCGGCTTCTGGATCACCGGACGCTACGCGCGCGGCGCGCAGGATGCCGAATTCCGACCCCGGCTTTTGCGCCGCCCGAGCCGGTCGGAAACCGAGGCGTGCGCAGGCGCCACGCGTCCCTGAAGCGGGTCCGCCGGCCCCGGCAGTTTGAGTTTCTGCGCCAATTCCATTGAAATCTCGCGCTGACGCCGCGCCACTGCCGCGCGGACCGGAGTATTTCATGACGTTTTCGGTGCATTCCCTGCGGCTGTCCTGCCTGCTATTCACCGTGCTGATCGCGGCCTGCGGCCGCGAGGCGCCAGCGGTGGTCGCCGACGGACACCCCGATTTTGCTGATCTGGTCGAACAGGTTTCGCCTTCGGTCGTCAACATCAGCACCGTTCCTGCGGATCATGCACGGCGCACGCCGGCTGATCCGGCTGCCGACGCGGACGCCTTGCAGGAGGCCCCGGAGTGGTTCCGTCGGTTCTTCGAGAACCAGCCCGATCAGGGCGTGCCCGAGGAGGGGCCGCTGCAGGAGCCGCAGTCGCTAGGTTCCGGGTTCGTGTTGTGGAAGGACGGCTACATACTCACCAACTACCACGTGGTCAGGGACGCCAAGGAAGTGATCGTGCGCCTGCTGGATCGCCGGCAGTTCACGGCCCAGGTCGTCGGCAGCGACGAAGCCAGCGATCTGGCGCTGCTGCGCATCGATGCCGACGATTTGCCGGTGGTCACGATTGGCGACTCGAGCAAGCTGCGGCCCGGCCAGTGGGTACTGGCGATCGGCTCGCCGTTCGGCTTCGATTACTCGGTCACTGCGGGCATCGTCTCGGCCAAGGGTCGTGCGCTGGTGACCGAGCAGTACGTGCCGTTCGTGCAGACCGATGTGGCGATCAACCCCGGCAACTCGGGCGGGCCGCTGTTCAATCTTTCGGGCGAAGTCGTTGGCGTGAACTCCCAGATCTATTCGCAGTCCGGCGGCTACCAGGGTGTTTCGTTCTCGATCCCCATCGATGTGGCGGCCAAGGTTGCCGGCCAGCTCAAGAGCAATGGTCGCGTCACCCGCGGTTGGCTGGGCGTGGTGGTCCAGGAAGTCGATCGCGACCTGGCACAGCAGTTCCGGCTCGAGAAGCCGGAAGGTGCACTGGTGGCGCGGGTGATTCCGCAGGGGCCCGCCGCCGTGGCCGGGGTGCGCGAGGGCGACATCATCCTCAGCTTCAACGGTCAGGAGCTGCCAAGCTCGAGTTCGCTGCCGCACCTGGTTGGCATTGCCGATCCGGGTTCCAAGGCCACCTTGAAGGTCATTCGCGACGGCAAGGCCATGACCATCAAGGTCGAGGTCGGAATGCTTGCCCCGGACAGCGACCAGACGCTGGGTGAGGAAGCGGCGGCACCTCCGCCCAGCGGCCCGCTAGGCCTGACCGTACGCCCGCTGACGGCCGCCGAGCGCAACCAGGCCAAGGTGGTCTCCGGCGGCGTGCTGATCATGTCGGTAGAGGACGGGCCTGCAACACGCGCTGGCCTGCGTCCCGGCGACGTGTTGCTGCAGATCGCGGGGCAGGAGGTCAACAGTGTCGAGCGCCTGAACGAGGTGGCGGCGCGCCTGACCCCAGGCCAGACAGTGCCGATTCTGGTTCAGCGGCGCGGTGCTCCGCTGTTCCTGGCCCTGGACATGCCGGCCAGCGCCCCTGACGCCGATGACTGAGCGCTATCTGTTGCTGGTGCGTGCCGATTGCGAGTTGTGTGAGGATTTCGAGTTGGCCCTGCGCGACCATCTGCGTGGCAGCACCTACGTGCTGGAGCACGCCAACGTTGATGACCGCGCCGAATGGCGGCTGCGGTTTGGTCACCGGATTCCGGTGCTGTTGAACGAAGCGGGCGCAGTATTGTCGGAAGGCCGCTTCGACCCGGCCACGTTTGCGGCCCGGGCTCACGGCTGAGGTCCGGGCGACTGGGCTATACTTCGCGCCCTTTTTTGCGGCCGAAACCGGCTGGTCTGCGTTGTCCATGAATCAGGATCACATCCGCAACTTCAGCATCATCGCGCACATCGATCACGGCAAGTCCACGCTTGCAGATCGCTTCATTCAGCTCTGCGGCGGTTTGGAGTTGCGCGAGATGCATGCCCAGATACTCGACAACAACCCGATCGAGCGCGAACGCGGCATCACGATCAAGGCGCAGGCCGTGCAATTGCACTACCGCGCCCGGAACGGCGAGCTGTATCAGTTCAACATGATCGACACGCCCGGGCACGTGGACTTCTCCTACGAGGTCTCGCGCTCGATGGCAGCCTGTGAAGGTGCGCTGCTGGTCGTGGATGCGTCACAGGGCGTTGAGGCGCAGTCGGTGGCCAACTGCTACACCGCACTGGAACAGAACCTCGAAGTGCTGCCGGTGCTGAACAAGGTTGATCTGCAGAACGCTGAACCTGACCGGGTCTGCGACGAGATCGAGCAGGTGATCGGCATCCCGGCGATGGATGCTATCCGCATATCGGCCAAGACCGGGCTCAATGTGCCCGATGTGCTTGAAGCGGTGGTCGAGCGGCTGCCGCCACCCAAGGGCGATCCCGATGCCAAGCTGCAGGCGCTGATCGTCGACTCCTGGTTCGACAACTATCTGGGTGTGGTCTCGCTGGTGCGGGTCATGAACGGCTCGGTCAAGAAGGGCCAGAAGATCCGCGTGCTGTCTACCGGCAAGGACTACGAGATCACGATGATGGGTGTGAACGCGCCCAAGCGCGTGTTCAAGGATCAGCTGGAGTGCGGCGAGGTCGGCTTTATCGTGGCCGGCATCAAGGACATCTTCGGCGCGCCGGTGGGCGATACCCTGACCTTTGCCGGAAACGCCAGCGTCGAGCAGTTGCCGGGCTTCCGCACGGTGCAGCCGCGCGTG
>JBFJJW010000109.1:0-10928 GCA_041612095.1 Solimonas sp. | reverse complement strand
GCGCTGCGCGATGTGCCGGCCGTCGCACCTACCTTCCACTGACGCTGGCTGCAGCCGCTGACGGCGGCGTATGCTCTGAAATCCGCCCCCGGAGCACGCCGCGTATGGACAGCCCCGTCCGCCTGCACTGGCTGGACCCAAGAAACCCGCAGCAGCCGTTTCCACCCGTGCATCTGGCGATGCGCGACCCCAACGGCCTGCTCGCGATCGGCGGCGATCTTTCTCCACAGCGCCTGCTGCGAGCCTACTCCCAGGGCATATTCCCCTGGTACAACCCCGACGAGCCGATCCTGTGGTGGTGCCCCAACCCTCGGGCAGTGCTGATGCCCGCGCGCTTTCACCTGTCTCGCAGCCTGGGCAAGTCGCTGCGCCGAGCGGATTATGCGGTGAGCATGGACCGCGCGTTCTCGGGGGTGCTAGCGGCCTGCGCCGGGGACCGGCGCATCAGCCGCGGTACCTGGCTCGGCGACGAGATGCAGCAGGCCTATCAGCGGCTGCATCGCCTGGGTCAGGCACACAGCGTCGAGGTGTGGCGCGATGGCGCGCTGATCGGCGGCCTTTACGGGATCGCGCTTGGGGGGGTGTTCTTCGGAGAATCGATGTTCTCGCGCGCCAACGATGCCTCAAAGATTGCGCTCTACTGGCTCTGCCAGCAATTGCAGCAATGGGGATTCCAGATGATCGACTGCCAGGTGAGTTCCGCCCATTTGCTCGGCCTTGGAGCCGAGGAAATCGAGCGCAGCCGTTTCCTGGCGCAACTTAGCGTGGCGGTGGCCGCACCCGGCCACCAGGCGCCATGGCGCTTCATGATCGATGCGCCGCAGTCGGCTCCCCATCTGCCATGAGCATGAGCGGCCCGCGTCCCGTCAGGCTGTATCTGAGCCCCGAACACGCGTGCGGCTATCTGCCCCAGCGCAGCGCGCGCAGCGCGTTTATCGATCCGGACTACGTTCTGGATGCGATGCACTATGAGTATTTGCTGGCGCAGGGCTTCCGGCGCAGCGGCGAGCATGCGTATCGCCCCCACTGTCGCGGATGCTCGCGCTGCGTACCGGTGCGGGTTCCGGTAGACCAGTTTGTCTGTGATCGCAGCCAGCGACGCTGCCTTAACCGCAACAGCGACCTGGAGCTGACCTTGGAAAGCCGCCTGGGGGACGAGCACTATCGGCTGTATAGCGACTACCTGGCGCAGCGCCATGCGGCCGGCGGCATGGACCCCAGTGATCGCGGGGCGTTTCACAGCTTTCTGGACTGCCGCTGGCTTGACGTCCGCTACTGGTGCTGGCGGCATCAAGGGCGGCTGTTATCCGTTGCGGTGGTCGACCACCTGCCCAATGCGCTGTCAGCGGTCTACACGTTCTTTGATCCAGATGAACACGCCCGTAGCCTGGGCACGCTGGCGGTGCTGGCCCAGATTGAAGCTGCGCGTCAGCGCCGCCTTGCACACGTCTATTTGGGGTACTGGGTCGCTGACAGCGCCAAGATGGACTACAAGCGCCGCTTCCGATCCTTAGAGGCGCTGGGCACGCTCGGCTGGCAGCCATTGACCCCCGCAGGTTGATGCCGAGAGGGGCTGGCCCGATAATGGCGGCTTATTTTCACACCCCCGGGGCATATGGCGAAGGAAGATCACATCGAGATGAATGGCGTGGTGGCGGAAACGCTGCCAAATACGACGTTCCGCGTAAAACTTGAAAACGGACATATCGTCGTCGCGCACATCTCAGGCCGTATGCGCAAGCATTACATTCGCATTCTTACCGGCGACAAGGTCAAGGTTGAGCTGACGCCGTACGATCTGACCAAGGGGCGCATCACCTTCCGCGACAAGTAACACGGACGCCCGGCTGCGCGGGCGAGCGGGTCTCACGCTCGTCCGGCAATCGTTGTCCAGGATTGGCCTATAACGACAAAGCCCGCGTTTCGCGGGCTTTGTCGTTACCCATGGTCGTTGGCGGCCCTACAGCGCCTCGAGCTGCGCTGTCTTTTCCTTGCCTTCCAGCTCGAAGGTCAGCGCATCGTTCTCGCCCAGCAGCACGCGCGCAATACCGCCATTGGACAGCTTGCCGAACAGCAGCTCTTCGGCCAGCGGTCGCTTGAGGTGCTCCTGAATGACCCGCGCCATCGGCCTGGCGCCCATGCGCACGTCATAACCGCGATCGGCTATCCATAGGCGGGCCGTCTCGTCGACTTCCAGCTGCACGTTCTTGGCCGCCAACTGCTCTTCAAGCTGCAGAACGAACTTGTCGACCACGCGCAGTATCTCCGCGCGCCCCAGAGGTGCAAAGGCGACAATCGCGTCGAGGCGGTTGCGGAATTCCGGAGTGAACATCTTGCGTATCACTTCGAGCGCATCCGGCTGGTGATTCTGTTCGATCAGCCCCATCGAACGCCGCGAGGATTCCTCGGCGCCCGCGTTGGTCGTCATCACCAGGATGATGTTTCGGAAATCTGCCTTGCGCCCGTTGTTGTCGGTCAGCGAGCCGTGGTCCATGACCTGCAACAGCAGGTTGAACACATCGGGATGCGCCTTCTCGATCTCGTCAAGCAATACCACCGCATGCGGATGTTTGATGACTGCCTCGGTCAGCAGCCCGCCCTGATCAAAGCCGACATAGCCAGGCGGCGCACCAATCAGGCGCGACACCGTATGGCGCTCCATGTATTCCGACATGTCGAAGCGAATCAGCTCGATACCCAGCAACTGGGCCAGCTGCCGCGTCACCTCGGTCTTGCCGACGCCCGTCGGGCCCGCCATCAGGAACGAGCCGATCGGCTTCTCGGGACTGCCCAGGCCGGAGCGTGCCAACTTGATGCTGGATGTCAGCTGGTCAATCGCCGCATCCTGGCCAAAGATCACCAGCTTGAGGTCACGCTGCAACGTCGCCAGCTTGTCGCGATCATTGGCCGATACGCTCTTCGGCGGGATGCGGGCAATGCGCGCAACCGTCTCTTCAATATCCTTGACCTGCACCGTCTTGCGGCGCCGGGACTCGGGCAACAAGCGCAGGCGTGCAGCCGCTTCGTCGATGACATCAATCGCCTTGTCGGGCAGAAAACGGTCAGTGATGTGACGCGACGACAATTCCACTGCCGAGCGCAAAGCGCCGCGGGTGTACTGAACGGCGTGATGCTCCTCGAAGCGGCCACGCAGGCCTTCGAGAATCTTCACCGTATCGTCGACGCTGGGCTCACCCACGTCGATCTTCTGGAAACGCCGCGCCAGCGCACGGTCCTTCTCGAAGATGCCGCGAAACTCCTGATAAGTCGTGGAGCCCATGCAACGAATCTCACCCGAGGCCAACAGCGGCTTCAGCAGGTTGGACGCGTCCATGACGCCGCCACTGGCGGCACCAGCACCGATGATCATGTGGATCTCGTCTATGAAGACGATTGATCCCGGCCGCTTCTGCAGATCCTGGATCACCCCCTTGAAGCGCTTTTCAAAGTCGCCGCGGTACTTGGTGCCGGCGATCAGCGAGCCGAGATCCAGGCTGTACACCACCGCATCCTTGATCAGTTCGGGCACCTTGCCCTCTACAATCAGCCAGGCCAGGCCTTCGGCAATCGCGGTCTTGCCAACACCGGCTTCACCGACCAGCAACGGGTTGTTCTTGCGCCGGCGGCACAGCGTCTGCATGACGCGCTCCACCTCAAGGTCTCGGCCGATCAGCGGATCAATCTTTCCCTGCGCCGCACGCTCATTGAGGTTGACGGTGAACTGCTCAAGCGGACTCTGGTTGCCGCCCTGCTTGTCCGCACCTTCCTCCCGTTCCTCGGCATCGGCGGGCTTATCCGTTGCTGCGCCGTTGCGGGCGATGCCATGAGAGATGAAATTGACGATATCCAGGCGCGACACGCCTTGCTCGCCCAGCAGAAAGACAGCGTGCGTGTCCTTCTCCGAGAAGATGGCGACCAGAACGTTCAGGGTGCTGACCTGCTTACGGCCGGCGGCCTGCACGTGATAGATGGCTCGCTGCAGCACGCGCTGGAACGAAAGCGTCGGCTGCACCTCGTGCTTCTCGACGTCATGGATCGTCTGCACGTTGTCGCGGATATATTCCTTGAGTGCCAGTTCCAGGCGATCAGCGTCGGCTCCGCTGGCGTTCAGCGCTTCAGCCACATGTGTGTCGGCCAGCAACGCGAGCAGCAGGTGCTCGACCGTCAAAAGCTCGTGGCCCTCCATGCGCGCCGAGACAAAAGCAGCGTCGAGTGCCTTCTGCAGTTCCTCACTTAACACGTTCGTCTCCCGAAGCAATGGTCGGCATCACGCTTTCTCCATAACCGTCAACAACGGATGCTGGTGCTTGCGGGCGTAGGCGTTGGCCTGAGCAGTCTTGGTCTCGGCAATCTCGGCCGGATAGACGCCCGCCACTCCGCGGCCCGCTGTATGCACCTGCATCATGATCTGCACCGCCTTCTCACGTCGATGGTGAAATACCTGTTGCAAAACCTGGACCACAAACTCCATTGGAGTGTAGTCATCGTTCAGCATGATCACCTTGTGCAGCGGTGGGGGCTGCAGTTTGGGCTTGGCCTCTTCCAGCGCCAGACCCTGACCGGATTCGCGTCTTACCTCGTTGCTCATAGGCGTCAGTTTACCGTCACCCCGCTGTAGTGGGGACATCCCATCGTCAGACAAGGCCCGCACTTCATCGGCTATACGCGGTGATTGCCCGTTCCGATGCCGGATGGCTGAGCGCCAATAAAAACCCTAGCTGGGCCAGCTACTTGTGAGTGAATCTGAAGGCACCATCCCAGTCCTTGCCCGGTGGGTTCTCGCGCAGGAACATGATGCGCTCGATGAACAGTTCATAGACGCGGTGTGGGCGCCCGGACTGCTGCAGATTGAAGAACTCCAGCTCCGCCTCGTCCCATTTCTGGGCACGGTAGAGCTGCATGGCTCCGCGGTGACGCGCCAGATCCTGACGCAGGGCCGGGTCCAGTTCATCCTTGGGGCCCATCGGCTCATAGATGGCGACCGGCTCGGTACGACCCTTGACCACCACCCGGTCAATCTCCCGGAACGCCCATTCCGACGGCAGCAGATTGCGGGTGTATTCGCTGATGAGCACCCCGACGCCGTACTCCTTGGTCAGGCCCTCCAGGCGCGAACCCAGGTTCACCGCATCCCCCATCACGGTATAGGCCATACGGAACTCGGAACCCATGTTGCCGACGTTCATCTTGCCGCTATTGATGCCGACACCGATGTGCAGCTTGGGCCAGCCGCGCTTCTCGAACTCGGGGTCCAGCTCGCGGATGGCGCGCTGCATGTCCATGCCGGCCTTGACGCCGTTCATTGCATGGTTGTCGTCGGGGAGCGGCGCACCCCAGAACGCCATGATCAGGTCGCCGATGTACTTGTCGATCGTACCTCGATACTTCTGCACGACCCCGGTCTGCTGGGTCAGAAAGCTGTTGATCATCGCCGACAGCTCCTTGGCATCGAGCTTCTCGGAGATACTGGTGAAATTCCGGACATCGGAAAACAGCACCGTCATCTCGCGGCTCTCGCCCTCCATGGAAATGGCGTCAGGGTGCTCGGCCATCTCCTCCACCAGTTCCGGCGGAACATACTGGCCGAACAGCTTGGATATGGAGCGCTTCCCGCGCGACTCGATGAAATAGCCGTACAGCAGGTGCGCCATGAACAGCGCCAGCGTGAAGGCAATCGGCACGCCCATGGGCATGATGAAGCGGGCCTGCCCCCACATCGAGAAGCCCAGCAACATCAGCGCGCCAACCGTACCGACCACGAGCGCGGCGCTGGCCAGCGAAGACAGGCGTGAGAATGCCCAGGCCAGCAGCACCGCGACGATCAACAACAGCACCGCCTCGATGCCATCGTAGTAGGGCGCGCGCTGGCGGATCGTGCCATCAAGTATGCCGGAGACAATGTTTGCGTGAACCTCAACTCCGACGAATACCTTGTTGACCGGCGTGCTGCGGAGATCCAGCAGGCCCGCCGCCGAAGCCCCCATCAGCACGATCGCACCTTTTAGCCGCTCCGGTTCGCTGACCGCGCCCCGGATGACATCCGTCGCCGAGATATAGGTGAACGTCCGGTTGTCGCCACGGTAGGGCACGTATACCGCAGCCTGCTCGTCGACCGGCACGGCTCGATCACCGAGCGTCAGACGCTCCAGATTCAGGGACGTCCGACGATCCGGCGGCTCGAACTCCAGTCCGACCGGGACATCTCCCAGCGCCATACGCGCCAGCGCCAGCGCCAGCGATGGGTACAGCGCCCCCTCGTATTGCTGCAGCAACGGAACCCGGCGAAACACGCCGTCGGTATCCACCAAGGGGTTCTCGAAAAAACCGCAGTGCGGCGTAGCCGCCTGCAGCACCGGCAGGTTGGCCCCGACGCCGACGGGCTGAACGAAGTCGACCGCATAGAGCTTGGCTGCGTTGGCGTCGAACAACGGCGCGCACAACGCCCCGATGGCAGCGGTCTCACCAGCGGCGACCACCGGCTTGAAGAAGTAGCCCAGCACCACGGGGCGATCCCGTATCGCCTCGGCAAACCGGCGGTCGTAGTCCAGCTGCGCCCGCACTGCTGCATCGCGTTCTGCAATACCGGGCAGGTCAGCTAGCTGCGTGGCCGCGACCTCGGACCAGGCCCGAGCAGCGCGGTCATCGGGTTCGGAGAACAGAATGTCGAAGCCAAGCGCTGCGACCTGATAGCGATCGAACAGGTTGTCCACGAGCTGCGCCAGCTTGTCCCGCCTGAGCGGCCAACCCTCAGCCTCCAGGCTGCGCTCGTCCAGATCCACGATCACCACGCGCGGGTCCCCGCTGTTGGGCAGGGTCGCCAAGACCCTGGCGTCGTAAGTGAACGCTTCGACCACGTCCAGCAGCCGTAAAGGCAGCACCCGCGCCGTGTGCAACAGGAACAGCACAAACACCAGCGCGCTGATTGCCAGCCGGATCATGCTGCGCGTCTTCATTGTGGACACTCCCCTGGCCCCGCATTCACGTTAATCAATCCCCATAGGCACGGCAAACCCCTGCCCCTGCTGCCGCCGCACGGATCGCGGGTTATCATGCCCGCCGATGGCCACTTCCCTCCCTCTACAGCGGCTCAGCCAACTGTATCAACGCTACGGTCGCGGTTTGCCGCCCCTGGCTCAGTTGGCGCTGGCCGTACTCATCGCCACCCAACTGGCGCAACTGCTGTGGGCGCTGATTCCAGAACCCGAGGCCGCGCGCTGGCAGCCTACTCCGGCTCAGTCGGTCGCGAGCAACTCCGCGCGTGCCGGGCCTGACCTTGCGGGGATTTCCGCAGCTGCGCTGTTTGGTCTCTATAGACCGGACGCAACAGCGATCGGCAATGTCGAAGAGGCCCCCGATACCCGACTGTCCCTGACGCTTATCGGCATCCTGTCCGGCAGCGATCAGGAATCACGCGCGCTGATCGGCAGCTCTGACGGAGAGGAAAGGCCTTACGCAATCGGTGACGATGTCGTAGCCGGGGTTGAACTCCAGGCCATTTTCATGGATCGCGTGATCCTTTCCCGCAATGGACAACTTGAAACCCTGCGCCTGAACCGGGATGCCCCCTCCAGAGCGGTCGACACACGACCGCAGGCGGCGGCCGCGGGCACCGACGCCATGCTGGGTCAGATTCGGGAACAGATCCTGGCGGATCCGACCAAGGCCTCGCAGTTCGTGCGCGTGCAACCCGCCAGCGTCAATGGCCAACTGCGCGGCTACCGGGTCTATCCCGGCCGCGAGCGCAGTGCGTTCACCGAAGCGGGCTTGCGCCCTGGCGACTTGGTGACCTCGGTCAATGGCATACAATTGGACAATACCCAGAAGGCCTTGCAGATGCTTGGCGACCTCAGTCGCGCCGGTTCGGTCTCGCTGACCATCGAGCGCGGCGGGCAACCGCAGACGATCAATCTTTCATTCAATTGACATGAACTTCCGCAAGCCCGCGCTGTGCCTGGCCATCGCCCTGACGGTATTGCTGGCGTCGCCAGCACGCGCCGACATCACCCTGAACCTCAAGGACGCCGAGATCAGCACCTTGATTGCCACCGTCAGCGAAGTGACCGGCCGCAACTTCATTGTCGACAACCGGGTCAAGGGCAAGGTCACGGTGATTTCCTCGTCACCGATGACGGAAGACGGCCTGTACGAGACCTTTCTGGCAGTACTTCAGGTCAACGGCTTTGCCGCGGTAGCGGCAGGCGACACCATCAAGATCATTCCTGAAACGAACGCGCGCCAGGACGGCGGCTCGTTCACCAGCGATGGTGCCGGTTTGCCGATGGATGAGGTGGTCACCCACGTCTATCAGCTGCAGAACATCAATGCCTCCCAGCTGGTGCCGATACTGCGCCCCATGGTCCCGCAATGGGGACATCTGGCGGCCTATCAGGCCAACAACACCCTGATCATTTCGGATCGCGCGTCAAACGTCGCGCGACTGGGGGAGCTGATTCGCGAGATGGATCAGGCCGGCGACCGGGACATCGAATACGTGCGCCTGGAGCATGCCTCAGCCAGCGAGGTCGTACGCGTGCTGACCTCGCTGACCCAGCAGGACAAGCAGGCCGACCCGACCAGCAAGCCGGCCACCGTGATCGCGGACGAACGCAGCAACAGCATCCTGATCGGCGGAGACAAGGCCGAGCGCTCCAAGGTCATTGATATTGTCCGCAAGCTCGACATCCCGCTGACTGACGACGGCGCCACCCAGGTCGTCTATCTGCGCTATGCCAGCGCCGAGAATCTCGCCCCGATTCTCGAAGGCTACGCTCAACAGGTGCGCCAGAGTGAGAAGGGCGGCGCCGCCGGCGCGGCCGCCGCCCCCACCAGCGGCGGCGGCACCGATGGCACGCGCGTACTGGCCGACAAGGACACCAACGCGCTGATCATCACGGCCGCACCAAAGGCCATCCGCCAGATTCGGGATGTCATTGCGCAGCTCGACATCCAACGCTCGCAGGTCCTGGTCGAAGGCCTGATCGCCGAGATCAGTTCCGAACGCTCCAGTCAGCTTGGGATCGACTGGGCCATCTTCAACGACAACCGCATCGCGGCCGCCACCATTCTCAACCAGTCGACGTTAAGCGCTTTGACCGCGGCTGCGACTACCGGGAATCCTCAGGCGGCGCTGTCGGCAATTACCCAGGGCATCAATCTCGTAGGCGGCGCCGATGGCGGCAGCGGCGGCACCAGCTTCGGCATTCTGCTCAAGGCGCTGAAGGGGGACGGTGACACCAATGTGCTGTCGACCCCGACGCTGGTGACGATGGACAACGAGGAAGCCAAGTTCTCGGCAGGCCAGGAAGTTCCGTTTCTCACTGGTCAGTTCTCGAACACCGGCACCAGCAGCACCACCGGTTCGGTCAATCCGTTTCAGACGATTGAACGCAAGGACGTCGGGCTTACCCTCTCGGTCACGCCGCAGATCAGTGAAGGCAACACCATCAAGCTGAAGCTCGACCTGGAAGTCTCAAGTCTGTCGAGTGGCTCTGCCGGGTCCGCCAATCTGATCACCAACAAGCGCACGCTGACCAACGTGGTTGCAGTCGAGGATGGCCAGATCCTGGTGATTGGCGGCCTGATCGATGATCAGGTGAATGACCAGAAACAGAGTGTGCCGCTGCTGGGTGATATCCCGGTGCTGGGCCATCTGTTCTCCTCGCGCTCGGTCACCAAGACCAAGCGCAACCTGATGCTGTTCATTCGCCCCTCGATACTGCGCAAGCAGATCGAGGGCGACTACTACACACGCAAGAAGTACGAAGGCGTGCGCCAGGCACAACTCGAGGCCGGCAATAGCAAGCCGGTACCGCTGATTGGTGGCCAACGACCGCAGCTGAAGCCGTTTGACGAGTATCAGCGCGAGTCGGCGCCACCGTCACCGCCACGCCCGGGCACAGCGCCACCACGCCCGGCCATCGCACTGCCGCCAGCGCCGGCCAACGGTAACTGATCCGGTTATGGAGCAGCTCCTTCGGCGGCCGCCGTTTGCGTTCGCCAAGCGCCACGGCTTGATCGTGACCGAAGACCGTGGCGACCACGTACTGGCGGTCGCGCGGCCGGGCATTGCGATCGAAGCACTGCAGGAAACCCGCCGCTTCGTCGGCCGCCCGCTGCGCCTGCAGAACGTCTCGCTCACCGAGTTCGATGCGTTGTTATCGCGCACCTATGAGGGGCAAACCACCGCCACTGCCAGCCTGATGCATGGCCTGGATGCCGAAGACACCGACCTCGATGCGCTGGCGCTCGCCTTGCAGGACAGTCAGGACCTGCTGGAATCGGACGACGACGCCCCGGTCATCAAGTTCATCAATGGCCTGCTGGTGGAAGCCATCAAGGACAATGCCTCGGATATTCATATCGAGAGCTTCGAAAGCCGTCTGCAGATACGCTTTCGGGTCGACGGCGTGCTGCGCGAAGTGATGTCACCCACGCGGGCGCTGGCGCCGCGTCTGGTGTCGCGTATCAAAGTCATGGCCAAGCTCGACATCGCAGAAAAGCGCCTGCCACAGGACGGCCGCATTTCACGTGCCTTCGGGGGGCGCAAGGTGGACGTGCGCGTCTCGACGATACCGACCGGCGTCAACAGCGAGCGCGTGGTCATGCGCATTCTCGACAAGCAGGCAGACAAGCTTGACCTGGAGCAACTGGGCCTTGACGACAGTCAGATTCAGCTGCTCAAACGCATCATCCATCATCCCTATGGCATTCTGCTGGTCACGGGGCCCACGGGCTCGGGAAAGACCACCACCCTGTATTCGGCACTGTCGGTGCTGAACGACCGCTCACGCAACATCATGACGGTCGAGGATCCGATCGAGTATTACATCGACGGCGTTGGCCAGACCCAGGTCAATACCAAGGTCGAGATGACGTTTGCGCGCGGCCTGCGTGCGATCCTGCGCCAGGATCCGGACGTTGTCATGGTG
>JBFJJW010000108.1:0-10938 GCA_041612095.1 Solimonas sp. | reverse complement strand
GGGGGTCGCTGGGTGGCCGCAGGTCACTCCGAAGGCGGTGTCGCCGCGCTGAACAGCGGCAGCAGCGTGCATCCACCCGCACGCGGCTTGAAGTTGATTGGCATATCGGCGATCACCCCGGTGACGCAACTAGAAAAGCTCGTCACCTTGCTGGAGCCTCTGCCATTGACGGCAGAGGGTATTCGCGAGGTGGTCGCACTTGCTGCGCTGGTGCTTAAGGGCATCGCCGCAATCGACCCTCAGTTCGAGCACTTCATGCTGGAGGAGGGCGGTCTTTCGGAGCGCGCCATCGCGCTGTGGCCTGACCTTGAGCGTCTGTGCCTGGCGGACCTTTCCGGGACGGAATCGTGGGGCGGCCTTAGCCCAGCCGAGCTGCAGGGGCCACGCGGAGACGAGGGCGTCGCGCAGATGCGTCGCTACCTCGAGGAGGACGACGTCCGTCTGCTGCCGCTGCGGCAGGATGTACCGATCCGCGTCGACGCCGGCGCACTCGATCTGGTGGCCCAGCTGCCGTTCACCGAGCAGCTTGTGCACGACTACAGAAGCCGCGGCCTCGACGTGACCTACGCGCGCTGGCCCGCAGGGCACTCGCCGACGGCGGACATGGCGGCCGAGTCGATCGCCACCTGGATCACGGAAAGGTTTGCGCAATGAGCAGAAACACTATGCCGCCGGGTGTCCGGGGGATCAGCCGTCGCCACTTTCTGTCACGCGCCGGGATTGCGGCGGGCACGCTGCTGCTGCCGCCATTCATCGGCGCTTGTGGGTCCAGCTATGAGGCCATCACTACCGGTACTACGCCCATAGCCAGTGGCGATCCGATGGCACCGGACCGACTGTACGGCTGGGTACGCGAGCTGTGCGGCTATCAACCCCGCTGGACCGGCTACCCCGAAGAGCGCAAAGCGGGAGAATGGCTGGCCGAGCGTCTGCGCGGCGCCGGCCTGCAAACGCAGATTGCCCCGTACGGCTTCCGCAAGTGGGAGCTGATCGACTGGGAAGCGGGCCTGGTCACGGGTGGCGTCACGCAGGCGATGGACAGTTTTCCGCTGTGGTCCACGAGTGCCGGACAAGGCACAGCGCCGCTGGTCGATGTAGGTTTCGGCACCGAACTGGAACTGCTGGCGCAGGACGTTCAGGGCAAGGCCGTTGTCGTCACCGGCAAGGCACTGCTGAACGTATTCGCGACGTATCCCGAAACCTACCAGCGCGCCGCGGAGCTCGGCGCGGTTGCGATGTTCGTGACCTCGGATGCGCCGGACAATCTGATTCGCCCGACCAGCTCCAGTCGCAACTACCTGGATGACAATCCGATTCCAGCCTTTCAGATGGGCGCGCGCGATCTGGCGTTGATGCGCGCAGCTGCGCGCAATGGCGGATCGGGCACTTGGCGATTGAACGCACAGCACGTCGATGGCACAACGCGCGACGTCGTCGGCCTTCTGCCAGGTTCGGGCGCCTTGGACGGAACCATCCTTGTCTGCGCGCACTACGACGCCTGGTTCACCGGGGCCCTCGACAACGCCACCGGTGTCGCCGGCTTGATCGGCCTGGCTGAACATTTCGGTGCTCTACCCATTGAGCAGCGCCCACGAGACATGATCTTCCTGGGTGTCACCGGACACGACACTGGCTTCCCGTATGGCGGCGTCGCGCACTGGTTGTCGGCCCACCAAGACCTCGTTCCGAACCTTGAGCTGTTCATGAATCTGGACCATCTCGCCGCTTACGGGGAGGAACACATCTCCGGTGCCGGCCTCATCGACATGCTGGGTTTGGCGATCGAGCGGCCTGGCGACGAGGAACGTGCACTGTTCACGACAAAGCATCCGGCATTGCTGCGCACCTTTCTGCCGTACTTGCTGCAATACGACTTGCTCTCGGTTCCGCTGCCGACCATTCCCGAGGTCAATGCCAACCTTGACCTTGAAGGGGCCATGGGCGAACTGGGCATTCCCAGCGTTAACCTGACGATGGCCACGCCGCACTATCACACGGTCGAAGACACGCCGGATCGCATCCCGCCGGAACAACTTTCACGCGCCGTGCGCGCACATCGCGACTTCCTGACAGAGGTCATAGGCATGAGCCGGGAACAGATTCGCTCGCCGATCTAGATCGCGGCAGATCCACGGCCGCGGCATTGCATCACGTTTCGAACCGCAGCGCGTTCAGCATTCAGAATCGATTCCTACGAACGCACATCGACGCAGACGCTTGCGACGGCACTTCAACGCCGTTCACCATCGCGCGTTTTGCTCCGGCGATCTTGCCCAATCGGACGTTGAGGCTTGTCAATCTGATCGGAAGACAAACCCGGATTGATCAGGTTGAGCCGGACTGGTTGGTCAGATTCACCAGACCCGGCACACGGTGCCATTACTGTCCCTAACCCCGAAAATCATGGCTCGGGACCGTTCTGAAGCAATACTCAGGGTGGCTCCCGCCCCAGGCCACCAGAAACCAAAAGAGCCCGGCCGGGACAGTGCCCGACCAAGCTCTAAGTTGTTGATTTTGGTGCGCCCGGAGGGATTCGAACCCCCGACCCTCGGCTTCGGAAGCCGGTACTCTATCCAGCTGAGCTACGGACGCAAATGAGTGTTGCCCTACAGTCTACAGCGCCCAGTGAGTATTGCCTTCGGAAACCGGCACTCTACCCGTTGCGCTAGGGGCGCGTGGCGCGGATTCTAAACGTCTGCGCCGGTTTGCGCTGCATTTTCCGGAGAACCGGTCGGCCGGCGCCTATTCGAACCAGGCCTCAACCCGATTGCGCCCTTCGCGTTTGGCCCGGTACAGCGCCGCATCGGCGTTGCGCATCAGTTCCGCTAGATCACGGGTGGTGCTGCGCAGGGAGGCCACCCCGAGGCTGGCGGTGAAGCCAATCTCCTTGCCCGGGTTGATCACTACCCGCTGTTCGGCAATGCGCCGCCGCAGGCGCTGCGCAAACTCCATTGCCGGCTCCTTGTTGGCGCGCGGCAAGGCCAGCGCGAACTCCTCGCCACCGATGCGGCCACAGATGTCGATCTTGCGCACATCCTTGGCGAGGGTATGAGCCAGCACGGCAATCGCCTTGTCGCCGACCTCGTGCCCGTAGGTGTCGTTGATCTTCTTGAAATGATCGATGTCGATGATGATCACCGAGAACGGCTCGGCGAAGCGGCGCGCACGGTCGATTTCCAGCGTCGCCTGCTCCATGAAATGCCCGCGATTGAAAAGCCCGCTGAGCGCGTCGCGGGTTGCGCGCTGGTAGAGCTGATCCTCGCGCAGCTTCTGCTCGGTCACGTCCTGAAACACTTCGACGAATCCCAGCAGCTCACCGGACTCCGAGCGCAACGCGTCCAGTGAGCATTGGGCCATGAAGTCGTCGCCGTTGCCGCGGCGGCGGCGCTGCTCATCCCGGCTGTGGCGATTGGCGCGCACGAACTCCAGGGTTCGCTGCGGGATTCCTTCGCGCGCGGGGCGCTCCGCAAACAGGCTCGAGAACGGCTGGCCGATGATCTCGCCCTCGGCGATGCCGGTAATGTTGGCCGCGCCCTGATTCCAGCTACGCACACGACCCGCGCGATCGATCAGGTAGATCCCGAATGCGGTAACACCGCGCACCATATCCGAGTACTTGTCAGGATCTCTCCGCAGCAGGTTCTCATGCCGGTCCGGCATGAAATCGGCAAGACCCTCGGCGCCCATTGCTCTGGGGCTGTAGGGGTCCGGTGTCGTAGCGCGGGTCCTGGGGGGTGACTGCTGCATGGTCGCATTCTAACCAGCACGCGGCGCCAGACCAGTAGGAAATGACCTGCATCGCTGCCGGACGATATCGCACCCAGCCATCCCAAAAAGCGCAGCCTGCCGTCAGCTGCGGCAATATGTGGGCACGTCGCCGCCCCCTGCCGTGTCATCACGGCCGGGGGACAGTTTCCACGCCCGCTTTCAGACCGCACTCACCGTGAATGACCTCCACGATCTGCAGCTGATCCTCCGCTCCCATTTCCCGATTGTCATCGTTGAGACCCAGGAGGAGGCACGTCTGCTGTCGCTGCTCGAGCGTCACTGCGGTCAGCAGCAGTGTCCCCTGTACAGCTGGAGTGTCGCCGACGGCCTGCGCGGGCTGGCGGGTAGCCCGGTCGACGGCCCTCACGCGAGTGACACCCGCGAGCTGGAGGGCGCGCTCCGACTTATCGAGGCCTCGATGTCGATCGGGGTGTATGTGCTGTGCGACGCGCATCCGTTTCTGACGGACCCGGCCCTGCAGCGACGGGTTAAACAGATCGCCCTGGCTTACTCCGCACGCGCGCGCACACTGGTGTTTGTAGGGCACCGGGTGGAACTACCGTCGGAACTGCAGCGCTTGAGTGCACGCTTCCAGCTATCGCTGCCCGACGCTCAACAGCTTCGCGCGCTACTGCGCGAAGAGGTCCGCCTGTGGGAAGCCGAACCGCGCCTCGATGGCAAACTGCGGGGCGAACCCGAGGCAGCGCAAATGCTGGTGCAGCACCTGAGGGGACTGACGGCCGACGGCGCGCGCCGCCTGATTCGCCAGGCGATTCGCGATGATGGCGCGCTCACCCGCGAAGACCTGGCCCGGGTGCTGAAGCTCAAGCATGAGGCCCTGGGGCAGGGTGGCCTGCTGCAACTGGAGCTCGATGCCGTGCGACTCAGCGACGTCGCCGGGCTCGATGCCCTGAAGCATTGGCTGCAGCGCAGAGCCCCCGCGTTTCGCGGCGAGCTTCCCGAGCTTGATCCACCGCGCGGCGTGCTGCTGCTGGGCGTGCAGGGTGCGGGCAAAAGTCTCGCCTGCAAGGCCATTGCCGGCAGCTGGCATCTGCCGCTGCTACGCATGGACTTTGGCGCGCTCTATAGCAAATGGAGCGGTGAGAGCGAACGCAATCTGCGCGAAGCGCTGGCCCTCGCCGAGAAGCTGGCCCCTTGCGTGCTATGGCTGGACGAGATCGAGAAAGGCATCTCGACCTCCGGAGACGCCAGCGACGGCGGCGTTTCGCGCCGCCTGCTCGGCGCCTTGCTGACCTGGCTCAGCGAGAACACCTCGCGCGTGTTCGTGGCCGCAACCGCTAATGACGTACAGCGCCTGCCTCCGGAGCTGCTGCGCAAGGGGCGGTTCGATGAAATCTTCTTTGTGGATCTCCCTGGTGCCGCAGTGCGTGAGGCGATCTTCCGCATTCATCTGCAGGCGCGGCAACAGCCGGTGGAGACGTTTGACTACACCGCGCTTGCGGCCGCAAGCGAAGGGTACTCTGGAGCCGAAATCGAACAGGGGATTGTTGGCGGGCTGTACGAAGCCGCCGCGAACGGCACCCCTCTGGATACCGCGATCCTGTTGGCGGAACTGCAGCGCACACGCCCGCTGTCCGTGGTCATGGCGGAGCCGGTTGCCGCCCTGCGCGCGTGGGCAAGTGGACGCACGGTCGCCGCGGACTAAGCGCCACCGCTGGCATTAGTCTTCAGCTTGGCGGAACCGATACCTCAGCCGCGGCGCGGCAGCCTTCCCGGCCGGACGCTGGCCGATCAGTTCCTTGCCGCAGGCGGAGCGAATATGGCCCCCAGCGCAGCGTCAAGATCGGCATGCCGAAAGCGGAATCCCTGCTCCAGGGCGCGAGCGGGCAGCACCTTCTGACCGGTGGTGATGATGTCGGCCATCTCGCCTACCATCAGGCGCAGCACAGGCGCCGGCAGCGGCAGCACTGCCGGACGGCGGAGGGCCCGTCCAAGCGCGCGAGCGAATTCCCGGTTTCGCACCGGATGGGGTGCAGTGCCGTTGTACACGCCGGACGCCGTGGGGGTTTCGAGCAGCCAGATGATCAGCGCCACCAGATCGCGGCGGTGTATCCAGGACATCCACTGGCGCCCGCTGCCGATCGGCCCGCCGAGACTCCATCTGAACGGCCTCAGCATCGCCTGCAGCGAGCCGCCGTCGCGTTCCAGCACGATGCCTGTGCGCAGCCAACACACCCGCGCACCCCGGCCCGCCAGCGGCTCGACTTCCGCCTCCCAGGCACGGCACAGCTCCACCGTAAAGTCCCCCGCACGCCCGGCTGCGGATGCCTCTGTCACCAACTCGTCGTTGCGCGCGCCATAGAGGCCGATCGCCGAGCCGGAAACCATCACCTGCGGCAAAGGCCCCTGCAGAAACCAGTTCACCAGGTGCCGGGTGGTCTGCGTGCGGCTGTCGACGAAACGCGATTTGCTCCTGGCAGTCCAGCGCGCCGCGGCGAGGTTCTCGCCCGCCAGATTCACCACGCCATCTGGCCGGTCGGTAGCAAGCTCATCCAGAAGCCGTACGCAGCGCACGCCCGGCAGCCGGTCTTGCGCGGTCACCACGTCGCGGGTCCATGCCGTCACGCGGTGACCACGGGCGAGCAGTTGCGCCACCAGATCACATCCTATGAAGCCACTGCCGCCACTGACGAGCACGTGCATGCCAACTCTCCTCACGGGTTCACCTGTTATACGCCCAGCCCGGGAATGGGTTGCGCGCAGCCGCCCTGGCAAGGCACTAAACTGCGCGCCCAATCGCCTCTGCACCAACCGGGTCATGCGCCAGGGTCTGTTTGCCGCCGCCGCCGCCTACTTCATCTGGGGCCTGTTTCCCCTTTACTGGAAGCTGTTGGCCCAGGTTCCGGCGCTGGAGATCATGTCGCACCGCATCGTCTGGTGCGCGCTGTTCGTCGCACTATGGCTGAGCCTGCGCGAGGGTTGGAGCTGGGTGCGCGGGCTGTCGCCCCGCCTGCTGACGCTGTTGGTTGGCAGCGCGACACTGATTTCGGGCAACTGGTGGCTGTACATCTGGGCGGTGAATAGCGGCCACGTAGTGGAAACCAGTCTGGGCTACTTCATCAACCCGCTGGTCAGCGTGCTGCTTGGCGTCGTCGTGCTGGGGGAACGCCTGAATCGGCGCCAGTGGCTTGCCGTCGCCATCGCCGCGGTCGGCGTGCTGTGGTTGTCGGCGCAGGTCGGGCGCCCGCCCTGGATCGCACTGGCGCTGGCCATGTCGTTCGGCGGCTACGGCCTGATTCGAAAGATTGCGGTCGTGCCTTCAGTGCAGGGGCTGATGGTCGAAAGCGGTCTGCTGTTTCTGCCGGCGTTCGCGGTCCTGGCGTGGCGTGGCGGCCAGGGGCTGGGGGCCTTCGGCCAGTTGGATCCGGCCACCGACACCCTGCTGGTGGTCGCGGGCCTCGTTACTGCGCTGCCGCTGGTCCTGTTCGCCTACGGCGCCCGACGCATTCCGCTGTCCATGGTCGGCATCCTGCAGTATCTGGCGCCAACCCTGCAGCTGGCTTGCGGCGTACTGGTCTTTCATGAGCCGTTCACCGCAGCGCAGGCCTGGGGGTTCTCCTTCATCTGGGCGGCGCTGGTGATCTACGCCGCGGATGGTCTGTGGCGCAGCCGCAAGCTTCCGACCCCAGCGCTCTAGCGCATCAGTCGAGCGTTTCGAGGCGCTTCAGCAGCCGTTGCAGTGCGCCGCGATTGGCCTCGACAGCCGCTCGCCCGGCCTCCCCCAGCTGCTGCCTTCGGGCGGGGCTGCCCAGCAGCACGCGCACGGTGTCGGCGAGCGAGGCCTCGTTCACCTCGATTGCGCCCTGGACATCAAGCAACAGCTGGCGAGCGGCAACAAAGTTGTACATGTGCGGCCCGAACAGCACCGGCAATCCCAGTGCTGCCGGCTCCAGAACATTGTGTCCGCCGACGTCGACCAGGGAGCCGCCGACGAACGCGACGTCGCTGGCTGCCATGTACACGAACATCTCACCCATGCTGTCGCCCAGCAACACCTGCGCGTCTTGCACGGCGGTCGCGGCAGCCGCCGCCATTTCACTGCGCCGGACGCAGGCAAGCCGGGCCTTCTCGATCAGGCGCGCGGTGGCGGCAAAACGCTGAGGATGCCGCGGCACCAGAATCAGCAACGCGCTTGGTGAAGCCCTGAGCAATTCGGCATGCGCTGCCAGTACCCGTTGCTCCTCGCCGTCGTGCGTGCTGGCGGCCACCCAGACCGGGCGCTCCATGCCCAGCCGCTGGCGCAGGTCCTTGCCCACGGCCAACTGCGCCTGCGGCACGGTCTGGTCGAACTTGATGTTGCCCATGACGCTGACCCGCGACGGTATCGCCCCCAGCGCGCGGAAGCGCTCGGCATCGGCCTCGCTTTGCGCAGCGATGTGGGTGACGTCGGCCAACGTGCTGCGCGCAAACCCCCGTACCCGGCGATAGCCCCGAAACGAGCCGGGGGACAGGCGCGCGTTGGCCACCGTCACCGGCACACCACGCCGCGCCAGCGCCCGGAACAGGTTGGGCCACAGCTCGGTCTCCATCACCACCAGTTGCTGCGGCCGCATGCGCCGCAGATAGCGCGCCACCACATCCGGCAGGTCATAGGGCGCATAGGTATGCAGCACCTTCGCGCCCAAGGCCGCCTGGACGCGCGCCGAACCGGTGGGCGTGGTGGAGGTCACCAACACCCGCCCCGGGCCGTACCGCTCGATCAGCGCGTGGATCAGGGGCAGGGCCGCCAGCGCCTCACCGACCGAGACGGCATGCACCCATACCGCGACCGGTTGCGCCGGGCGGGCAACGAAGCCCAGGCGCTCGCGCCAGCGTTCGCGATAGTTCGCCGGGCTGCGCGCGCGCAGCCACAGACGCAACAGCACGATCGGAGCAAACAGGTAGAGCAGCAGGGTATAGAGCGCGCGCATCACGCCAGTTTCCCGGTTCGCCCTGCCGGATGCCAGTGCGCGACGGCAAAGCCGGTGGGGCCGCTACAATCGCGCCGTGACCACCCCACCGTTCCGCGCTGAGCTGCTGCATCCCCGTTACTGGGCCACCTGGTTCGGCATTGCCGTGATGTGGACCTTGAGCTGGTTGCCGGTGCCGGTGCTGCTGGCGCTCGGTCGCGGCCTCGGTGTATTGGCGGGCCGCCTCGTGCGCAGACGCCGCCGCGTGGTGCAGGTCAATCTGGCGCTGTGCTTTCCCGAGATCGACGCCCAGGAGCGCGAGCGCATGACCGATCGCCACTTCGGCGATCTCGGCATGGGCGTATTCGAGACCGCACTCGCGTGGTTTGCGCCGGATTGGCGGTTGCGCCGCTACGGCGAGGTGATTGGCGCCGAGCATCTGCAGGCGGCGCAGGCGGACGGCAGCGGCGCGCTGCTGCTGACCGGGCACTTCACCACGCTGGAACTGGGCGCGCGCTTTCTGTGTCTGGCGGGCGTGCCGTTTCATGCGATGTATCGACCGTACAACAACGCGGTCATGGACTGGTGCATGCACCGCTGGCGCCAGCAGCGATCCAAGCTGCCGGCGCTGCCGCGCTCGGATCTGAGACGACTGGTGCGCGCACTGCGTGAAGGTCGCGCCATCTGGTACGCGCCGGATCAGACACTGGATCGCCGCATCAGTGTCTATGCGCCCTTCTTCGGCACCCCGGTCCTGAGCATTACCGCAACTTCGCGGCTGGCACAGATGGGCCGCGCCAAGGTCGTCCCCTACTTCCCGGTACGCGAGCGCGGCCGCTACCGCGTGCACATCCTGCCGGCGCTGGAAGGGTTCCCGGGAGCAGACGAAGCCGCCGACGCCACGCGCATCAACGGCGTGCTCGAACAGGGGGTAAGGCTGGCCCCGACCCAGTACTTCTGGGTGCACAAGCGCTTCAAGCGCGTTCCCCCGGGTGTCGCGGACCCGTATCGCCGACGCTGAGTCTTGCAGGCGGCGCTGGTATAGTACGGTCGTCCCCAGCAATGAGGTTTCCGCAGCATGTTCAAGCTCTGCCGCGCTGTCTGCCTACTCTCCGCGTTCGTACTCGCGCCCCAGGCGGTCGCCGCCAGCGTTGCCCAGGACGCGCAAGCGCTGATCCAGCAGGGTCAGTCTGCCGAGGCGCTGAAGAAGCTGGATGCCCACCTGGCGAAGAATCCGCAGGATGCGGAGGCGCGCTTTGCGCGCGGCCTTGCGCTGGTCAAGCTGAACCGCAGCAAGGATGCGCAGCGCGTGTTCGCGGACCTGACGCGCGACTATCCGCAACTGCCGGAACCGTTCAATAACCTCGCCGTGCTGTACGCCTCGGAAGGCAATTACGAAAAGGCCCGCGAGGCGCTGGAGGCTGCGCTGGCAACACACCCCAGCTATGCGACAGCCCACGAGAATCTCGGCGACATCTACTCCGCACTCGCCGGTGCCGCCTACAACCGCGCACTGCAATTGGATCAATCCAATCAGTTGCTGCGCCGCAAGCTGGCGCTGATCAACCAGATGGACGCCGCGCCGGAGACCGCGGTAGCGGCGGCACCCGCGCCAGCCGCCAAGCCCGCTGCGGTTGCCGCCGCCTCCCCGGCCACCACCGAAGCGCCGGCCGCAGCTGCCCCGGAGCCCGCCGCCGCGACAAAGGCCAGCAATAGCGCCGAATCGGTCGACGCCGCTACGCAGCAGGCATTGGAAGGCGCACTGACAGCCTGGGCGCAGGCCTGGTCCTCTCAGGATCTGTCTGCCTACTTTGCCGCCTACGGTAACGCCTTTGTCCCCGAGGGCGGCCTTACCCGCGAAGCCTGGGAAACCCAGCGCCGTGATCGCATCAGCCGGCCGAAGCGAATCAGCGTCAAGATCGTCGAACTCAAGTTCTCACCGGTGGAAGACGGCCGCGTTCGCGCGAGCTTCCAGCAGGACTACGAGTCCGATGCGTTCTCCGACAGCGTCTCCAAGATCATCGAATGGACCAAGGAAGACGGCAGCTGGAAGATTGCGCGTGAGTATTCGCGCTGATTGCCGCGGCACCGCACTCACGACCGACTGAACCCAGCAGATGAATCAACTGCGCGCCCTGCGCCGGGCGCTGGCGCTAGCCTTGCTACCGCTATGCGCTGCGGCACAGGCCCCCACCCCTGAGCAGCAGCTCAATGCAGCGGTAGAGTTGCTGCGCGCAGGCAAATCCCAGAGCGCCCTCAG
>JBFJJW010000107.1:0-10987 GCA_041612095.1 Solimonas sp. | reverse complement strand
GGCGCTAGCGCAGGTTTGACCTTAAGAAGGTTTTCTATCTTGCTGTTTGTGAAAACAATAAACTTGCAAATATCGGCCGGTGCCGCTACATTCGGCGCAAATCGTGCCGGAGCAATGGGCATGCGTGGGGTTTATTGGCTGGTTTGCGTACTGATGTTGCCGCTGTCTGCAGCGGCCGCAGAGCTGCGCGAGCTGCGCCTCTGGGATGGTCCTGAGTCGACCCGCGTGGTGTTCGATCTCAGCGAGGCGGTTTCGCACAATATGTTCACCCTTCCGAATCCGGATCGGGTGGTCGTCGACATTTCCGGGCTTTCCAGCGCCAGCATTGATCGGGTCAACGCCGTGCTGGGAAAGGGGGCCGTGCAGCATATCCGCAGCGGCCCGCGTACCGGCGGCATCCGGGTGGTGCTTGACCTGGCGACTCCAGCGAAGGCGCGTAGCTTCAGCCTTGCACCCACCGATGAGTACGGCCACCGACTCGTGGTTGATCTTGAAACGGCGCGATCACCGATAGCGCTGGCGGCGCAGCCAAATGCCGTTACCGAACCTGCCGTACCGGCTGCGGCCACGCGGCTGCAGGACAAGCCGATTGTCATCGCCGTCGATGCCGGGCATGGCGGCGAGGATCCGGGTGCGCGCGGCAAGTCCGGGCTGCTCGAGAAGGATGTAGCGCTATCGGTTGCACGCAGGCTGGCGCGCAACATCAATGCGCAGCCGGGCATGCGGGCGGTGTTGACCCGTGATGGCGACTACTACGTGGGCCTGCGCGAGCGCGTCAACGTGGCTCGCAAGCACCAGGCCGACCTGTTTGTTTCGGTGCACTGCAACGCGTTTACCAAGCGCAGCATGCGCGGCACCTCGGTTTATGTGCTGTCCAATCGCGGGGCCAGCAACGAGCACGCGCGCTGGCTCGCGCACAAGGAGAATTCAGCCGATCTGGTGGGTGGTGTCGAACTGCACGGCAAGGATCACGAACTGGCCGCGGTGCTGATCGACTTGTCGCAGAGCGCGACGATGGAGGCCAGTCTCGATGTGGGCTCCCGGATTCTGCGCGCAATGGGGCAGGTGAACGTGCTGCAGAAGTCAGACGTGCAGCAGGCGGGCTTCGCCGTGTTGAAGGCTCCGGACATCCCGTCGGTACTGGTGGAGACCGCGTTCATCACCAACGCGCATGAGGAGAAGTTGCTGGCTGACGAGAGCTATCAGGACCAGCTGGCCGCCAAGATACTCGACGGTGTCAAAGGCTACTTCCAGAGCTACAGGCCCAAGCAGCAGATCGTCGATGCCGAGCCCTACCTGCAGAAGGTCGGGGCGAGTGATCTCAACCGGGAAGCCAGGCCCGCGCAGGGGATTTCCCAATAGTTTTAGCGTGTCCACTCGGGCTCGCGACGGACTCCGCTCCTCGCGAGCCATTTTTTTGCACGAAAGATGACGCCGGTGCGACCTGAGCATCGGAGCGCAGGCGCTCGACCTGTAAACTCTCGGGATGATTCGCGTACTTCCCGATGTGCTGGTCAATCAGATCGCGGCTGGCGAGGTCGTCGAGCGTCCCGCGGCCGTGGTCAAGGAGCTGGTCGAGAACAGCCTGGACGCAGGCGCGCAACGCATTGAGGTCGATATCGAGCAGGGGGGGCTGGCGCTGATCCGCATTCGTGACGATGGTCACGGCATGGCATCGGCACAACTGGCGCTGGCGCTGCAGCGTCACGCCACCAGCAAGATCGCCAGCCTGGAGGATCTCGAATGCGTCCAGACCCTCGGCTTTCGCGGTGAGGCGTTGCCCAGCGTGTTGTCAGTGTCGCGGATGAGCCTGACGTCGCGCGTCGGGCAGGACGCGCATGCCTGGACGGTGAGCGGTGCGGGCGCGCTGGATGCGGTGCCTCCTCGGCCCGCAGCTCATCCCCAGGGTACGACGATCGAGGTGCGTGATCTGTTCTTCAACACGCCTGCGCGCCGCAAGTTCCTTAAATCAGAAGCGACAGAGTTTCGTCATATTCAACAGACGCTGCAGCGCGTGGCGCTGGCACGCTTTGATGTGGCGCTGAGCCTCAGACACAACCAGCGCCGTGTATTTGAACTGGCGCCCGCCGCCAGCGACAGCACGCGGCTCGCCCGACTGCGCGCGATCTGCGGCGACGCCTTTCCCGACAATGCGGTTGTGCTCGACGAATCGCGTCTGGGGATGCGGCTGCACGGATGGGTGGGGCTTCCCAGCTTTGCACGGACTCAGGCGGACCTGCAGTTCCTGTACGTCAACGGACGTTTGGTGCGAGATCGCCTCTTGGGCTATGCCCTGCGTCGCGCGTTTGCCGATGCCATGCACAGCACGCATTACCCGGCCTATGTGCTGTATCTGGAGCTGGACCCGACCGCCGTCGATGTCAACGTGCATCCTCAGAAGACGGAAGTCAGGTTCCGGCAGGCGGGTCAGGTGCATGATCTGCTGTTCGGTGCAGTGCACCAGCTGCTGCGCCGCGTTCGGCCTGAGCCGGATACGCACCACCGAGCGGGGCTGGCGGCCGCGACTTCGCCGCTGCCCTCATCCGCACAAGGGGGCTTTCGCTACGGCCACCCGGCCATGCCTGCCGGCAGTGGCAGGGTCGAGGAGGCGCTAGCGGCGTATTCAGCGCTGCCGCAGACTGCGCAAGCGGCAGCTGCCAGCGAGCTCTCGACACCTGCGCAGGCCTCGGAGGAGCTGCCATTGGGCCACGCGCTGGCACAGTTGCATGGCGTATTCGTGCTGGCTCAGAACCGTGCCGGTCTGATCGTGGTGGATGCGCATGCCGCACATGAGCGCGTGATCTATGAACGCCTGAAGCGGCAGTTGGCAGCAGGTGCAGTGCCGGCCCAGGCGCTGTTGATGCCGGAGATTGTGCAGCTGCACGAGGATGAGGTCGAGGCACTGGTCGCGCGTGGCGAGGACCTGCGCCGATTCGGATTCGAGTTCGATCGCGTCGGCCCGAGCTCTGTGGCGGTGCGGGCGGTACCCCCGCTGCTGGCGCGCGAGGCGGTCGCACCCTTGCTGCGCGATCTGGTGGCTGACGAAGCGCGCCGCAGCAGCGACACCCATATCGGTGAGGCGCTGGACGCCCAGCACCGAGTGCTGGCCGATGTCGCCTGCAAGGCCGCGATCAAGGCGAACCGGCGTTTGACGCTGGCGGAGATGAACGCACTGCTACGCGATATGGAGACCACCGATCTGGCGGGGCAGTGCAACCATGGCCGACCGACTTGGGTCCAGGTCGGAGTTGCGGAGCTGGATCGCCTGTTTCTGCGAGGGCGCTGATGGTTCCGCCAGTGGTGCTGCTGATGGGGCCGACGGCCTCCGGCAAGACCGCGCTGTCATTGGCGCTGGCCCGGCGATTGCCGGTGGAGATCGTCAGCGTCGACTCGGCTCTGGTGTATCGCGGCATGGATATCGGCACGGCGAAGCCTGACGCAGCGATGCGTGCCAGCGTTGCGCATCATCTGATTGATATTCTGGATCCGGCCGAGACCTATTCTGCGGCGCGCTTTGTCACTGACGCGCAGCGCCTGATCGGCGAGATTCGCGCACGTGGGCGCGTGCCCCTGCTGGTCGGTGGAACGATGCTCTATTTCCGGGCGCTGACCGAGGGGCTCAGCCTGCTGCCTTCGGCCGATCCCTCTGTGCGTCTACGATTGGAGGCGGATGCGCGGAATCTCGGTGCGGCAGCTCTGCACCAGCGGCTTGCGCGCGTCGACCCGGAGGCGGCGGCGCGCCTGCACGTCAACGACTTGCAGCGGGTACAGCGCGCGCTCGAGGTGGTCGAACTGAGCGGCCGCACGCTGAGCGATGCCCATCGGGCGGCTCGCTCGGCCGGCATCCCGGGCGCGGTGATCAGGCTGGCGCTGAACCCCCCGCAACGCGCCGAGTTGCACGCGCGGATAGCGCGACGCTTCCATGAGATGATGGCGCAAGGTTTTCTGGAGGAGGTCCGCAGTCTTTACGAAAGAGGCGACCTTACGCCGGAACTCCCGTCCATGCGTGCGGTCGGATACCGTCAGCTGTGGGGCTATCTGGACGGAAGCTGGGATCTCCCCGAGGCCGTACAGAGAGGAATTGCGGCGACCCGGCAGTTTGCGAAACGCCAGTTGACATGGCTGCGCAGCGAGCCGGAGGTATGCTGGCTGGACCCGCAGGCGCCGGACCTGGTGGCACGGGCCTTGCGCGCAAACCCCATGCTAGACTTCTAACGCCATAAGGCGACCCGCCGCGCAATGAAGCGGGCATACAAGAAAGGGACACGACGATGTCGAAAGGTCATACGCTACAAGAACCGTTTCTGAACGCTCTCCGCAAGGAGCGCATCCCCGTTTCGATCTATCTGGTGAATGGCATCAAGCTGCAGGGACAGATCGAATCCTTTGATTCCTTTGTGGTGCTGTTGCGCAACAGCGTCAGTCAGATGGTCTACAAGCACGCCATCTCTACGGTCGTGCCTGCGCGCCCGGTCCGCATCTTCGACGGCAGTGTGGTTGATGGCGACGGCGACGGAGACGACGGTGCCGCGGCTGCGGAGAGCACTGCCGCTTGATGGGGACTCGCTGCCGGCGTCACCTAGTGTCGTGCTAGATGTTTGAGCGCCCCAAGACGGGCCAGAAGGCGGTACTCGTCCACCTGGAGTTTCCGGGCAGCGATTTTGAGTCCGACCGGCAGGAATTCCTTGAACTGGCTGCCTCGGCGGGTGCCGAAGTGGTTGCTGTTATTGGCGGCAGCCGTCGCTTGCCGGACCCGGGGTTGTTTGTCGGGAGCGGCAAGGTTCAGGAGATCGCGAATGCGATTGCCGCTGCCGATGCCGAACTCGTGCTGTTCAATCACGCGCTGTCGCCGAGCCAGGAACGCAATCTGGAACGTGAGGTCAAGGCGCGCGTGCTGAACCGCGCGGGTCTGATCCTGCACATCTTTGCGCGCCGGGCGCGCTCGCATGAGGGCAAGCTGCAGGTCGAGTTGGCGCAGTTGCAGCACATGGCCACACGCCTGGTTCGCGGGTGGACCCATCTCGAGCGACAGCGCGGCGGCGGCATCGGTCTGACCGGTCCGGGTGAAACTCAGCTTGAACTCGACCGCCGCTTGATTCGCGGTCGCATCGCCACGCTGAAGCGGCACCTTGAGGATGTGCGCGGTCGCCGTGAGCAGAATCGCGCTTCTCGATTACGCAACAATATCCCCACCATTTCGCTGGTGGGCTATACCAACGCCGGAAAGTCAACGCTGTTCAATGCGCTGACTGGTAATGCGACGTATGCCTCAAGCCAGCTGTTTGCGACGCTGGACACTACGGTACGCCGGTTTGAGCTGCCTGCTGGTGAGCCGGTGCTGCTGACCGATACCGTCGGCTTTATCCGCGATTTGCCGCACGACCTGATTGCGGCATTCCGCGCGACTCTGGAGGAAGCGCACGAGGCCAGCCTGCTGCTTCATGTGCTGGATGCGGCCGACCCTGAACGCATGACGCGTATCCAGCAGGTCGAGGCGGTACTGGAGGAGATCGGCGTTTCTGAAGTCCCGCGCCTGCAGGTGTTCAATAAAATTGACCTGCGGGCCGAAGAGGCAGATTCACCGAGAATCGAACGGGACGAGCAGGGGCGGGCGGTTCGGGTCTATGTGTCGGCGGTAACCGGAGCCGGCCTGCAGTTGCTGCGGGATGCCATCGCCGAAAGAGTGCGCCCCTCGTGGGCTGAGCAGGATCTGGTGCTGCCACCTTCGGCCGCGCGTTTACGCGCGCAACTGTTCGAGCAACACGCCGTACGAGCCGAAACGCTTGATGCAGAGGGCAATTTTCACTTGCGCGTGGCGCTCTCGGCCGCGCGCCTGCGGGGGCTTTGCATCGCCGCCGGAGTGACGCCGCCGCCGCGGGTCATTGAGGAATGGGAGCCGGCTCCCTAAAATTAGGCGGCTGCGGCCTTGTTCCGGACCGTTACGGCCCCCATACCCTCTTAAGTTGGCGGGGCGGCGCGCGGCTTGCGCTGACCGTGGGACCAGCAGCCAGCAAACGAAATCTGTAAGGAAGTGCCGGGTTCCGGCACCGCTACGATGCACCGCGGTCTGAAGGCTTACGACCGTGGCAATGTGCTCCGCAACAGGAATGATCAAACATGGCATGGAATGAACCGGGTCCCCCCAATCGCGACCCTTGGAGTCAGGGCCCCAAGCGGGGTGATGGCGGTCCGCCCGATCTGGACGAGATGCTGAAGCGGCTGAAGGCGCGTTTCGGCGGGCGCAAGGGCGGTGGTGGCAGCGGCGGGTCGGGGCTTGGTGGCAGCCTGCCGGCCGGAGCTCTCGGTCTGGCGCTGGGGGCCATTGCCTTGCTGTGGGTTGCGTCGGGTTTCTACGTCGTTGACGAGCAAGAGCGCGCCGTCGTGCTGCGGTTTGGCCAGTACATCAAGACCACGGAACCGGGCTTGCACTGGCGGTTGCCGTGGCCGATCGACAAGCAGGAACTGGTCAACGTTACCGGTGTTCGTGCTGTGCGTGATCGGGCGACGATGCTGACCAAGGACGAGAACATCGTCGATGTCGAGCTGTCGGTGCAGTACCGCGTATCGAAAGTCGAAGACTACGTATTCAGCGTGGCTGATCCGGACATGTCGCTGCGGCAGACGACCAAATCAGCCGTGCGTGAGGTCGTCGGCCAGAGCCTGATGGATTTCATCCTGACGGATGGCCGTCAGCAGGTTGCCGACCACACCAAGCAGCTGCTGCAGGATCGGTTGGACAGCTACAAGACCGGCCTGATCGTGACCGAGGTCAACCTCGAACAGGCGCAACCTCCAGAGCCGGTGCAGGCTGCGTTCGCAGATGCAATCAAGGCGCGCGAGGATCAGGAGCGCGTGAAGAACGAAGCTCAGGCTTACGCCAATGACCGCCTGCCGCGCGCCCGCGGCGCCGCCGCGCGACTGATTCAGGAAGCCGAAGGCTACAGGGATCAGGTCATTGCAAAGGCCGAAGGTGATGCATCGCGCTTTGGTCAGCTGGTCGGTGAGTACCGCAAGGCGCCGAAGGTGACTCGCGAGCGCCTTTACCTCGACACGATGAGCACCGTGTTGGGCAATACCAGCAAGGTAATGCTTGATGTCGACAAGGGCAGCCCGATGATCTACCTGCCGCTGGATCAGATCCTCAAGAACGGAGCGCGCAGCAGCGAGAAGGCGAGTGATTACGTGACTGCCCCTTCGCCCAGCCCGGCGCCGTACTCGGCGCCGGGATCTACCGATAACGCACGTACGCGCGAGCGGAGCCGCTAATCATGAAGAGTCAACCGCTATTCTGGGCCGGCCTGCTGTTGTTCGCAGTGCTGGTCATCAGCAACTCCTTCTTTATCGTCGATCAACGCGAAACAGCGGTCATGTTTCAGCTCGGCGAGCTGCGCGGGCAGGATTACGATCCGGGCTTGCACCCGAAGCTGCCGTTCTTCCAGGACGTGCGAAAGTTTGATCAGCGCACGCAGACTCTCGACAACCAGACCCAGAATTTTCTGACGGGCGAGAAGAAGAACGTCGAGGTGGATTACTTCGTCAAGTGGCGCATCGCCGACGCGGCGACTTACTACCGCGCCACCGGCGGTCAGGAACTGGTTGCACGCGACCGATTGTCGTCGATCATCAATCGCGGCATGCGAGACGAGTTTGGTTCGCGCACGATCAAGCAGGTGGTTTCCGATGATCGCGATGTGATCATCAAGGAGCTGACAGATGACGCCGCTTCCAAGGTCAAGGATCTCGGCATCTTGATCGTCGACGTGCGCATCAAGACCATCAATCTTCCTCAGGAAGTCAGCAGTTCGGTGTACGACCGCATGCGGGCCGAACGCACCCGGGTGGCGTCCGACCTGCGCGCGCGCGGTGCGGAGGAGGCCGAGAAGATTCGTGCGTCGGCAGACCGGGAGGCCCAGGTCACGCTGGCCAACGCCTACAAGACTGCGGAGGAGTTCAAGGGTGCGGGTGATGCCAAGTCGGCTGATATCTACGCCAAGGCCTATGGGCAGGACGCCGAGTTCTACAGCTTCTACCGCTCACTGAGTGTCTATCGTGATGCCTTTGCCGGTGAAAGCAATGTCATGGTGCTGGAGCCGGACGGCCCGTTGTTCAAGTATTTCAAGGGTGTTGGCGGGCAGTGAGTCTGGAGTGGCCCGAACTGTTGAGGGCCCTGGCATTGGTCATGGTGATTGAGGGGCTGATGCCGTTTGCTGCGCCGTCACATTGGCGGCGCATGTTGCAGACGGTTTCGCAGATGCCTGATCGCGGACTGCGACTGCTGGGCGTGGCCAGCATGGCCGCTGGCCTGATCCTTTTGCAGTTGGTTTAGAGCTGCTTATGTCGCAAAAGAAATGGATGTTGCCGGAAGGCGTCGAGGAATCACTGCCGCCGGTTTCCTGGCAGCTGGAGGACTTGCGTCGCAAACTGCTCGATCACTATCGAAAGCAG
Source organism: Solimonas sp. (assembly GCA_041612095.1). GTDB lineage: Bacteria > Pseudomonadota > Gammaproteobacteria > Nevskiales > Nevskiaceae > Solimonas. The sequence goes on along the minus strand of JBFJJW010000107.1, from coordinate 2,542 downwards.
CGCTACGAACTGATATTGCCCCCGCTGATCGAGCATCTTGAAGCCTTGCTGACTGGCACTGCGCAGGATCTAGAGCAGCAGACGTTCAAGCTGACCGACCCGGCCAGCGGTCGTCTGCTGGGCCTGCGCGCAGATATGACGCCTCAGGCAGCGCGTATTGCGGTGCGCCGTTATGCCGACCAGAAGATCGTGCGGCTGTGCTACCTGGGTACCGTGCTGCGGGCGCAGGCGGATAGTCTCGGCGGGCCGCGTTCACCGCGTCAGGTGGGTTGCGAGATCTTTGGCGAAGCGGGCATCGCCGCTGATCTCGAGGTGCTGCGCCTGATGCTGAAAACCCTGAAGCTGGCCGGTGTGCGCGGTGTGCACCTGGACCTGGGACATGTCGGCATCTATCGCGCACTGGTTTCCAAGCTTGGCGTTGATGCTGCCGACGAGTCATCGCTGTTCGATATCCTGCAGCGCAAGTCGCATCCGGATTTAAGCGATTTTGCGCGAGAGCGGGGGCTGAAGCCGCGCATCGTGCAGGCGGTCTCGCAGTTGATGGATCTGAATGGAGATGTGTCGGTGCTGGCGCGCGCCCGCACGGCGCTCAAGAGTGCCGGGGTCGAGGTGCTTGCGGCCTTGGATCTGCTGGAGGCCACGGTAGCCGAGCTTCGAGCTGAAATGCCACGCATGCCGATACATATCGATCTGGCCGAACTGCGGGGTTATCGCTACCAGACGGGGATGGTGTTTGCCGCCTTTGTTGCCGATCATGGCCGCGAGATCGCGCGTGGCGGCCGCTATGACGGCGTCGGCGCCGAGTTCGGCGTGTCGCGAGCGGCAACCGGTTTTTCCGCCGACCTCAACGAGCTTTTGCGTCTGGGACGTGGTTGAGGCCGGTGCAGGCACTGCGGTGGATGGCCCTGGGCAGACAGGCCCACGATTAATTTGCTATTGCGATCGGTGCAACCGCGCTGCTGCGGGCGCGCCGGTCATCGCGCGGAAGCATCCCGCGCACACGAGTCAACCAAGGCTTAACCTCGCCGGGGGCCAGGAGAAGGGACATGGGTAAGAGTGTGGTGGTGATTGGCGCCCAATGGGGCGACGAGGGCAAGGGCAAGGTTGTAGACCTGCTCACGGATCGTGTGCAGGCGGTGGTGCGCTTCCAGGGCGGCCATAATGCTGGGCACACGCTGGTGATCAATGGGGTCAAGACTGCGCTGAACCTGATTCCTTCCGGCATCATGCGCCCCGGTGTGGCCTGCCTGATCGGCAATGGCGTGGTGCTGTCGCTGCCTGACCTGATCAGGGAAATAGAGAAGGTCGAGGCGACCGGCGCATCGGTGCGTGATCGCCTGAAAATTTCCGAGGCTGCGCCCTTGGTGCTGCCTGTGCACGTGAAACTGGATCAGGCGCGCGAGCGCGCACGCGGCGATGCCAAGATCGGCACCACCGGCAAGGGTATTGGCCCGGCCTACGAAGACAAGGTTGCCCGGCGTGCAGTGCGAGTCGGCGATCTGTTCTCTCGCGAGTTGCTCGCCGCAAAGCTCGGGGAGCTGCTCGGGTATCACAACTTCGTGCTGCAGAACTACTTCAAGGAAGAGCCGGTGGATTTCCAGAAGACCCTGGATGACCTGCTGGGCTATGCCGAGATCGTGCGGCCGATGGTGGCTGACGTCACCGAACTGCTGCGAGTACACCTCCGGGGTGGGGATAACGTTCTGTTTGAAGGCGCTCAGGGCGCGCTGCTGGACGTCGACCATGGCACCTATCCGTATGTGACGTCGTCCAACACTACGGCCGGCGGCGCTGCGACAGGTACCGGGGTGGGGCCGAGGGAACTCGACTATGTCCTGGGCATCGTCAAGGCCTATGCCACACGTGTGGGCTCAGGCCCGTTCCCGACCGAGCTGGATAACGACGTGGGTCAGCATATTCGCGACAAGGGTGCCGAGTACGGCACCGTCACCAAGCGGCCGCGTCGCTGTGGCTGGTTTGACGCCGTGGCCGCTCGGCGCTCGATCTTCAACAATAGCGTCACCGGGCTCTGCGTCACCAAGCTCGATGTCCTGGATGACATGGATGTCCTGCGTATTTGCACCGGTTACAAGGTTGACGGCCAGCCGGTTGAGGTGCCACCGGTGGGGGCTGAGGCCTTTGCCAAGGTGGAGCCGATCTACGAGGATATGCCGGGCTGGAAGTCAAACACCTTTGGCGTCAAGCGCTACGAGGATCTGCCGGAAGCAGCGCGCCGCTATCTGAAGCGCATTGAAGAGGTTACGGCAGCCGAGGTGGCGATTATCTCGACCGGGCCGGACCGCGAGCACACCATGGTGCTGCGCAATCCATTCGACTGAACAGCCTGCCGATTCCCGCCGGCTTGTATCCCCGGGGCTGACGCGCATGCGCGGCCTCGGGCGATGTGGGACACTAGACGGGTCCTGCGGCGCCCAACAAAAAACCCGGCAGGGCCGGGTCTTTTGTTTGGTGCCGAGAAGAGGACTCGAACCTCCACGGTGTTACCCGCTAGTACCTGAAACTAGTGCGTCTACCAATTCCG
>JBFJJW010000106.1:0-11184 GCA_041612095.1 Solimonas sp. | reverse complement strand
GAGGAGGGGATGGTCGCCTTTGGGGGAATCAGAACTGGTACGTCAGACGCAGCGTGACTTCATCGGCGTAATCCACCGTCGACAGCAGCGTGTCGTTGGGGTTGGCACTGCCCATCGCGCCGTCGATGTAGGAGTAGAACGCCTCCACCGTCATCGATCCGCGCGGCTTCCACTTGATGCCGGGCTGGATCAGGATGCTGCCGCGCGGGTCATACAGCGTGGCGAAGCCGATTCGGTAGATGTCCTGCGGGAACGGCTGCTGGAAGGCGAAGGCGATGTAGTGCGCGCCGTCAACGCCTTCGGCGGCCTTGTCGACGGTGCCGCCATACCCACTGAGATGGCGGCCGAACAGGTCATCCACGTTGCGGTACATGTGCTGGAACACGAAGTAGGTTGCCGGGAAGGCCTGGGTGAAGCGGTGATACTTCTCCAGAACCAGCGCCGTGGTGACCGAATCTTCTTCGATGTAGTCGCGGCTCAGTGAGGTGTTGGTGTAGGTGCGATCCGGCGTGTAGCTGGCCTCGAAGTTGATGATCAGCTGGTCGAAGAGGCCACCGGGCTCACCCTCGGTGACGTAGCTGACGCCCAGGCCGAACACCTCCTCCTGGAAGTACTCGCGGGCGATGTGCCCACGCAGGCTGCCGCCAGCGGCAATGAAGAAGGTGTTGAGTTCGTTGTAGGCCTCCTCCACCGTGTTGATCTCGGAGGCGAACAGCTCCTGCGCAGCCGGGAACTCACTGATGGAAGAATTCAGTCCTGTAATCGCGTTGAGGCGTGCAAAGCCGGCATAGGTGAACCACTCCTGCGCCGAGTAGACGCCGCCCGGCGAAGCTTCGAATGCGGTTTGCGCCAGCAGCTCGCCTGAGTCCTTGCCGAGCAGGCCCAGCGTGGTATTGACGCGATTGCCGAGGGTGTTGGCATCGTTGGGCAGCGCCTTGTTGACGCCGGACTGGGTCCAGCGGAACACGCCGTCCGGGTTGTAGCGCTGCACCGCCATCGCCTGGAAGCCCCACTGCCCGTAGTTGCCCTTCACCCGCAGGCCGTAGCTGAGCTTGTTGTCCCAGTCGCCGTCGGCGTAACGGTCCTGCACCGTGAACTGCGTGGGTATCACGTTGTACTGGGTGTTGGGATTGCCGTAGATGGTCGGCTGGAATTTCTGCACGTAGAGGTCGGTAAGCACCTGCTCGTTGAACTGGTAGCCCACGCGCAGACCCAGCGCAGGCACGCGCTCGTCGGCATACTCTTCCTGTGCGTAGTCGAGCACCAGATGGCGCCTGAGATCCAGTCCGTCCACCACGTCGAACACCCTGAAGAACAGCGCCTGCCCCCAGGCAATCTGCTGATTGCCGATGCGCAGGTTCAACGGACCCTTGTTGTACTCGAGGATCAGGGTCGGGAAGTAGACGAGATAGTCGTCGCCGGACCACTCCAATGGATTCGGCTTGCGCTCGCCCACGGTCAGATAATCGAAATAGTTGGGCTTGCCGCGATACAGCGCCGGCTCTCCCCCGCTTAGCCCTCCGTTGACGCCATCAAAGCGGCTGGCATCGAACTCGTCATAGAGGACGGTGTCGTAGATCGCGCGCAGACGCGCGATCACGCTGAGGTTGGACGTGATGCGTATGCCCAGCTCGGCCTCGGCGCGAACGATCGAGTAATTGAACTCGTTGTCGACCGTCTCCAGCGGAGACCCGGTGCCGTTGTTGCTGGCAACGCCGCGCAGTCCCGGGGAATCTGCATCCGAGGCAGCAGCAACCGGAAATGGAATCGTGGTCCAGCTTCCCACCTCGGGAAGAGTCACCAGACCACCGGTTAGCGAACTCACAATTGCCGGGCCAAAATTGGGCGGAACGTAGGCCTGACGCGCGACCGACTGCCCGTTGAAGTAGTTGCCTAGCTGGTTGGCCGGATTGTCTGAACTGCTGGTGGAGTAGGTGAACTCGGGCCGGATGAATCCGCCAAAGGTCACATCCATGTTGCTGAAGAACCCGCCTTCAGCCTGTGCGGCACCTGCAGCCAGCAACAGCCCCAGCCCCGCCAGGCATCCCGCCTTGCCCGTGTTGTTCATCGCTGCGTCTCCTTCAGAGGATTCTTTTGACGTCTGCGCGTACCGCTGCCCGTTCAGGGATCGATCTTCACGATCTGCCCCGCCTGACCTACCGCCAGTAAATCTGCCGGCGCCGTGGCGCCCTCGCCTGCACCGTCGCCGGCCTGCTCCAGATCGGCGTACCAGGCATTCAGCACCTGTGGTGCCGGCACGCGTTGCCAGCTCTGGCCGTGGTCCTTGCTGTAGACCATGTCGCGCATGGCACTGGCCACCACGCGTCCGCTGCTGTCGCCGTGCACGCTGAGCAGCAGCGCTTCGCTGCCGGTCTGCAACGCGGCCCAGCTGGCACCGCCGTCGGCGCTGCGCAGCACGGTGCCGCTTTGCCCGGCGGCGTAACCCACGCCGTCTTCCCGCAGCTGCAGGGCAAACAGCGAGGCGTCGCCCTTGTGCAGCAGCTCCCAGTCCGCGCCACCGTTGTGGCTGCGCAGGATCAGACCGAACTCTCCGGCGATCGTGATCGCACCATCGGCATCGACGTGGGTGGCGTACAGATGAGGCTCCATGCCGTCGACCGCGTAGTCGGCCCACGCCGGTGCGACCGAAGCCCAGGTACCGCCGCCGTCCTCGGAGGCGAGCACGGTGCCGAACGCGCCGACCACGACCGCGCGACCGCGCGCGTTCAGCGAAACCGAGAACAGGCGGTTCTGGGTGGTGCTGTCGGCCTTACGCCAGGCGCCGTTGCCGACGCGGGCGAGGATCAGACCCTGCTGGCCCACCGCGATCATGCGGTCGCCCGCAAGATCAACCCCCAGCAGCGCCAGCCGCGTCGGCGCCGGCTCCATCAGCGTCCAATGTCGCCCCTGATCCTCAGTGAGCTGCACCTCGCCGGCAGCGCCGACCGCGACGCCGCGCGGGCCGTCGAAGCTGAGCGCGAACAGCGCTTGATGGACGGTTCCCGAAACCACCGGCGCGAACACGGCCGGCGACGCCGGATCGGCGGGCGCAGACTGTGCGGCCCAAAGCCCGCCGGCACCGGCCAGCAACAGGCCGGCACCGAGGGCTGCACGTGGAGCGGACAGCCGCATGGCCTCAGGCCGTACCCAGACGCGTGATCGCCTGCACGGTCAGATACTTGTTGTAGACATCCTGGCCGTTGATGATCTTGGCGTCGTAGCCGCTCTTGTAGCCGCCGGTCACTTCCCGGGCCTGCACGAAGCGACTCATGCGGTTGGCCTGAAGATCATGGCTGAGCACCCCGACCCAAGACCACGCCGGATGGCCGGAGTCGTCCTTGATCGTCAGCTTCTCGTTCGAGTACTGGGCGTAATGCGGCTCGAAGGTCTTCCAGATGTCGCCACGACGATCGTAGGTGTTGTAGGCCACGTACATGCCGTTACGCACGTCGATCCAGGTGCGCTTCTTGCCGACCGGCGCACGCGGATACCCCACCGGCTCTGCATCCACCACCAGGCATTCCGGCACCAGTTCCATCCACACGTCATGGAAGGTCTGGCCCTTGGGGCCGCCATGCACCGGGCGTTCGTAGTTGTCCATGGCACCGCCACGCCCGCCCATGAAGTTGCGGCCACCGATCACACCCAGCATCGGCTTGCGCTCGACGATCTTGTAATTGCCCCAGGTCAGCATCGGGTCACCGGCCGCCCATGCGTCGGACAGGAACAGGGTAATGCCAGGGACCAGCGGCTCGAAGCGCTGATTGGTCGGGAACTGGCGCACGCGCCGGAAAGCCGGCAGGTAGCCGTACAGGTCCGGGAACTTGCGCTGATCGTAGCTCCAGATATTCAGGAACGAACTGCCGGCGGTGTCATTCGGGGCGGTGAACCACACCGACTGATAGCGCAGCAGATCCTTCTTGTCGCCCCAGATCTTGCCGTCATTGCGTGCCGTGGTATTGAGTTCCGCCCAGACGAAGTCGTACTGGTAGGCAAGGCTGCCATCTGGCGCGATGTCCCAGTCACGCACCGCATATTGCGAGTAGTCGTGGCGACCCCAGCTCAGCGTCAGATTGGCCGTGGCCTCGATGCCATCCTTGGGGTCCGGGAACGGCATGCCGGCACCCCAGGGGTTGCCGGCCTGATCGTAGACGTTGCCATCGGCGCCAATCTTGGCCTTGCCCTTGTTGCGCAAGGTGCCCTGCAGATACTCGTGCGGGAACAGCTTGGTGACGTCCTTAGTCGAGTCAATGATGTGGATGCGACGCCCCATCGTCTTGACATGCATGTACGCCACCGGATCCAGCAGATCCTTGACGTGCTCGACATTGTCCTTGGTGACCACATCACCCGGCTTGATCTTGCCCTTGGTATAGGCCTCGATATGCAGCAGCTCATCCGGGTACGCCTTGCCGACATTCTCCGCCGAGTTGGCGATGGTGGGCCACAGCGGTGCCAGCACGCCGGCCGCAGCACCCACCGCCGCCTTCTGCAGCAGCATGCGTCGGCCGTAGTCGAAATCGTATTTCCTGATATGCATTGTCAGATCTCCTCGTTCGCTAGCGTTGACGATTCGCACACCGCTCGCGCTGCGGCATGTTGATACTCGGGGCGGCATGACCGATCGGCCGCATCTTGATTCACGGGTGCTTGCACAAGCCTGTCGATGGATCGGCTCATGTGCATACCGGCTGCCCCACGGTCGGTGTCAGTGCCCGCGCCTGCGGCGCGAACATCGAAAGATCCACGCCCTCACCGATCAGCAGGTCGTTGCGGGCTACGAATCGCGGCTTGAACAGCCACACCAGCAGCGGCAGCACCACCAGTGCCAGCACCATGTTGATCAGCATGATGAAGACCAGCAGCAGACCCATGTCGGCCATGAACTTGAGGCCGGACAGGAAGTACCAGGGCAGGATGCCGATCACCATGATCGACGCAGTGAACATGATGGCCTTGCCGGTGGTGGTCAGCGCGGCGTTGATCGTGGCGCCCCAGTCGCCCTCGTGCGCCTGATACTCCTCGCAGATGCGAGACAGCAGGTAGATGCCGTAATCGATGCCGACACCGACACCAACGCAGGCCACCAGCAGCGAGTTGATATCCAGGCCGATGCCGATGATGTGCATCGCCGCGCTCATGACGAAGTTCGAGAGGTTCACCGGAATCAGCAGGATCAGGCCGGCGATCGGCGAGCGGTAGGCATAGCTGGTCGCGGCGAAGATGACGAGGTTGAGCAGCCCCAGGATCACCCAGTGAAAACGGCTGACGACGTCATTCATCGCCTGCTGCAGCGCAATGGTGCCGGTGCCCAGACGCACGAGGAAGGTCTCGTGATCGATGCCGACGTCATCAAGCGCGGCGCGCGCCTGCTTCAGCGCGGCATCCACCGTGCCCTGCTTGTTGTCCTTGTACCAGAGGGACACGGTGCCGTTCTGCTGCTCGAAATCGACGACGTTGGAGAACGCCTTCGGGCTGCTGCCCACCATCACCGCGCCGGCGGCGGCGGTGACCGCGGCATCGCTGGGATCCAGCGGCATCCATTTGGGATTGCCGCCGCTGAACAGACGATTGCCCTCCATCAGGTAGTCGCCGAAGGAGAGCGTCGCTCGCGGCGGGTTTTCGCCACGCTCGATCAGCGCCTGTATCCGCTGCATCGTCTGCACGGTATCGGCGTGATGCATCGTGCGGCTGGGGTTCTTCTGGTCCTTGGCCTCGAACACGATCTCCAGCGTGTTCACCCCCGGGAAGTTCTCGTTGATGGTGGCGACGGCCTGGTTGTACTCCGAAACCGGCCACAGCAGATTGCTGCCCTCGACCGGATTGCCGATCTTGATCTGCGCCGCGGTGTATATCGCCAGCGCCGAACCCAGCACCACGATCGCGGTGGTCCAGCGGGCACGCCGACCGTGGGTCGTGCTGCCGACCGCTGCCAGTACGCGCACGAACTGCCGATGTACGCCACTATTGGTGCCCTTGCCGATCAGGCGATCGACATTCCTGGGCTCCGGCAGCACCGCCAGCAGCAGCGAGATCAGTATCACGCCGGTGGGGATCAGCCAGATGGCCCAGAAGCCGCAGAACAGCGCGAAGCGTTCCATGGCTGGAATCGGCGCGATCGCAATCAGGAAGATGCCAACGGTATCGGTGAAGATGCCAAGCACCGACGGGGCCATCATCACGGCCATCGTGATCTCGGCCGCCTTGCGACGATCCTTCACCTGTGCGTAGACCTCGTAGTAGCGCTCGGTGAACTGCACGCAATGCGAGAACGAGCGGGCCACCAGCAGCAACGGCACCACCATCAGCAGTGGCTCGATGGGGGAGTTCAACCAGCCGACAAAGCCGAAGCCCCAGATGGCGGCAACGCTACCGGTCACGACCGGCGTCACCACACCCACCACGTTGCGCATGTACAGGACCAGCGCCAGGATCAGCGCACCGATGGTGATGGCGGCTATCCATCGCATCTGCTGCTGGTACTGATAGACCCAGCCGGTCAGCGCGGGCTGCCCGGCCATGTAGATCTCGTGATGCTCGTCGCGCGCCTGCTCGACCAGATTCTGGGTGTATTCAAAGACCACGCCGTAGTCGAGGCGCTGCTCGATGAAGGTGGCGTTGATCAACGTCGCGGAGTGATCGGCCGAGATCAGGAAGCTCCTGGCAGCCGGCGATTTGTCGACCCGGGCACGGAATTCGTCCAGCTCCTCCTGGGAGTTCGGAACGTGATCATCCATCAACGGCTTGACGTCAATGCCGTAGGGCGTGGCTTCGGCGTAGCGCGCCTTCTCGGTGGTGATCGACAGGATCTGGTCATGATCCACGCCGGGCGCAAGGTCAATGTCGCGCGTCAGATCCCAGACCTTCTGCAAGGTTTCGGCGTTGTAGATGTCACCGTCCTTGCGCTTGACCATCAGGGTTACGGTCAAGGGATTGCCGAAGTTCGGGTGATCCTTGTAGACCTGAACAAAGGGATCGTCTTTCGGCAGCAGGTCGGAGAAGATGGTCTTGAGCTGGACCCGCGGCAGACCGGCGGCGAAGAATGCGGTGATCAGCACAAACGCCAACGCGGTGATGCGCTGATGGCGCATGACCCATGCTGCAATGCGATATCGAAATCCGGGCATGGCCTAGTCCACGCGCCGCTGCGCGACGCACTCCGGAGGCAGGCCATCACGCATTGCGCCGCACGCGGTCCGCTTGTGCGACCAGAGGACGCTCGGGCAGCGACTGCACGCACTTGGGTGGCTAGATCCGGGCACTGCGCTCCTCCGTAATTGTCGCCTCGGCCTGTGCATCAACGCTGCAAGGGCCCGGCTTTGTCGTATCGCCCAGTGGCGATCGCATCGGATGGCAGCAATTAGACGCACCGCCGTCGATCCCCGCACTACACAAACGGGTAGTTTTGCAGGCCGGTACGGGTAGTCGAGCGCGATCACGGGTTGTGCTGCACTGCCGCATTCGACGGGAGTTCGGTGATACATCTGCAGCCGCTGGCGAGCGCCCGGGCAAGCGCCGCAACCTTATGGCCGCCGAGTACGTAAGGACTGTTCACACGCCCCCATCAACGAGGTGCTGAGCGCAATGACATCGCCATGCAGCGGCATCGCGGCACTCACGGTTGGCATGCTGCAGTGCGGCAAGCCGATTGCGCAGAACAATGCCACCGTCGGTCCGCCCATCCAGGTACCGGTGCTGCTTTTTCGCACAGCATCTGTGGCCACCTCGCCGATGTGCGCCGACAGACGGTCCGTTTAGGCTTGATGGGTAGCGTATAAGTTAAATCGTTACAGCGCTGCTAACGGCAACAGAACAATCACAGCAGAGGAGACTGCAAGATGCGTCCACAAAGAATGGTCGCGCTGCGCGCAGGGATCGGTGGCTTAGCCATGCTGATTCCGATGCACGCCAGCGCATTCCCGTTTGAGCTAGGCCCCGTCGATGGACGGCTAGATACCGTGCTGTCCGCGGGTGTCACTCTGCGTATGCAGGATCGCGATGATTCGCTGATGGGCATTGCCAACGGCGGCAGCGCGCGCAGCGTCAACGACGATGACGGCAACTACGGCTTTGACCAGGGGGACGTCGTATCCGCGGTCGCCAAGGCCACGCACGACCTGGATCTGACCTACGGCAACTACGGCCTTTTCTCCCGCTTCAGCTACTTCTACGATCAGGCAGCTTCGGATGCGGATCATCTTGAAGATCGCCTCGGCGCCGGCGGTCTTGCGACGCGTGATCGCGAGCTCGGTCAATACGAACTGGGCAGCCGCGGCCGCCATCGTCTGGAAAGCAAGATCGACCTTCTCGATCTGTTCGTCTACGGCAAGTTCGACGTCGCCGGACGTCAACTGTCGGCGCGCTTCGGCAAGCAGGTTGTGAGCTGGGGCGAAAGCACCTTTATCCAGAACAGCATCAACTCGATCAACCCGATTGACGTGGCGCGCATCCGCTCACCCGGCGCCGAGCTGCGCGAGGCATTGATTCCCACGGCAATGGCCTGGGCCTCGCTGCAGATCAACGATGTGGCCAGCCTCGAAGGCGTCTGGCTTACCGAGTACGAAAAAACCCGCATTGATCCGCGCGGCAGCTTCTTCTCGACCAACGACTTTCTTTCCGATGACGGCAACAAGGCTGTGGTCAGCTTCGGCCGCCGTCGCGACGACAACCGCGTCATCGACCCGACCAATTCGCCGGGCTCGGTAACTGCGTGGGTTCCGCGTGAACAGGGACCGGATGTTGAAGACGCCGAGAAGCAGTACGGCTTGGCACTGCGTTATTTCGCCGAGAATCTGGGCAATACCGAGTTCGGCCTGTACTACATGACACTGCATAGTCGTGTACCGCTGGCTTCCGGCATCCGCGGTGCGTCAACTTCTCCGGCGAACGTCGGTACAGCACCCACCTGCTCGCAGGACGCCACCGTCAGCGGCTGCCGCGGCACGTATTTCGCCGAGTTCCCGAGCAATATCGACCTGTACGGCATCAGCTTCAACACTGATGGCCCGTATGGCATTGCCGTGCAAGGCGAGTACTCCTACCGGCCGGAACTGCCGTTCCAACTCTCGGGCACCGAGGTGCTGCTGACCGGATTGGGCGTACCCAGCTCGATCAGTGCTACACCGCTAGCACCGGGAACCTACATCAAGGGCTACCGCGAAGTTGAAGCGCATCAGGCGCAGATGACGTTGACCAAGGCATTCGGTCCGAGCTTTGGCGCGCAGCAGTTCATCGTGCTGAGCGAGATCGGAGTCAACCACTTCAAGCTGCCGGACGGCCTGTTCTTCAATGGCCCTGGCGCGTCGCTACCGGCCTGCGGCTACGCCTCCGCCAGCACGCTGGCGGTGGTGTCCAATGGCTCATGCCAGCAGCAGGTTGGTGGGGGTTACGCCACCGACAGCTCCTGGGGTTACCGCCTGGTGGGTCGCCTCGACTTCGAGAACGCAATTGGCCCGATGGGCGTATCACCGCGTCTGGTGTTCGCGCATGACGTCAATGGCGTCGGCCCGAACTTCAACAAGGACACCAAGGGCATCACCGCGGGCGTCGCCTTCAACTACCTGCAGCGTTGGCAGGCCGATATCGGCTACACCACGTTCTTCGGAGGACGCACGTACTCCGGTACCGACCCGGTACCGCCGGGCACCGACATCAACCCTGACCCGAACGTTGTGACCTTGACCCCGGGAGACTCGTCGCAGTCGCAGGACTTCGCGACCAGCGCCAACCCGAACAAGGATCGTGACTTCCTGGCCATCAGCCTTTCCTACGCGTTCTGAACCAAGGCGCCCCGGAGAAACTCATGCATATTCGTAAATACATACTTGCAGGCTGCCTGGCGATCGCCACCAGTCCTGCGTTTGCCGCTGTCTCGCAGGCAGAAGCCGACAAGCTGGGCCAAAGTCTGACGCCTGTGGGCGCGGAAAAGGCCGGCAACAAGGCGGGCACCATCCCTGCGTGGACTGGCGGCATCACCAAGATCCCTGCCGGCTTCACCACCGGTAGCCACTACATCGATCCGTACGCCGGCGACAAGCCGCTGTTCACGATCGATGGCAAGAACCTCAGCCAGTACAAGGACAACCTGACGCCGGGCCAGGTCGCGCTGCTGCAGCGCTATCCGACCTGGAAGATGCGCGTGTTCCCGTCTCACCGCAGCGCACTGTATCCGCAGGGCATCTACGACGAGACCAAGGGCAACGCGACCAAGGTCAAGCTGGTCGAAGGTGGCAACGGCATCGAAGGCACCAACGGCGGCTTTCCGTTCCCGATTCCGCAGAACGGCTTGGAGGTAATGTGGAATCACCTGACGGTCTACAAGGGTGATACCTACGCCACGTCCTGGGCGCAGGCACCGGTCACGGCCGGCGGCGACTACAACCTGGTGCGCTTCGACTACGAGTACGACTTCGTCTACGGCAACCAGAAGAAGAAGCCCTCGGAGCGGCAGGACAATCTGCTGTTCTACTTCCTGCAGATCATCAAGGACCCGGCGCGTCTGGCCGGCACCCTGCTGCTGGTGCACGACTACGCGGATCAGGTGCGGCAACCGCGCAAGGCCTGGACGTACAACCCGGGCCAGCGTCGAGTGCGTCTTGCGCCCAATGTGGCGTATGACAATCCGGGCACAGCCGCCGACGCGTTGCGTACCAACGATGATTTCTTCATGTACAACGGCGCCACCGATCGCTACGACTTCAAGCTGGTCGGCAAGAAGGAGATCTACATCCCCTACAACGCCTATGACATCAACGGCCCCAAGCACAAGATCAAGGACGTGGTTCGTCCCGGTCATGTGAACCCGGACCTGGCCCGCTACGAGTTGCACAGAGTCTGGGTGGTGGACGCCACGTTGAAGCCGGGCACGTCGCACATCTACAAGCGGCGTACGTTCTACCTCGACGAGGACAGCTTCATCATTCACGTCGCCGACAAGTACGACAATCGTGATCAGCTGTGGCGTGTGGATGAGCTCCATAGCTACACCTACTACGACGTGCCGTTCCTGGCCCCCGGCGTAGAGGTCCATCACGACCTGCAGTCCGGTCGTTACATTGCGCTGTCGCTGCGCAACGAAGAGTCCACGGTGTATACGCCGATCAACCGCACGCCGGCTGATTTCACCCCCGATGCGCTGCGGAGCAAGGGCACGCGCTAACCCTCCAGCAGCGGCATGTTGAACAG
>JBFJJW010000105.1:0-11277 GCA_041612095.1 Solimonas sp. | reverse complement strand
AGAAGAAAAGGTCAAGAAGATCATCGCCGAACAGCTGTCCGTCAGCGAGGATCAGATCACCCCGGGGGCTTCGTTTGTCGAGGATCTCGGCGCTGACTCCTTGGACACGGTGGAGCTGGTGATGGCGCTGGAAGAAGAGTTCGAGATCGATATCCCGGACGAAGAGGCCGAAAAGATCGTCACGTTCCAGGACGTGCTGAACTACATCAAGGCCCATTCCAGCCAGCAGGGCTGAGTAGCGGCCGTTCCTATCGCACTACTTTCGGATTAGCCGATGAGCCCTAGGCGCGTCGTGGTCACTGGCTTGGGTATCGTTTCGCCGGTTGGCAACGATGTAACCAGCGCATGGGCGGCCATTCTGGCCGGCAAGTCGGGTATCGGGCCGATTACGCATTACGACGTATCGGCTTATACCACCCGGTTTGCCGGCCTGATCCGGGATTTCCGTGCCGAAGACTGGCTTAGCGTCAAGGACGTCAAGCGTACCGACGCGTTCATCCACTACGGCGTGGCGGCCGCCAAGCAGGCCATCAAGGATTCCGGCCTGGAGATTACCGATGACAACCGCGAACGGATCGGGATCTGTGTAGGGTCCGGGATCGGCGGCATCGGCACGATAGAGGAAGAATGCCGGGTACTGCATGAGAAGGGCCCCAAGCGGGTGTCTCCATTCTTTGTGCCGGCCTCCATCATCAACATGATTTCGGGCTACATCTCCATTGACATGGGGATTACCGGGCCCAATCTCGCCTGCGTTTCCGCTTGCACCACCGCGACCCACGCCATCGGCCTGGGTGCGCGACTGATACAAGCCGGTGACGCAGACGTGTTCATCGCCGGGGCGGGCGAACGCGGCTCTTCGCCGGCGGGCATGGCGGGTTTCTGCCAGGCGCGGGCGCTGTCCACCCGCAACGATGCGCCGGAGCAGGCCAGCCGGCCCTGGGACCAGGACCGCGATGGCTTTGTCCTCGGTGACGGCGCCGGCGTTTTGGTGCTTGAGGAGCTTGAGCAGGCACGCAAGCGCGGTGCGACCATCTACGGGGAACTGGTCGGCTTCGGCATGTCCAGCGACGCCTATCACATCACCTTGCCACCCGAAGACGGCAACGGCGCGCGTCGCTGCATGCAGAACTGCATGCGCGATGCCGGACTCAATCCCGAGCAGGTGGGCTACGTCAATGCCCACGGCACGTCTACGCAGGCGGGCGATGTCGCCGAAACGCGGGCGGTCAAGGACGCGTTTGGCGAGCATGCCCACAAGCTTGCAGTCAGTTCGACGAAGTCGATGACCGGGCATCTGCTCGGCGCTGCGGGGGGCATCGAAGCGATCTTCTCGCTGCTGGCGCTGCGCGATCAGGTACTGCCACCGACCATCAATCTCGAGCACCCAGCCGAGGGCTGTGATCTTGACTACGTGCCGAATCAGGCGCGTGAGGCAAAGTTCGAATACGCCCTGTCGAATTCATTCGGCTTTGGCGGCACCAACGGCACACTGGCCTTCAAGCGCTTTGCCTGAACACCGCAGCGCCGCTCGGATGCTGCGCGCCCAGCAGTCCGGCTGCGTTGACCTGCTGTCACTGCATCGGCAGGCCCCCGACCGGTTCCCATTCCTGTTGCAAAGCGTGGCCGGCCACCCGCAGTCCGGCCGTTGGGACCTGCTGTTTGCCGACCCCGGCGATGCACTGAGTCTGCAGGCCGGGCAGCTGGCCGGGCCAGGCAGCGAGACCGGCAACTTCTTCAGCGCGCTCGACACCTGGGTGGCCCGAGACCACGATGACAGCGTCCCCGCCGATATCCCCTTTGCCGGCGGCTGGTTTTTGTTGCTGGGCTACGAGGCCGCCGTACAGGTAGAGCCTAAGCTGCGGCTGCCGCCGTCTCCGTACGCACTGCCCGACGCCCTGGCGGTAAGGTGCCGCTCGGCGGTACTTGTCGACCGCCAGCAGCAGGTGACGCACCTGGTTACTGAATGCGGCCCCCAGGCTCTGGCGCAGTTGCAGGCGGCCCTGGCCAACGCGCACCCATTCCCGCCGGAGCCGCCCCGATTCCTGGCGGTGACTGAAGATGCGCCGCAGCAGTATCTGGATGGCGTGAACCGCATCATCGAGTATCTGCGTGCGGGCGACATTTTTCAGGCGAATCTATCGCGCGCCTGGCGGGCACGCTTGCCGGCGGCGGTAGGCCCGGCGGAGCTGTACGCCCAACTGAGAACCAGCAATCCGGCACCGTTTGCCGGCCTCGCACGCTGGGGCGATGCCGCGGTGATCAGCTCCTCCCCTGAGCGCTTGCTTCAGGTACAGGATGGCTGGGCGCAGACGCGGCCGATTGCCGGCACGCGGCCACGCTCATGCGATTCGACCGAGGATGCGGCCCTGCGCCAGCATCTGGGGGAGAATCTCAAGGAGCGCGCAGAGCACGTGATGCTGATCGATCTCGAACGCAATGACCTCGGTCGGATCTGCGAGCCGGGTTCTGTCGTCGTCAGCGAGCTGATGGCGCTGGAATCGTATGCGCACGTCCATCACATCGTCTCCAATGTGCGCGGGCGCCTGCGGCCTGGGGTGGGCCCCGGTGCAGCGCTGCGCGCGGTTTTTCCCGGTGGCACCATCACCGGCTGCCCCAAGGTGCGGGCCATGGAAATCATCGCTGAGCTGGAGCACGTTGGGCGCGGCCCCTACACCGGCAGCATGGGCTACATCGGGCGTAGCGGCGCGCTCGACAGCAATATCCTGATCCGCAGCCTGATATGGGAGCCGGGCAGGGTCAGCCTGCGGGCTGGCGCTGGCATCGTTGCGGACTCCAAGGCAGAGGCCGAGCTCGCTGAAACCCGCGCCAAGGCGCACGGCCTTCTGCTGGCATTGGGTGTGACGCCGTGAGTCCCGCGCTTTTCAACGGTGGCGCGCTGGAAGCGGAGGCCTTTCTGCATAGCCGGGCCCTGCACTATGGTGACGGCCTGTTTCGCACGTTGCTGGTGTGGAACGGGCATTGCCGGGACTGGCCCTGGCAGTACGCGCGCCTGCAAGCCGATGCTGACCGTCTGCAGCTGGACCTGCCGGATGTCGACCGCTTGCAAGCAGAAGCCGCGCAATTGACGTCAGGACAGACGCGTGCCGTGCTCAAGATTCTGCTGTGGCGTACCGCGACGGGCAGAGGTTACGCGCCCGGAACCCGCGACAGCGAGCGCTTGCTGATGGTCAGCCAGGCGCCGCTATATACTGCCGCCAGTTGGGAGCAGGGCATAGTTGCCTGCCGCAGCCCGGTGACGCTCGGAAGCCAGCCTGCGCTGGCCGGCGTCAAGCATCTGAATCGTCTGGACCAGGTGCTCGCCAGTCGCGACTGGCCGGACGCGGTCAGCGAGGCATTGATGGCTGATGCTCACGGGCACGTGACCTGCGGCACGCGCACCAATCTGTTCTGGACAGTAGGCGCCAAGGTTTTCACGCCGCCGCTGCATACTGCTGGCGTCAGTGGCGCGATGCGCTCACGTATCCTTGACGCTTGCCGACGCTTGGGCATCGATTGCGCGGAGAAGCAGGTCACCTGGTCGGCCTTGGCGTTAGCCGACGAGGTGTTCGTCACCAACTCGCTGATCGGACTCTGGCCGGTGCGTGTACTGGAAGCCAGAACGTGGGCGGCACCCGGTCCACTGAGCCTGCGGCTGCAGGCCGACCTGAACCATCCGAGACTTTGCTGATGCGCACTCTCCTGAAGCTGCTACTGCTGTGTGTGGTGATTGCGGGCGCCGCGCTCTGGGATGCCACACGCATGCTCGCGGCCCCGATGCCAATCAGCGGGGAGGTTCGTTTCGAGGTTTCCCCGGGCACACCGTTTACCGGCGTTACCGAACGTCTCGCCCAGCAGGATCTGCTTCCCGCCGCTCGTGCCGCGTTCTACGTGCGGGTATACGCCCGGGCCAAGAATCTCGACGCCCAGATCAAGAGCGGCGAATACCGCCTCCCTGCCGGCACTTCGCTGACCGGCTTGGTAGACCTGCTGGTCTCTGGTCGTACCGTGCTCTACGAAGTGCGCCTGATCGAAGGCTGGACCTTTGCGCAGGCGCTGGACGCCATTCGCCAGCACCCGCACATTGCCCAGACGCTCGCGGCCGACGCCGATGGCGAGGCCGCAATGACGGCTCTGGGGCTAGGCGATGTGCATCCCGAAGGCCGACTGTTTCCGGACACCTATCGCTTCGAGCGTGGCACCCAGGACCTGACCATACTGCGCCGTGCAATCGAGATGCAGCAGCGGGTACTTGAGCAGGAGTGGTCCGACCGGGCGCAAGGGTTGCCCTACGCCACGCCCGAGGAGGCACTGGTCATGGCCTCGATCGTGGAAAAGGAGACCGGCCTTGAAAGCGAGCGGCGCCAGATCGCTGGCGTGTTCGTCAGACGCCTGCGCCTGGGCATGCGGTTGCAGACTGATCCGACCGTCATCTACGGTCTCGGCCTGACCTTCGACGGCAACATCCGCCTGCGCGATCTGCGCGCGGACACCCCTTACAACACCTACACGCGCGACGGCCTGCCGCCGACGCCGATTTGCCTGCCGGGCCGTGCATCCATTCAGGCCGCACTGCACCCTGAGGACGGCGACACCCTGTTCTTCGTATCGCGGGGAGACGGCTCGCATGTTTTCTCGGCCACCTTGGACGAGCACAATGCGGCTGTGCGCCGGTATCAGCTAGGAAAGCCGTGATCGAGTCATGAACATGCGCGGTCGTTTCATCACCTTGGAGGGCGGCGAAGGGGCTGGCAAGTCCACTCAGGCCCGCCATATCCGTGACTGGCTGCAGGCGCGCGGACGCCAGGTGATGCTGACGCGCGAACCAGGCGGCTCACCGCTGGCCGAGGCCATACGCGAACTGGTACTCAGCGACTGGGCAGAAGGCGTATCTGCGGAAGCTGAGGTGCTGCTGATGTTTGCGGCGCGTGCGGCGCATCTGCGCAGCACCATCCTGCCGGCGCTGGACCGGGGTCAGGATGTCGTCTGCGACCGATTCATCGATTCCAGCTATGCCTATCAGGGTGCCGGCAAGGGCATCGCGGAATCGTCGCTGTCTGCGCTGCAACAGCTGACGCTGGGCTCCATGCTTCCGGATCTGACACTGGTGCTGGACCTGCCTCCCGAGGAAGGGCTGGCACGCGCCACCGCACGCGGTGACGCAAACCGCTTCGAGGCCGAGACACTGGCCTTCATGCAACGGGTGCGCGACTCATTCCTGCGCCGTGCGGTCGAATCCCCTCAGCGATGTGTGGTGATCAATGCCCGAGGCGATCAACACGCCGTCACGGCCGAGATCTCCCGAGTGCTGGAGACCCGCCTGTGAACCTCAAGCGCACGCAGCCGCTGCCATGGCAGCAGGAACTGTGGCTGGAACTGACCGCATTGGCCCTGCAGGCCCGGCTGTCCCATGCCCTGATGCTGGCCGGCCCTGCCGGCATCGGCAAGCGGCACTTCGCGCGCGCGCTGGCAGCATTCCTGCTGTGCGAAACGCGCAGCGGCTACGCCTGCGGCCAGTGCCGCAGCTGCACGCAGATGGCGGCGGCCACCCATCCCGACGCCAATCTGCTGTCGGTTGATGGTCACACCGCGTTATGCCTCGACCCCTCCGGCCCACCGGATTCGATGTTGGTGCACTGGGAGCCCAGACCCGAGAGCAAGCGCAAGGACGTGGCGATCGGCGCCGTACACAGTGCAATCCAGCTTCTGACTCAAGTCAGCCATTATGGCGGCGCACGCGTGGTGCTGATCGAACCTGCGGACCTGCTCAACGAAAGCAGCGCCAACGCACTGCTGAAGATGGTGGAAGAGCCTCCGGCGGGCACCCATCTGATCTTCATCAGCGAGCGCCCGTCGCAGCTCAAGCCGACCCTGCGCAGCCGCTGCCAGCGCATCGGCTTGCAAGTGCCGACCCGAGAGCAGGCGCTGGAATGGCTGGAACAGCAAGGCGGATCGGCGCACGCAGAGGCGCTGGACGAGGCCGGCGGCGCACCCTTGCGCGCACTGGAGCTGAGCACCGGCGATGGCATGGCCGTCAGGCGCGAATGGCGCGACCTATGGACCGCGGTTGCGCGCCAGCAACGCGATCCCATTTCCGCGGCGGCAACCATCGACAAGACCGCGCTGCCGGAACACCTGCGCTGGGCCAGCCAGTGGCTGCTGCAGTTGCTGCGCAGTTCAGTTGCTGACGGCAGTGCCCCCGATGAGCACCGGCACGGGCTGGATCTGATGTTGGGCGAGGTGCTGGAAGCGCAACGCAGGGCCGCCGGCACCGCCTCGCCGCAGCTATTGCTGGAGTCGCTGCTGGTGCAATGGTTGCGGGTAGGGCGCAAGGTGCTGGCCCGCTAGGGCTGGGCCAAGGAATCCGCTACAGTGACGGCAATAGAACAAGATTGCAGGGAGGACCAGTACACATGAGCACACCTCCGCGCCCGGGCGGCGCACAGCCGGGCATCCTCACACTCAACATCAAGGACAAGTCGGCGCTTTACGTTGCCTACATGCCTTTCGTGAAGAATGGCGGCCTGTTCATACCCACCAACAAGGACTATCGCCTCGGTGATGAGGTCTTCATTCTGCTGACGCTGATGGAGAGTCCGGAACGCATTCCGGTGGCAGGCAAGGTGGTATGGCTTACGCCCAAGGGGGCACAGAACAAGCGCGTGCAGGGCATCGGGGTGCAGTTCAGCACTCAGGATGCCGGTGCCACCCAGAAGAAGATCGAGGGCTTGCTGGCGGGCGCGCTGGGTGCGGACCGTCCTACGCACACGATGTAGATCGGGTCAGGCGCGGCGCACCCCACGACGACAACCGCAGCCGGCGTACGCCGCTCAGGAAACCGGAATGCCCTTGTCCAGCACGTACGCGTCGAAGCCCTTCTGAATCAGTACGAAGACCGCAACCGAACTGCGGCGACCGGTGTCGCAGCCGACGATCCACTTGATGTTGGTGTCGAGCGTCGCCAGCTTCATGCGCAGCATATACAGCGGCAAGTTGACGGCACCGGGCAGGGGATTGTTCTGCGCCTCGCTGGGTAGCCGCACGTCCAGCCACCGCGCTGTGCCGGCATCCACCAGCGCCTTGCCCTCGGCATACGAAATGCGCCGCGACAGCGGATCATTCAGCAGCTTGCGGAAATCGTCCTTGCTCAGACGCATCAGCGTGCCGCGGGTCAGTGCGGTCACGGTGGCATTGCGTTTGGTGTCTGAAATCAGGGCTTCTTCGCCAAAGCAGGAGCCGCCCTCAAGTTCAGCCAGCCGCACCGCCTTCTGGTTGGGCTGCTCACGGGTCACCATGCAGCGGCCGGTCATGATCACGTAGAAGAAGTCGCCGTCCTCGCCCTGTTTGACGATGACATTGCCCGGCTCGACCTTCACTTCCTGCATGCGCATGAACATCGCCTGCAGATTCGATGGCGGCACCAGCTGGAAGGTGCGCATCTGCAACAGCTTGGTCATCCAGTCGTCGCCGGCAGACCCGGAATCGGCATCGCCCAGCTCGCTGACCTCGAACGAGCCGGTCTGATCCCAGGTCAGCATCACGTCGAGAAGCCCGGCATCCACCGAGAGGTAGCGGACTTCAGTCGCACAGCGGGCACCGACTTTGCGGGGTGACTGATGCGCCAGGCGGTGAAAAGAGGCGGGCTCGCCCGCACGCACCCGCGACAGCGCCTTGCCGCTGCTGTCTTCAAGATGCACTTCGCCCTGCAACACAAAAATGGCAGAGGTCGCGGCATCCCCAATCTTGAACAGCTGCTCGCCCGCGCGCGCAGTCGACACCGCCGATTTCTTGGCGAGATCGTTCTGACTTTCTGGACGCAAGGCGTTGAGCGGAACGTAGTTTTTGAACAACGCCGTGTCCACTGCAGCTTCGGATGTCATGGGTGCGGCAGCTCAGTGATCAGTCTTTACAAACTTGAACCCAATGCTAGCACGCAGCTTACTCTGATCGGCATGCCCGCCGGGCGGGCAAATGCGACCTTAGATGCCCTCGGCGGCAGATGCCCTCGGCGGCCAGCCGGGTGGCGGTCCTGCCGCCGAACCAAGACATTGGGGCTCAGTCGGCAGATGGTCCTGACCAGGGGCCCTCAGAAAGCGGGGTCGTAATTGAAGTACAGCGGTGAACTCAGCCCGATCATCGAGCCGCTCAGGACGGTAGAAAACGGCACCTCCGGATACTCCGCTGGTGCTCCGGTAACCTCGACACGGTAATAGCTGCGTGCGTCCGCCGCAGGCGTGTCCACAAACTCAACCGTCGGCGTGGTGCCCGAGGTGGGGAAACTGCCGAACTCGCTGCCATCCTTGGTGACCTTGACGATGTAGGGCAGAGGGACGGCGCCACGACCCACCAGCCGCACCGTAAAGCGCACGGGCTGCCCCGTGGCGCGAAGGTTGTCGCCCATCATCATATCCATCGTGCCGTCCTGATCCAGATCGGCATAGAACTCTACGCGCGGTGCATTCGGATTGGCGCTAACCGAACTCCGCCCTGCGCTCAATGCCTTTACCACGGCATCGGAGTTCCGCGCGGAACCGAAAACCCATGTCGTCGGCGTGCCCACGTTGTTGGCCGGCGCCTGAATATTGTTCACCGCCGCTTCCTGTCCCGGGGCATCCGGATAGCCGTGATGGGAGTCACTGCCGCCACGTGCGGCAATTCGTCGGCCTGACTTCAGCATGTCGTCCCAGATCAACAGGGCACTGGCGTTGGTTGCCCAGATGGCCGAGTTCCAGACCTCAATCGAATCGACCATGTCGTAAGAGAATCCAAAGTGATCAGATCCACCGGGATGATTGGCTGAGAGATGAATGCCCAGCGCCTTCTTGACCGCCGCAATGCTCACGTCGCGCTGATCGCGAACGTCATACAGGCGCTGGTGATCGTACGGCCTCGCTGCGAGTGCCGTGCCGTGACCGCGGTGAGTCGTCCACTCTGCGCCGTAAAGCAGAAGGACCGATGTGGATCGGTACTCTGGATCGGCCCAGGTGTTCTGCGCAACGTTACCGTCAACATGATTGTCATGATCGGAGATAAGCAGATAGTCCATGCCGACGCGCTCTGCAAGCCCCACGATCTTGGAGACCGGATTGTTCGTGGAGTCTTTGCTGTGCCGTGAGTGGACGTGCAGGTCGCCCTTCATCCAGATGCCGTCGGCGAGGCTCTCGACGGGGGGTATCGTCGGCCTTTCCTCGGGGACCGGCGGGGCAGTGCTTTCGTCGTGTCCAGAGCGCTCGGGCGCGTTACTTGCGTCGCAGGCGCACAGCGCCAGACCTAAACACAGAATGAAAGATCGCATAGCAAGGCCTCGATGTCCGGTGCTGATCAAGCGAAAGCCGGACAGCATAGTTGGTGCCAGTTACGCGCCAGTTACACGCTGACTACCGAACCATCGGACTTGCGAGCCGCAACACCCTGCGACGGCTGCGCCAGCAGCGTTCACAGTATCGGTGGCGACCGCCGTGGAGAATTTATTTGCGGCCACCAAGGCCAAAAGCCGGCCGCTCAAGGCCTCCAATGCAGGCAGACGCGGGTTGCCCGCGCACCATGACGAGGTCGCATCCTGCAAACGCTGCAAACCGACCGTTGTGTCCAGCAGGGAACCCAGCGCTGGTTGCAGCTGTCTTTGGTACGCGTCGCGCAGACGCGCCGAGGCCCTCAGATATGCGGCACGAGATTCACGGCCGCCTTCCACACGCTGTAGCTGGTGCCGCAACAGCGCGATGCGTTCAATAAAGAGCGACAAGGAATCAGCCATTGGGGGCTGCGCAATCACATCGCTAACCAAGATTCGATCGAACACGGCATAGACGCTCTCGGCATCGGCATCGGCGTCCGTCGCGGCGGCACGGTCCAATGCCGCCAGGAACACAGCGTCATCGTCATCCGCCAGCGTGGGAACCAAGCGATCCAGTGCGCTGCGAACGGCGGTCAAGCGCTGCGCCAGTCTGCCTGCCGTCTTACGATCGTCCGGCGTGAATGCGTCTTTTGCATCGAGCTCCTGCAAGGGCGTCAATATCGAACCGATAAGGGGCTCAAGCTCTCGCCACACGGCGCGCCGCTCACGCTGGTAGTAGCGCACGATATCGGGATCGCCGCCGCATAGCGCGCTCAAGGGGCGCTGATCGAGCACGCCGCCGCCCGGCGCAGCCCCTTGAGCCGCCGCGGATGTGAGAGGTGCCAACGCCAGAACGCCAATAACGCAGAGCACAATGCAGGATCGCCGAGAGGGCATGCGGCAGTGGCCGTAGCCGCTCATCGCGTCTGGCCCCATTCCATGTCGGGCGTGACACATATGGATACGCTGGCGGGCAGCATTTTTCGAGCGTTCAGATCAAACCGCCATACGCTGCTCTTACCCTTGAGCGTCTGGCCGTCACGGCTGACCGCGCATTTTCGCTGCGAGCTATAGCCAAGCAGGTTCGGCACGCCCGCCACGCTGATGATGCCCACGTCCGCCCACCATCCGTCCACCTGTTGATTCGGGTGCTGATTGAGGATCACGGCCTGTTCCAGTAGTGAATAGACGGTGACGGCGGATATCGCATGACTGCGTTGGCTCATAAGAACCAGATGTCCCTGCGAGCCCTGGAAATATTTACCCGCCGCCTGATTCACCATCACACGAACCCATGGAGTGTCCGACCCCCATGTGTCGTGGTAAGCCCCCGCAAAGTCCGGACTGAGCCGCTGCCCGGCTGAAGACACTAGATGCATCCGCTGCTGCGCAGCCGATGGCCAGACCATGAAAACATCAATCAAGGGTTGATCATCGCCATCGAAGTCCACCCATTGGCAGCCGTAGTACGGCCCGTTCACGGCGCCACTGTCGGCACGCAGATGGCATTGGTTACCGTTTTCGGCGTACTCAATGCGGTCGCCCAGGCGCCGCTCACTACGAAAGCGTGCCAGTGGGTCGACTTCCACCGGTGCCGACTGGGCGGCATGCTCGAGCTTCTGCTTATACTCGGCCAGGTGTTGGTCCGCCTCGCGCAGCCGCTGATCAATGCCGCGTATCCGCTCAAGCTGGCCGGCCACGAGCTTCTTGTCGTCATCCTTCCAGGTCTTCGCCAGGCCTCCGTCGTCGGCCAACAGGGCTTGGAGCTCAGCCAACATCCGCTCCGCCTCGTCGAGCTGATCCGCGGTAGGCGCTTCTCGATAGGTACCAATGCGGCCGACAATCTTCTCAGCGGCGGTGTTGAGCCCCCGCTGGCTCTGAATCCGCTGGGCCAGCGCCTGGGCCTTGTGGTGCTTGCGGGCCATGGAGGTGCGCCGCCACTT
>JBFJJW010000104.1:0-11408 GCA_041612095.1 Solimonas sp. | reverse complement strand
ATCGCGCCCCCGTTTTGGTGTCCGCTCACTGGATTAGAACCGCCGAATGACCGACTTTAAACCGGCTTTGCTTGCACTCGCTGACGGCTCCATCTTCAAGGGCGTTTCTATCGGCGTTGATGGGCAGACGGTCGGCGAGGTGGTGTTCAACACCGCGATGACCGGCTATCAGGAGATCATGACCGATCCCTCGTACCGCGAGCAGATCGTCACCCTGACCTATCCCCATGTTGGGAATGTAGGTACCAACCCGGAGGATGCCGAGTCGGATCGCGTGAATATCGCCGGTCTGGTGCTGCGGGAGGTTCCACGGCCGCATAGCAATTTTCGCTCTACTCAGGACTTTCGCGCTTATCTGAAGGCCAACAAGGTCGTGGCCATCGCCGGTGTCGATACGCGGCGTCTGACCCGGCTGCTGCGGGATACCGGCGCACAAAGTGGCTGTATCGTCGCCGGCGCGCGTATCTCCGAGAAGAAGGCGCTGGATGCGGCCCGTGGGTTTGCCGGGCTCAAGGGAATGGATTTGGCCAAGGTGGTGACGACCCCTGAGACCTACCGCTGGACACGCGGTTCTTGGGAATTGACCACGAACGCCGAACCTGAGCGCGCCGACGGGCAGCACCATGTCGTCGTCTACGACTTCGGCGTCAAGCGCAATATCCTGCGCATGCTGGTAGACCGGGGGTGCCGGGTAACCGTGGTCCCGGCAAAGACCAGCGCGATCGACGCGCTGAAGCTCAAGCCTGACGGGGTGATGCTCTCCAACGGTCCCGGCGATCCGGAGCCTTGCGATTACGCAATCAAGGCGGCACGCGAGTTCATCAAGAGGAAGACGCCCCTGTTCGGCATCTGTCTCGGCCATCAGATTTTGGGCCTGGCCGTCGGCGCACAGACGCTGAAGATGAAGTTTGGTCACCATGGCGCCAATCACCCGGTTCAGGATCTGGAGTCCGGTCGCGTGATGATCACCAGCCAGAATCACGGCTTTGCCGTGGACGAGCACTCGCTACCCGCGAACGTGGTGGTAACCCATCGCTCGCTGTTTGACGGGTCGAATCAGGGAATTCGTGTCACCGATGCGCCGGCCTTCAGCTTCCAGGGCCACCCAGAGGCCAGTCCTGGTCCACACGATGTCGGCGAACTGTTCGACCGCTTCGTCCAGATGATGGCTTCCTGAGCTCCACGAACATGCCAAAACGCGAAGACATTAAGAGCATTCTGATCATCGGCGCGGGCCCGATCGTCATCGGGCAGGCCTGCGAGTTCGACTACTCCGGCGCGCAAGCTTGCAAGGCACTGCGGCAGGAAGGCTATCGGGTCATTCTGGTCAACAGCAATCCGGCCACGATCATGACCGATCCTGAGATGGCGGATGCGACCTATATCGAGCCAATCCGCTGGCAGGCGGTCAAGAAGATCATCGACAAGGAACGCCCGGACGCGCTGTTGCCAACCATGGGCGGGCAGACTGCACTGAACTGCGCGCTTGACCTGGAGAAGCACGGCGTGCTGCAGAAGTACGGCGTGCAGATGATCGGGGCGAATGCCCATGCGATTGACCTCGCCGAGGACCGTCTCAAGTTCCGCGATGCGATGACCGAGATCGGGCTGGGTTCGGCGCGATCGGGCGTGGCGCATACGATGGACGAGGCGCGCGCCATCCAGTCCGGCATCGGGTTCCCGGTCATCATCAGGCCCAGTTTTACGCTGGGTGGTACCGGCGGCGGCGTCGCCTACAACGTCGAAGAGTTTGAAGAGATTGTCGGACGCGGCCTGGATCTTTCCCCGACCACCGAGGTGCTGATCGAAGAGTCCTTGCTGGGCTGGAAGGAATTCGAGATGGAGGTGGTGCGTGACCGCAAGGACAACTGCATCATCATCTGCGCGATCGAGAACTTTGACGCGATGGGCGTGCACACCGGTGATTCGATCACGGTCGCGCCAGCGCAGACACTGACCGACAAGGAATACCAGATCATGCGCAACGCGAGTATCGCGGTGTTGCGCAAGATCGGCGTCGAAACTGGCGGCTCCAACGTGCAGTTCGCGATCAATCCGGCAGACGGCCGCATGATCGTGATCGAAATGAACCCCCGCGTTTCGCGCTCGTCTGCATTGGCATCGAAGGCGACGGGTTTCCCGATCGCCAAGATCGCGGCCAAGCTGGCTGTCGGCTACACCCTGGACGAGCTGCAGAACGACATCACCGGCGGCGCGACACCCGCTTCGTTCGAGCCGACGATTGATTACGTTGTCACCAAGATCCCGCGATTCACCTTCGAGAAGTTCCCGCAGGCCGACTCGCGCCTGACGACGCAGATGAAGTCTGTCGGCGAAGTCATGGCGATTGGTCGCAACTTCCAGGAGTCGCTGCTGAAGGCAATGCGTGGACTGGAGGTGGGCTCGGATGGGTTCGACCCTCAGCTTGCCCCCGACAAGGCTGGCTACAGCGCGGAAGCGCTTACCCAGATTCGCACCGAGTTGGCGATTCCGCGCGGGTCGCGGCTATGGTTCGTCGGCGACGCCTTTCGTGCCGGCATGAGCCTTGCCGAAGTGTACCGCCTGAGCCGGATTGACCCCTGGTTTCTGGAACAGATTGAAGAGTTGATCGCGGTAGAGGGAGAGATTGCCGCGCACAAGCTGAGCAAGCTGGAGGCCGCGGACCTGCGCCGCTACAAGCGGATGGGCTTCTCCGATCGTCGACTGGCCAAGCTGCTGGCAGTCAAGGAGGACTCGGTGCGCAAGGCGCGTCACAAGTTAGGTGTGCGTCCCGTGTACAAGCGCGTGGATACCTGCGCTGCCGAGTTTCCGACCTCAACCGCCTATCTCTACTCCTCCTATGATGAGGAGTGCGAAGCGCAGCCGACCTCCCGCGACAAGATCATGATTCTGGGCGGCGGCCCCAATCGCATCGGACAGGGCATCGAGTTCGATTACTGCTGTGTACACGCCGCCTTGGCACTGCGCGAGGATGGCTTTGAGACCATCATGGTCAACTGCAATCCCGAGACTGTCTCGACGGATTACGACACATCCGACCGCCTTTACTTCGAGCCGCTGACGTTTGAGGACGTCATGGAGATCATTGACCTCGAGAAGCCCAAGGGCGTGATCGTGCAGTTTGGTGGTCAGACGCCGCTCAAGCTCGCGCGTCAGCTGGAGGCCGCCGGCGCGCCGATCATCGGCACCACGCCAGATGCCATTGATCTGGCCGAAGATCGCGAGCGCTTCCAGAAGCTGGTGGAAAAGATCGGCTTGCTGCAGCCCCCCAACGGTACCGCTACTTCGGTCAAGCAAGCGTTGGCGGTGGCCAAGAAGGTCGGCTATCCGCTGGTGGTTAGGCCCAGCTATGTACTGGGAGGCCGTGCGATGGAAATCGTCTTCGATGACGAGGACCTGATGCGCTACATGCGCGAAGCGGTAACTGTCTCGAACGATTCGCCGGTGTTGCTGGACCGCTTCCTCAACAACGCGATCGAGGTGGACGTCGATGCGCTGGCCGACGGTCAGGATGTGGTCATCGGCGGCATCATGGAGCATATAGAGGAAGCCGGGGTGCATTCCGGTGATTCGGCGTGCTCGTTGCCGGCCTACTCACTCTCCAGGAAGGTGCAGGACGAAATCCGCAGCCAGATCGTCAAGCTGGCCAAGGCGCTGAATGTAGTCGGCCTGATGAATACCCAGTTTGCGGTTCAGGATGGGCGCGTTTACCTGCTGGAGGTCAATCCGCGTGCGTCTCGCACCAGCCCATTTGTATCCAAGGCGACCGGGCGCCCGCTGGCCAAGATCGCCGCGCGCGCAATGGCGGGTCAATCGCTGAAGTCCCAGGGAGTGCTGAAGGAGATTCTGCCGCCGTATTTCTCGGTGAAGGAATCGGTTTTTCCGTTCAACAAGTTCCCGAGCGTGGATCCCTTGCTTGGCCCCGAGATGCGTTCGACCGGCGAGGTCATGGGTACCGGCAAGCACTTTGGCGAAGCCTTTCACAAGTCCATTCTGGCCGCCGGGATGAATATCCCTCGGGAGGGCCAGGCGTTCATTTCGGTCCGCGATCAGGACAAGAAGAAGGCCGTGGAACTGGCGCGAATCCTTTCTGCCAAGGGGTTCAAGGTGTTTGCGACTCACGGTACGGCGGCGGCCATCAAGAAGGCTGGCATCGACTGTGAAGGCGTCAACAAGGTCAAGGAAGGTCGGCCGCATTGCGTGGACATGATCAAGAACGGTGAGATTCAGTTCATTGCCAACACCACTGAAGGCAAGAAGTCGATCGAGGAGTCACGCTCGATACGCGGCGCGGCAATCCAGCACAAGGTCTGTTATTTCACGACGATTGCCGGTGCGCTTGCCGCCGCGATAGCGATGGATCACCTGGATCAGCTCGACGTCAACAGTCTGCAGCACCTGCACGCCCAACTGCATTGACCGGACCGGCCCGACGAGTAGGGGCGGCCTGGCCCTGCCCAACCTCGTCTGGCAGTGGTATCTTTTCCACCGCTCCCATCCACGCGCAAGCCGTCACTGCAGACGGTCAGCGCCCTTTTGTCTGAAAACGTTATGAGCAAAACCCCAATGACTGCACGCGGCGCCGAACGGCTGCGTGAAGAACTCAAGCACCGCAAAAGTGAGCTGCGCCCGCAGATCATTGCGGCGATCGACGAGGCGCGCAAGCAGGGCGATCTGAAGGAAAACGCCGAGTTTCATGCGGCCCGCGAGCAGCACGGATTCAATGAGGGCAGGATTCAGGAGATTGAGTCCAAGCTGGGCTCTGCGCAGGTGATTGATGTCACCCAGATGGCCGGCGGGGGCCGGGTGATATTCGGCGTCACCGTGGAGTTGGCCGATGCCGATACTGGCGAGGAGTTTCGCTATCAGATCGTGGGCGAGGATGAAGCGGATGCCAAGGAAGGGCTGATTTCGCTGAACTCGCCCATCGCGCGGGCCTTGATCGGACGCTCCGAAGGCGACATCGCTCAGGTCGAGGCACCTCAAGGGGTGCGCGAGTTCGAGATCGTCAAGGTTCTCTACATCTAGGTTTCCGGGCTTTGCCCAGGCGGTAGCATGAGCAAGAAGCGTAGCTCCAGTTCCACCCGATGGCTGGTTGAGCATCGAGCGGATACGTACGTGCAGGAGGCACGGCGGCTGGGCTATCGCTCACGCGCCACGTTCAAGTTGATCGAGATTCAGGGAAAGGACCGCATCCTTAAACCCGGTCAGATCGTAGTGGATCTGGGTGCGGCTCCCGGCGGCTGGAGCCAGTGGGCGCGCCCACAGTTGGGAAGCAAGGGGCAGCTTTTTGCCCTGGATATCCTGCCCATGGACCCGCTACCGCAGGTTGACTTCATTCAGGGCGACTTTCGCGAGGAGGCGGTGCTGCAGCAGTTGGAGGCGCGTCTCGGGGAGCAGAAGGTTGACCTTGTATTGAGCGACATGGCCCCCAATATCAGTGGCATAGATTCAGCCGACCAGGCCGGATGTCTGCATCTGGGCGAATTGGCACTTGACTTCGCCAAGGCACATCTGAAGCCCAAAGGCACCTTTCTTGCGAAGATGTTTCAGGGCGAGGGCTTCGACAGCTATCTGAAGTCGCTGCGCGAAGTCTTTGAATCAGTAACGATTCGCAAGCCGAAGGCGTCGCGGCCGCGGTCAAAGGAAGTGTATTTGCTGGCGCGCAACTTTCGCGCGGTGTAAGGTTCTAAGCGTGACAATAGGTTTAGTGCTGTCAATGGTTTACGTGGACTACAGGAACTGACGTTGAACGATCTGGCCAAGAATTTGCTGCTCTGGGTGGTGATCCTCGTCGTATTGATGAGCGTGTTCCAGAGCTTTACCTCGCGCTCTCAGCAGCAGCCCGAGCTGGCGTACTCAGAGTTCATGAGTCAGGTCCAGCAAGGCAATGTCGCTGAGGTGCTGATCGAGGGCCCGAGCATCCGCGGCAAGATGAAGGGCGGCTCGTCTTTCCGCGCCGTCAGCCCGGAAACCGACAACAGCGCGATGGTCGGTGAGCTGCTGAAGAACGACGTCAAGTTCTCCGGTTCGTTGCCGCGCGAAACGCCGATCCTGCTGCAGTTGCTGTTCAATGCATTCCCGATTCTGCTGCTGATAGCGGTCTGGGTGTACTTCATGCGCCAGATGCAGGGTGGCGGTGGCGGCCGCGGTGCGCTGTCGTTCGGCAAGAGCCGTGCGCGCATGCTCAACGCCGATCAGTCGAAGATCACGTTCAACGATGTCGCGGGCTGCGAGGAAGCCAAGCAGGAAGTGTCCGAGCTGGTCGACTTCCTGAAGGACCCGGGCAAGTTCCAGAAGCTGGGCGGCAAGATTCCGCGCGGCGTGCTGATGGTTGGCTCGCCGGGTACCGGCAAGACCTTGCTGGCGCGCGCCATTGCCGGTGAGGCCGGCGTGCCGTTCTTCTCGATCTCCGGCTCTGATTTTGTCGAGATGTTCGTCGGCGTGGGCGCGTCCCGTGTGCGCGACATGTTCGAGCAGGCAAAGAAACTTGCCCCGTGCATCATCTTCATCGATGAGATTGATGCGGTCGGCCGCCATCGAGGGGCCGGATTGGGTGGTGGCCACGACGAGCGCGAGCAGACCCTGAACCAGCTGTTGGTGGAGATGGACGGCTTCGAAGGTAGCGAGGGCGTCATCGTCATTGCCGCAACCAACCGCCCTGATGTGCTCGATCCGGCGTTGTTGCGTCCCGGCCGTTTTGATCGGCAAGTCGTGGTGCCGTTGCCGGATGTACGGGGTCGTGAGCAGATACTGAAGGTTCACATGCGCGCGGTGCCGCTGGCGGACAACGTCAAGCCGGCCATCATCGCGCGCGCGACGCCGGGCTTTTCAGGCGCCGATCTGGCCAATCTGGTCAACGAGGCCGCGCTGTTTGCGGCGCGGGCCAACAAGCGCCTGGTTGACCACGATGATTTCGAACGCGCCAAGGACAAGATCATGATGGGCGCTGAGCGACGCTCGATGGTCATGTCCGAAGACGAGAAGAAGCTGACGGCCTACCATGAGGCCGGCCATGCCATCGTGGGACTGTCAGTGCCGGAGCACGATCCGGTCTACAAGGTGACGATCATTCCGCGCGGTCGGGCTCTGGGCGTCACGATGTTTTTGCCGGAAGAAGATCGCTACAGCTACACCAAGCAGCGGCTCAACTCGCAGATCTGCTCGCTGTTCGGCGGGCGCATCGCCGAGGAGACGATCTTCGGACTGGACAAGGTCACGACTGGTGCCAGCAATGACATCGAGCGAGCGACCGAAATTGCGCGCAACATGGTCACCAAATGGGGCATGTCCGGGAAGCTCGGCCCATTGTCCTATTCCGAAGACAACGGCGAGGTGTTCCTGGGCAAGTCGGTAACCCAGACCAAGCATGTGTCGGACGATACCGCGAATGCGATCGACGTCGAGGTTCGGCAGATCATCGAGCACAACTATGCACGTGCAAAGAAGATCATTGAGGACAACTTGGCCAAGCTGCATGCAATGGCGGAGGCTTTGATCAAGTACGAGACGATCGATGCCGCTCAACTGGCGCGCATCATGGCGGGGCAGGACCCCGGACCACCGGAAAGCTGGACAGATGGGAATCGCCCCGACGATCCACCGCCCAGGCCGTCGTCGTCAGATAAGGGTGTAGGCGCCGCGGTATCGCCGAACCCCGCGAGCCAGACCTGATTGCAACAAGGCCGGCATATCGCCGGCCTTGTTGTATGTGCCGCCATGCGTCTCAAGCTGCGCAATACCATGCTGGATTGCTCAGTACCCAGGGTCATGGGGGTGCTGAATATCACGCCGGACTCCTTCTCCGACGGTGGCACGTATCTGGATGCGGAGCGTGCGGTGCAGCGTGCACGGCAGATGCTCGACGAAGGGGCCAGCCTGCTTGATGTCGGCGGCGAATCCACACGCCCCGGAGCAAGCCCGGTGGATGAGCAACAGGAACTGGATCGTGTGGTGCCGGTCATCGAGCGACTGGTCCGCGAGTTGGACGCATTGGTATCGGTCGATACGATGAAGCCCGGCGTCATGAAGGCCGCCTGCGCGGCCGGCGCGGTGCTCATCAATGATGTCAACGCGCTGCGTGCGCCAGGGGCACTGCGTGTCGCAGCTGAATCCGGCGCTGCAGTGTGCCTGATGCATATGCAGGGTGAGCCGCGCAGCATGCAACGCGCACCGCACTATGAGGATGTGGTCGGCGAGGTGCAGCAGTATCTGCAGTCGCGGCTGAGCGCTTGTCTGGATGCGGGCATCAATCGTGAGAGCGTGCTGCTGGACCCGGGCATCGGGTTTGGAAAGAGCTTGGCGCACAATCTGCAGCTGATGGCGCATCTGCAGGCCCTGGCGAGCGCTGGCGTTCCACTCCTGGTGGGGGTTTCACGCAAGTCGCTGTTCCAGCACCTCTTGGGGAGGAATGTGACCGAGCGGCTGCCGGGCAGTCTGGCGATGGCCGCGCTTGCCATTTGGCAAGGGGTGGCTATAGTTCGCGCCCACGATGTCGCGGCGACGGTAGACGCCGTACGGGTGGCACACGCGGTTCGAGAAGCACGGGGGATTCTTGGCACGTAAGTATTTCGGCACCGACGGTATCCGCGGGCGCGTCGGCATTCCTCCGATGACCCCCGACTTCGTGTTGCGCCTGGGCTGGGCTGCTGGCTGCGTGCTCGGTCGCGCACCGGGTGCGCGCGTCGTCATTGGCAAGGACACGCGCCGTTCCGGCTACGTATTTGAATCGGCGCTTGAAGCGGGCCTTGCCGCAGCCGGCGTTGAGGTCGATCTGCTCGGGCCGCTGCCCACTCCCGGCGTGGCCTACCTGACGCGCGTGATGCGCGCGCGCGCCGGCGTGGTCATCTCGGCCTCACATAATCCGCACCACGACAATGGTGTGAAGTTTTTTGGCCCCGACGGCGGCAAGCTCAGCGATGACGTCGAGCTGGAAATCGAATCCTTGCTCGAGCAGGCGATGGTCAGTGTGGAGCCGGAGCAGTTCGGGCGCGCCAAACGCATCGCTGATGCACCCGGGCGCTATATCGAGTTTTGCAAGGCAACTTTCGGGGAGCGCACGCTCGCTGGCGTCAAGCTGGTCGTCGACTGCGCCCACGGTGCGGCTTACCGGGTGGCCCCAGCCGTATTCGAGGAGCTGGGGGCTGATGTCACAGTAATTGGCGATCGGCCGGACGGCCTGAACATCAATCAGGACTGCGGGTCCACCCATCTCGGCGCGCTGCAGGCGATGGTGCTCAAGCGTGGTGCGCATCTCGGCATTGCGCTGGATGGCGATGCTGATCGCTGTCTGCTGGTCGACGCCGCAGGTCACGAGGTGGATGGCGATCAGATTCTGTTTGCGATAGCGAGATCCCGCGCGGCGGCCGGCGAGTTGAAAGGGCCGGTCATTGGCACGCTGATGTCCAATCTCGGTCTGGAACAGGCACTCAAGGGCCTGGGCCTGGAATTCGGGCGAGCCAAGGTGGGCGATCGCTACGTAATGGAAATGCTGCGCGCGAAGGGAGGCATGCTCGGTGGCGAAACATCGGGTCATACCTTGTGCCTGGACAAGGCGACTACGGGCGACGGAATCGTCACGGCGCTGCAGGTGCTCACTGCAATGGTCCGGGAGGGTCGCTCGTTGGCGGAGTCGGTCGCCGGCATGAAGCGGTACCCACAGCGCTTGATCAACCTGAAGGTGAGCGGAAGTGCGGGCGCAATTGTTGAGTCGGCGGCCGTTCGGGCCGCCGAGCAGCAGGCGCAGGCACGTTTGGGCGAGCATGGGCGGACGTTGCTCCGGGCCTCAGGCACTGAGCCCCTGATTCGGGTGATGGTAGAGGCGGAAGACGAGCGCGCAGCCAATCGTGAGGCCGAAGTTCTGGCCGATTGTGTGCGCGCGGCTTGTAACTAGAACTGAGGTAGGGGGCGTATCGAGATG
This sequence comes from Solimonas sp., assembly GCA_041612095.1. GTDB lineage: Bacteria > Pseudomonadota > Gammaproteobacteria > Nevskiales > Nevskiaceae > Solimonas. Next base: position 1,489 of record JBFJJW010000104.1, on the reverse strand, counting down.
AGTAGACGTAAGCTGGTTGCCGGCAACTGGAAGATGAATGGCGCGTCAGATGCCAATGCGAATCTGATTCGTGACCTGGTGTTTGACGCAAAGAAATTCCCGGACGTCGAGATCCTGGTGTGTCCGCCGGTTGTGTACTTGGAGGCGGTACGCGACCAGGCCAGCGGCAGCCCACTGCACTTGGGCGCGCAAACGCTGAGTGAGCAAGAGAAGCCGGGCGCGTTCACCGGCGAGATTCACGGCGGGATGTTGCGCGACGTCGGTTGTACCTATGTCATCGTCGGCCATTCTGAACGGCGAGCGCTGTACGGCGAAAGTGACGAAACGGTGGCCAGAAAGTTTCACGCGGCACAGGTCTGCGGCCTTACGCCGATACTGTGCGTGGGAGAAACGCTTGCTGACCGGGAGGCCGGCACAACCGAGTCGGTGCTGGCGCGGCAGCTCGATGCGGTGCTGGCGCTCTGTGGCGTCGGCGCCTTCAGGCAGGCAGTGATCGCATACGAGCCGGTTTGGGCCATCGGAACCGGGCTGACCGCAAGCCCGGAACAGGCGCAGGCCGCCCACGCGTTCTTGCGTGGCCGTTTGGCGGGACAGGATGCTAAAATCGCAAATTCCGTTCGTATTCTTTACGGTGGCAGTGTCAAGGCCGATAACGCGGCCACGCTGTTCGCCTGCCCGGATCTGGATGGAGGGTTGATAGGCGGCGCCTCGCTGAAGGCTGCTGAATTTCTCGCGATCTGCGCAGCCGCGCAGGCGCAAACAAACTGAGTCGAGCATGTATTACACGGTGTTGGTGATTGTCCAAGTGATCGTGGCCCTGGGCCTGGTCGGGCTGATTCTGCTGCAGCACGGCAAGGGTGCCGACGCCGGCGCCGCCTTTGGCAGCGGTGCCTCCGGAACCGTGTTCGGCTCCAGGGGTTCGGCTAACTTCCTGTCGCGGGCGACGGCCTGGCTGGCGACGATCTTCTTCTGCGTCAGTCTGGCGCTGGCTTATCTGGTCCATGGCCAGCGCGATCCCGGGTCGATTGTCGAAAAGATGGAGCCTGCGCAGAGCGAAAGCACTGCCGAGGCGGTCGATCCTGAAGTGCCCGCGGCCCCCGTTGTTCCCGAGTAGAGACAAACCGGCACTTGGGCGCTAGAATCCGCGCCCGATTTGCACTGCTTCACATTGCCCACGTGGTGGAATTGGTAGACACACTACCTTGAGGTGGTAGCGGCGAAAGTCATGGGAGTTCGAGTCTCTCCGTGGGCACCAATCGAGAAGCCGGCGTATCGCCGGCTTTTTTATTGCGAAACATGCCGGAAACACCGGTAATTCACTTGCTACAAGTTGGCGCAACCGCTATACTTTTCGTCTGTACTGGTGCGGGGTGGAGCAGTCTGGCAGCTCGTCGGGCTCATAACCCGAAGGTCGCAGGTTCAAATCCTGCCCCCGCTACCAATTGTTGGCTTGGAAAAGGCCCCCGTGAGGGCCTTTTTTATTGGTTTT
>JBFJJW010000103.1:0-11746 GCA_041612095.1 Solimonas sp. | reverse complement strand
TCGCGTGCGTCGCCTGGTACTGGTGCGGCCGGCGGTTGAGGCCGGCGAGAAGCTGGGCTTCCTGCCCGGCGACATGGCCGACAAGATCAATCCCTACCTGCGCCCGCTGTACGATGCCCTGTATGAAATGATGGGCTTCGAGAAGGTGTCGCGGCTGGTTGAAAAGAGTGTCATCGAGGTTGCGCCGCTGGCGTTTATGCGCGGACGCACGCTGAACGAATCCTTCATCATCCTCGATGAGGCCCAGAACACGTCGGTCGAGCAGATGAAGATGTTCCTGACCCGCATCGGCTTTGGCTCGGTCGCGGTGGTTACCGGCGACATGACCCAGATCGACCTGCCCAAGCACCAGCAGTCCGGTCTCGGCCACACGCTGAAGGTGCTCGACGGGGTTCCCGGCATCAGCGTCACGCACTTCAAGAAGGAGGATGTCGTGCGCCACCCGCTGGTGCAGGCCATCGTCCAGGCCTACGAGGAACACGAGCGGCCGTCGCCGCCGTCGGCCACATGAGCACGATCGTGGTGCAGCGCAGGGTGCCTGCGCAGGGGCTCCCCGCGGCGCGGTCCTTGCATCGATTCGCCAGAGCTGCGCTGCCCAAGCGGCACGGCGAGTTGACCATCAGGATCGTCGATGCCACCGAAAGTCAGGCGCTCAACCGCGACTTCCGCGGCAAGGACAAACCGACCAACGTACTCTCCTTCCAGGGAGACACGGTGGTGCTGGGTGATCTGGTGATCTGTGCGCCGGTGGTGGCGCGCGAGGCGCGGCAGCAGGGCAAATCCGTGCTTGCGCACTGGGCGCATATGGTGGTGCATGGCTGCCTGCATCTGCAGGGCATGGATCACGAAGACGAGTTAGAGGCCGTGCGCATGGAAGCGCGCGAAATCCGCATTCTGCAGAACCTGGGCTTTCCCAACCCTTACCGATAATGGACGACGACAGTAGTCAAAGCAGCGCCAAGGACGACACCCGCCTGAGCGGGTGGTGGCACCGGATTACCCATAGCCTGGCCGGTGGGCCGCGCACGCGCGAGGATTTCCTCGACGTCTTGCGCGACGCGCGCGCCAACGAGTTGATGGATGCCGACGCGCTGGCCATGTTCGAGGGCATATTGCAGACCGAACAGATTCAGGTCCGCGACGTGATGGTGCCGCGGGCACAGATGGTTGTCGTGGAGCGGAGCTGGACGCTGGATCGCGTACTGGAAGTCGTGGTGGAGTCCGGGCACTCGCGCTTCCCGGTCATCGGCGACTCCAAGGACGAGGTGGTCGGCATCCTGCTGGCGAAGGACCTGCTGAAGTTCAATGCCGGCGCCGCGGCGCCGGATCCCGGAACCTTCGATCTGGAACGGCTGCTGCGTACCGCAGTGTTCGTGCCCGAGTCCAAGCGCCTCAATGTGCTGCTGAAGGATTTTCGCCGCGGCCGCAACCACATGGCGCTGGTGGTGGACGAGTACGGTGGCGTCGCCGGACTGATCACGATCGAGGATGTGCTCGAACAGATCGTCGGTGAAATCGCCGACGAGACCGACGAAGCGGAAAGCGCCAGCATTCTCAAGCAGGATGAGCGGCGATATCTGGTCAATGCGCTGACCCCGATCGAAGAGTTCAACGCCTACTTCGCCACCACGTTCCCGGATGATGAGTTCGACACGGTAGGTGGCCTGGTGCTGCACCGCTTCGGCCACATGCCCAAGCGGGGCGAAAGTGTTCGCATCGACCGACTGAACTTCAACGTGCAGCGTGCCGATAGCCGGCGGGTACATCAGTTCCTCGTTACCGTCGCCGCGACATGATGTTTCGGGCAGGTGCTGCCGTTGCGCACCACCTGCGGGCCTGGGGGCGTCGCGGCTGCGCCATGTTGCTGCTGGCGGCTCCGGCGCTGACCCTGGCGCAAGCGCCGGTTCCCTCAGTCGGGGCAGTTGCCGACGCTCCGCAGATCAGCGTCATCACGTTTGCGCCGGGCGATATCTACTGGCAGCGCTTCGGGCACAACGCCCTGCTGGTGCGCGAGCTCGACGGGCGGCAGCGCCTGTACAACTACGGCATCTTTGATTTTTCGCAGAAGAACTTCTTCCTGAACTTCGCGCGCGGGCACATGCAGTACCGCCTTGCGGAGCAGTCCTTGTACAGCGCCCTGCTGCCCTATCAGCACGAGGGTCGCTGGGCCTACGAGCAGCGCCTCGGCCTGCGGCCTGCGCGGCGGCGCGAACTGGCCGCGTTCCTGGCCTGGAACGCGCGCCCGGAGAACGCGGACTATCGTTACGACTACTTCAACTCCAATTGCTCGACCCGTGTGCGCGATGCGCTCGATCGCACGCTGGACGGCGCGCTGCGCCAGCAGTTGCTGCCGCTGCAACTGTCGCCGGCTGCAGCCCGGACGTATCGCGGCGAGATCGCGCGGCTGATGGCACCGCAACCCGCACTGGCGCTCGGTATGGATCTGCTGCTCGGGCCCGCTGGCGACGTGCCGCTGAATCTTTGGCAGCACAGCTTTCTGCCGGAGGTGCTGATGCAGGCGCTGCGGCAGGCACGCATTACCGATGCCAGCGGCGCCTCACGGCCGCTGGTCGAGGCCGAGGGCTGGCTGCTGGCGCCGGTGACCCCGGCCGTTGAAATGGCGGCGCCAGCACAGGGCTGGATGGGGCTCGCATTGGCCCTTGGCATGCTGCTGGCCGCGCTGCCGCTGGCGCTGGACCGCGTTCGCAGCCGCGTTGTGGCACGCCGGATTCAGGCCGGTTTCGGTGCCGCAAGTGCCGCCGTGTTTGGCGGATTGGGGCTGGTGCTGCTGGCTAGCTGGACCCTGACCGAGCACTGGGCGATCTGGGGCAACCACAATCTGCTGCTGCTGAATCCGTTGAACCTGGTCCTGCTGCCAATCTGGGTGCGGGCGCGCGCAACCGACTGGCGCGTGCCGAAATGGTCGGTGGTCGTCGCCTTGCTGGTGGCCGCAGGTGCGGTGCTGACGATACCGCTGCAGTGGCTGGGCGGCGCTCAGCAGCAAGGCCTGTGGATAGCGCTGCTGCTGCCCTGGCAGCTGGCAATGACCTGGTCGATCTACCGCAGCTATTCGCGATAACCGGGGTTGGATCGGTCGAGACGACGCAGCAGGCCGGGCCAGGCCAGCTGTCCCCCGAGCCCGCGGGTGACCTGAGTTGCCTGCTGCTGGATGCCGGCCAGGATCGGCTCGGGAACGTGGATCAGCGGTCCACCCCCGCTCTGAGCACGGACCTGGATCGTGCAGGCGGCCTCGAACAGATACATGAACAGGAAGGCGTCGGCGATGCTGCCGGCCGCGGTCAACAGTCCGTGATTGCGCAGCATCAGAAAGTTCCTGTTGCCGAAATCCGCGACCAGGCGCGGCTTCTCGGCCTCATTCAAGGCCACGCCCTCGTAGTCGTGATAGGCCAGGGCGGCCAGCACGAACAGCGACTGCTGGGAAAGCGGCAACAGGCCTTCCTTCTGCGCGGAGACGGCAATGCCGTTCAGCGAGTGGATGTGCATGACGCACTGCGCGTCTTCCCGCGCGGCATGGATCGCGCTGTGAATGGTGAAGCCCGCGGGATTGATCTCGTGCGGCGTGTCCATGACCTTGCGTCCCTGCAGATCGACCTTGACCAGTGAGCTGGCGGTGATCTCCTCGAACAGATGCCCGTAGGGGTTGATCAGGAAGTGGTGATCGGAGTCCGGCACCCGCGCGGAGATATGGGTGAAGACCAGATCATCCCATTTGAAATACGCCACCAGCCGGTAGGCTGCCGCCAGGTCCACGCGGGTCTGCCACTCTGCCGGGGAGACGCGATCACGAACGCTCGCGCTAGACTGGTTCATACGGTACTCCTGATTCCGATTGCCCTGAACTGACACCCTAGCGCACTGACATGCCCGCTGACGAGACCGATGCACCGCCGCTGATTCTGGCGTCCAAGTCCCCGCGCCGGCAGGAGCTGCTGCGCCAGCTGGGCTTGCGCTTCGCTGTCCATGCTGCGGATATCGACGAAGGGCCGCGGCCAGCGGAGTCGCCTGCGGACTACGCCGTGCGAATCGCGGTCGAGAAGGCGCAGGCGGTTGCAGATGCCCGGAGCGATGCGCTGCCCGTGCTCGGTGCGGATACCGATGTCGTGCTGGATGGACGCATTCTCGGCAAGCCGCGTGACCGCGACGATGCGCTGGCCATGCTGGCCGCCTTGTCGGCGCGCGAGCACGCGGTCTACTCGGCAGTGGCCGTGGTCATGCCGGGACGCACGGCAACGCGCCTGTCGGTCACCCGCGTCGTGTTTGGCCCCATCGGTCCCGCGCAGGCGGCGGCGTACTGGGCTACCGGCGAGCCGGCGGACAAGGCCGGAAGTTATGGGATTCAGGGCCTTGGCGCGCAGTTCGTGCGCGAGATCCACGGCAGTTACAGCGGCGTGGTTGGCCTGCCACTGTACGAAACAGTGAACTTGCTGCGAGAGTGTGGTCTTGTAGAGCGTGGATAGCGGCAATTCGCTCGCGCCCCGGGTTCTGACGTACGCGCGGGCGAATTGCCAGTATCCAAATCTTCAGGTGTGCCATGAGCACGGAAATTCTGGTCAATATTGGCCCGCAGGAGACGCGCGTCGCGCTGGTCGAGGGCGGCGCGGCGCAGGAGGTCCACGTACAACGGGCCGACCGCCACGGCCTCACCGGCAATGTCTACAAGGGCGTGGTCCAGCGGGTGCTGCCCGGCATGCAGGCTGCCTTTGTCGAGATCGGCCTGGAGCGCACCGCGTTCCTGCATGTCGCCGACATGGTGGCCACCTGCGGCAACGGGGCAGGCACGCTGCCACCCATCAATCAGCTGCTGCACGAAGGCCAGCAGGTGCTGGTGCAGGTGCTGACGGATCCGCTGGGCAGCAAGGGCGCGCGCCTGACCACGCTGATCTCGGTGCCGTCGCGGTACCTGGTGCTGATGCCGTACGAGAAACACGTCGGGGTTTCGGCGCGCATCGAGGACGAGGTCGAGCGCGCGCGCCTGAAGCAGACGCTGGACGAGATCCAGCAGCGTCTGGCGCCGGACTACGGGGTGATTGCGCGTACCGCCGCCGAGGGCGCCGACGCCGCCAGCCTCGAACAGGATGTGCGCTTCCTGCTGCGCCTGTGGCACGCCGTCAGCGACAACGCCGCGCGCGCGCAACCGGGAACGTTGGTGCACGGCGATCTTCCGCTGTCGATGCGGATACTGCGCGACCTCCTGGGCACGGATGTCGAGCGCGTACGCATCGACAGTGCGGAAGAGTGCCGGCGGGTGAAGCAGTTTGCCCAGGTGTTTGTGCCCACGGCAGCGCCCAAGATCGAACATTACGAAGGTGCGGCACCGATATTTGACCTGTATGGCGTCGAGGATGATATCTCGCGCGCGCTGGACCGGCGGGTGGAGCTGAAGTCAGGCGGACACCTGGTGATAGACCAGACCGAGGCCATGACCACGGTTGACGTCAATACCGGCGCCTACACCGGGCATCGCAACCTCGAAGATACGGTGCTGAAGACCAACCTCGAAGCGGCTCAGGCGCTGGCGCGACAGCTGCGCCTGCGCAATCTGGGCGGCATCATCATCGCCGACTTCATCGACATGAAGTCCGAAGATCATCGTGCCCAGGTGTTGCGTGCCCTGGAGCGGGCACTGGCCAGTGATCATGCGCGCACGCAGGTTCATCCGTTCTCGCCGCTGGGGCTGATCGAGATGACCCGCAAGCGCACGCGCGAATCCCTGGGCCACATCCTCTGCGAGCCGTGCCCCGCCTGCAATGGACGGGGCGCCATCCGTACCGTGGAGACCGTCTGTCACGAGATCGCGCGCGAAGTGCAACGCGCGGCGCGCCAGTTCGAAGCCAAGGGATTTCTGGTGCTGGCAGCGCCGGATGTGATCGAACGCCTGGGTGGCGAGGAGTCGCAAAGCCTGGCCGAGCTGGAGTCGAGCCTGGAAAGGTCGATCCGCCTGCAGGCTGAGGCCGGCTACGCGCAGGAGAATTTCGACGTCGTGCCGCTGTGACCCGCTGCCGGCCTGTGTGGCGTTCTGCCACGGTTCATCCGCCGCTGTCCGCAGCGGTGGCCGGGCGCAGCCTGCGGCGCGACAATAGCGGCCCCTTTTGTCGCCAATCAGGCTGACCAAGCCGCTCCATGGAACGTGTTAAACGCCGCTGGTGGACCTGGGCGGTCTCGCTCATCGCCGCAGCCGTCATTTTCGGCGCGGTGGTCAGCGGACTGTTTCAGCTCGCCGTGCTGGCCCTCCCCAGTTATCGCAGCGATCTCTCGGCCTGGGTCACGGAGGTGGCGGAGCGGCCGGTACAGATCGGTGGTGTGCATCTGGTGTGGCGCGGGGTGTATCCGCATCTGGATCTTTCCGGCATCACGCTGTTTGACGATACCGGCGACGAAGTGCTGTCTGCGGACCGCCTGAGTCTCGGCTTCAACCTGCTGCGCCTGCTGAGCGGCGACTACGTACCCGACCGCCTCGAGCTGTCGGGTCTGTCGGTGGACGTCGATATCGATGCGGCCGGCAAGGTGCAGATCGCCGGATTCGACGCGGCGCGGCGCGGCGGTGGGCAGGATTGGTCACGCGATCTGCGCCGGTTCCGGCACGTGCGCCTGGAAAACTGCGAGTTGCGTTACAGCGATGCACGGCTCGGAGCCGAGAACTGGTCGCTGCGTGCGCGGCACATCGATCTGGCGCAAACCGATTCCGGCTTCGAGATGGACGCAGTCTTGTAGTTGCAGGCGACACAGGGCCGTGACCTGGCGCTCTCTGCGGACATCACCGGCGAGATGATGGATCTGCGTAGCTGGAGCGGGAATTTCGACCTGCAGACCGAAGGCTTGCAGCCTCAGGGTTGGCTGCGGACCTGGCTGGCACCCGACGCGCAGATTGGCGCCGAGAATCTCAACGTGGCGATAGAAGGCAGCCTCGCCGATGGTCGCCTGCTGCGCATGCTGGTGGATGTGGAGGCCGATGCCATCGTCGCCGCACGCGCCGGCTACTCCAGTGGGGGCGCCGATCTGCGCGCGAGCGCGGTGCTTGAGGGACAACCCAAGGGCTGGCAGCTGGATCTCCGGGAACTGCACCTAGGCGATGAGGAGATTGCACGCGGTCGCCTGCGCAGCATGCGGGGCGCCCATGATCGCGAGTGGGACATTGATATCGACCGCTTGCGCCTGGCACCGCTGGCGTTCTGGTTTGGCATCTGGCAGCCGGCGCCGGACTGGACGCAGCTGGCCGCGCGCGCAGGTGGCGAGCTGGAGGGCGTCGTCCTGCGGCTGCGTCCGCAGGCGGATTCGCTGCAGTATTCGCTGCGTGCGCGGGCCCGGAATCTGAGCATGGAGGCAGACCAGCACTTCGGCTTTGCCGGCGTCAACGGCGAGCTGAGTGCTGATCAGAATGGCGGCCGTCTGCAGCTGAGCGATGACCCGCTGCAGCTGTCGCTGCCGCAGACCTTTCTGCAGCCCGTGGCCATCGACAGCCTGAACGGTCTGTGGCAATGGCAGCGCCTTGCCGCTGGCTGGCGTCTGTACACCACCAATCTGGCATTGCGTCTTGAAAGCCTTGCGGCCAACGGCAAAGTCGAGCTGCGCACTTCGGAGGCGGATGAATCACCGCTGCTCGATGTTGCGCTGGAGCTGTCGGCCGGCGATCTCAACGATGCCAAGCCACTGATGCCGCAGCGCTGGTCGCCGCAGCTGCGCGACTGGCTGCAGCGCGGAATCGTGGCCGGCCGCGCAAGCGGCGCCCAGCTCAGGATTCAGGGGCCGGCAGCCGACTTTCCCTATCACCGTCGCGCGACGGGAGCCTGGACCCTGGACCTCGACGTCAACGACGTCACGCTGGATTACGCCCCGGACTGGCCGCCGCTGAACGACCTGACGGCACAGCTGCATTTTGCGGACAACGGGCTCGATGCCAAGGTTCTGTCCGGCAACGCCAAGGGCAGTCGTATCCGCAGCGCGCGCGCGCGCTTTGTTGATTTTGACGATCACCTGCTGCAGGTCGATGCCGTCATCGACGGGCCGCTCGCCAGACAGTACGCGTTCTTGCGCGAGTCGCCACTGCACAAGCCGCTGGCGGGTCTGGTCGATGGCACCCGCGCCAGCGGAAGCTCGCGAGTCGACTTCCATCTTGAGGTTCCGCTGCGTGACGTCAACGCAACCGAGGCGGCCGGCCATGTCAGCCTGGACAACGCAGAGCTGTTGATCGGCAAGCTCGATACACCGGTCAGCGACATCAAGGGCGTGCTGGCCTTTACCCATCACGGCGTGACCAGCGACCAGCTCACGGCGCGATTTGCCGAGGTGCCGCTGAATCTGCGCGTCGAGGCACAGGCGGGCACGCATGGCGTGGTCAGAGGGCAGTTCGATTTTGAACCGCGGGCCGATGGCCAGGGCGCGAGCCGATACATACCGGCGCTGGTTCGTGATCGGCTCAGCGGGCAGAGCGCCTGGAAACTTGAACTGCCGATCGAGGATGCGACCAGTGCGCTGGTTCTCCGCAGCGAGCTGCAGGGCATGGCGGTAGACCTGCCGCAACCCTTGACCAAGGCAGCCGCCGCGGCCGTACCGCTGCGGCTCAGAATCGGTGCCGACAGCAAGGCGCCGCTGCGGCTCAATCTGGACTATGCCGGGCAATTCGGGCTGGACCTGATTCTGGGCCAGACGCCGGAGGATGAAGCGGCAAGCAGTGTGCTGGGTCTGCACGCCCGACTGGGGGGGCAGGCACCGCACGCGGTCGTCGGACGCAAGCTGCTGGACGGACACCTGCAGGCCATGGACCTGATGCAGCTCGCGGCCTTGGTGTCGGGAGAGGGGAGTGGCCTGCAGCTGGATCAAGCCGATCTTGAGGTTGATCAGCTGCGCTGGCGCAGCTTCGTCAGCGGACCGACGCGTCTGCGCTACACGCCCAATCCCGCGGGCTGGCGCGTGCAGCTGGACGGCAAGCAAGCACGTGGCCAGCTCGACTGGCTGCGCGAGGGCAATGCCCTCAGTGCCCGGCTCGAGCAACTGGCGCTGCGCGTCACCGAACCCGACGCCACCGTCGCCGGTGCGGACGCTGCTGTTGCGGACGAGGCGATAGCCGCCGCCGAAGCTCCCGAGCAGCCCGCTCCGCCGCTGGATCCGGCCCAGTGGCCGCAACTGAATCTGGACTGTGCGCTGCTGCAGTTGGACGGCAGCAGTCTCGGGCATCTGCAGCTGCAAACCGCGCGGATTCCCGGGGGGCAGCGCATCAGCAAGCTCAATCTTGCGGGTGGGCTGGTCACGCTGGATGCCAGCGGGCAATGGCGTCGCGCCGAGCAGCGGTCGACCGCCACGTTGCACTTTGATCTGGCCAGCACCGACATCGGTGCGCTGCTGAAGGCGTTGCAGTACACGCCGAATCTGGAGGCCGAGCGCAGCCGCTTCGTCGGCGAGCTGAACTGGTCGCCCGCCGCCGCGGGGCTGGATTGGGAGCAGGCGCAGGGCCACATCGCCATTGATATTGCAGATGGGCAGCTGCGCGCGGTGCAGCCCGGCATGGGGCGCGTGCTGGGGCTGGTCAACTTCTATGCGTTGCCGCGCCGGCTGACGCTCAACTTTGATGATGTGGTCAGCCGCGGCCTCGGGTTCGATCACATCAAGGGCGGCTTTGATCTGGCCGCGGGGGTGGCACAGACCGAGGACCTCAGCATAGAAGCGCCCTCGCTGCGCATGGAGGTGCGCGGTCGTGTCGGGCTGACTGCGCGCGACTACGACCAGCGCGTGACGGTGTATCCGGATGTATCGGCCGGGGTGACGTTGGGCGCGGCCCTGATCGGCGGCCCGGCGGTGGGCGCCCTGGTGCTGCTGGCGCAGGAGTTGCTGGACAAGCCGCTGGATCAGGCCACGCAGCTGACCTATCGCGTCAGCGGCAGCTGGGATAATCCCGTTGTGGTGCGTGCCGACGGAACGGCCCCGACGCCGGCAGTCGCTGCGCCGCCTACGGCGCCATCGGCGAATCTTCCGGCTGCGCCCGCCACCAGCCCGACTCCCGTCAAACCCAGGGTGCACTGAACGCCATGACTCAGACGCGCATTGCCGCCATCCAGATCAGCAGCGGTGACGACCTCAAGGCCAATCTCGCGCAGGCGCGCGCCGGGCTGGAAGCCGCTGCCGCCAAAGGCGCGCGCCTGGCGGCCTTGCCCGAGAACTTCGCGTTCATGGGCGCGCATGAAGCCGACAAGCTGGCGCATGCAGAAACGGCCGGCAGTGGGCCGATACAGGATTTTCTGGCCCGCACTGCGCGCGAGCTGGGGCTGTGGATCGTCGGCGGTACGGTGCCGATCGCGGTGCCGGATGAGCCGCGCGTGTACGCCGCCTGCCTGGTGTTCGATGAGCGCGGCAACCGGGTCGCGCGCTACGACAAGATTCACCTGTTTGATATCGAAGTGCCGGACGGCAGCGGCGAGCGTTACCGTGAATCCGCCACATTCGCGCCAGGCGCCCTTGAGGCCGTGGTCGTCGATACGCCCTGTGGTCGCCTCGGACTCAGCGTCTGCTATGACCTGCGCTTCCCGGAGCTGTACCGCCAGCTGGTGGCACTGGGCGCGCAGCTGCTGTGCGTGCCGGCCGCCTTCACCGCGCGCACTGGCCGCGCCCATTGGGAACTGCTGCTGCGCGCCCGTGCGGTAGAGAACCTCTGCGTGGTACTGGCGCCCGGGCAATGCGGCACGCACCCCGGTGGCCGCAGCACCTGGGGCCATAGCGCCGTGGTCCAGCCGTGGGGCGAGTGGACCAGCTGTGGCACGACACCTGATACCGTGGTTGCCGAAATCGACCTTGCAGCCCAGCAGGAACTGCGTCGCCGCTTTCCTGTCCTTGATCACCGACGCCTGCCTTGAATTGAATGACTGACGCACTCGTACTTGCCCAACACAGCCTGCTGGAACCCGCCGGCCTGACCCCTTCCAGCCTGCAAGGCGTGCTCGACCGCCTGATGCGGCCCGGCGCGGATGCCGCTGATCTGTATTTTCAGCACACGCTGACGGAAACCTGGTCGCTGGAGGACGGGCTGATCAAGTCCGGCTCGCATCACATCGATCAGGGTGTGGGCGTGCGGGTCTGCGCCGGCGAGAAACAGGGGCTGGCGTATTCCGATGACATCGCGCTGCCGGCGCTGATGGATGCTGCGCAGGCTGCGGGTGCCATCGTGCGCCAGGGCCAACAGGGCACGCGGCAGGCGGTTGTGGCGCGGCCGCAGCGCGCGCTGTACCCGGCAGTGAATCCGCTCAGCAGCTGGCCCACCGAGAAGAAGCTTGAACTGCTGCGCCGCGTGGACGCCGCCGCACGCGCGGCCGATCCGCGCGTGATCCAGGTCAATGCCGGCCTGGCCGGTCAGTACGAAACCATTCTGATTGCCGCCGCCGACGGCACCTTGAGCGCCGATGTGCGGCCCTTGGTGCGGCTGGACGTCAGCGTCATCGTCGAGCATCAGGGCCGGCGCGAGCAGGCGCATGCCGGTGGCGGTGGGCGCGGGGCCTATTCCGAATTCTTTGCCAGCGATGCGCCCGAGCAATCCGCACGCGAAGCGGTGCGCCAGGCGGTCACGCTGCTGGACGCGCAGCCGGCACCGGCGGGCAGCATGACCGTGGTGCTGGGCCCAGGCTGGCCGGGCATCCTGTTGCATGAAGCCGTTGGTCACGGGCTGGAGGGCGACTTCAACCGCAAGGGCACCTCGGCGTTCTCCGGCCGTGTGGGCCAGCAGGTGGCTTCATCTCTATGCACG
>JBFJJW010000102.1:0-11789 GCA_041612095.1 Solimonas sp. | reverse complement strand
GGCTGGCATGCCCTGCGGTTTAATTTCCGTGGGGTCGGTGGCAGTGAGGGCGTTCACGATCATGGGCGTGGCGAGACAGAAGATGTCGTATTTCTCGCAGACTGGATGCGACAGCAACTGCCCGGAGCCTCATGCGCCCTGATGGGGTTCTCCTTTGGCGCCTGGGTCAGCCTGCGTGCAGCTGCGGCGTTGCGGCCAGTGGCTCAGATCAGCGTTGCTCCGCCGCTGGACGAGGCATTTTACGGCGAGCCGCCGCCGGCGCGGCCCGATTGTCCCTGGCTGGTCATGCACAGCACCGACGATGACATCGTCTCCTACGCCAGCAGCAAGGCGGTGCTGGACAGCTACACACCGCCACCGGAACTGGTGACCCTGGAGGGGGCGGGCCATCTGTTTCATGGGCGCCTGGGTGACATCACCGCAGCAGTGGTGCCGTTTCTGGAGCGGCTGACGTAAGCTTCCGCCTTACTCAACTCATATGGAGAACGCCGATGCGCCGTCTCGTGGCTGTCGCCCTGATGTTGTCGTCAGCGCCCGCGGTCTGGGCCAGCAACGCTGATTTCGATTTTTCCTGCACCGGCGTGCTGAACTGTCAACAGCAATTCAGGGGCATCGTCGAAGACACCAGCGCGGCGATCAACTACAAGGCCCTGGGTCCTGCAGAGGCCACCGGATTGCTGGGTTTCGGTATCGGCGCCTTTGCCAATTACACCGAGACCGAAAATCCGCAGGCATGGAAGGCCCTCACGGGTAGCGACGTCGATCAGATTGGCATGGTCGGCATCGTCGCGCACAAGGGCTTGCCGCTGGGGATTGATGTCGGCGCGTTTTATACGACGATTCCCGGCGCGGACGTGGACGTCTTTGGCGCCGAAGTGCGCTATGCCATTCTCGAAGGAGGCGTCGCCTCACCGGCGCTGGCAGTGCGCGGCAGCTACACCGCGACCAAAGGCATTGACGATCTGAAGTACCGCGCCTACGGCGCTGACGTGTCGCTGTCGAAGGGGCTGACGCTGGTAACGCCTTATGCCGGGGCCGGGTACGTCTGGGCCACCGCTACCCCTGAGGGTTCTCTTGCGAACAGCCTGGATGAGGAAGACGTCAGCAATGCGCGATTCTTTGTTGGCGCGCGCATCACACTCCTGATTCTGGAGCTGACGCCTGAGTATGAGCGCGTGGGGGACAATAACGCCTTCAATCTGCGCCTCGGGTTCTCGTTCTAGGCGTGGCGGATACGCCGATGTGGAGCAAGCTGGGCGACTGGCTCAAGCGTGCGCCGCGCGCGAAGGCGGCGGGTGTGGACCGGCACCTGGCACTCGCTGTGTTGATGGTCGAGGCGGCGCGAGCTGATTTCGAGCGTAGCCCAGAGGAACTTGCGCTGATTCGCGATACTTTGGCCGCATCGTTCTCGATGTCGGTTGCCGAGGCTGAGGAGTTGCTGCAGAAGGCAGTGACCAGGTCCGAGGCCGCCATTTCGCTGTACGAGTTTGTTTCCGTGCTCAACGACGAGCTTGATGCCGGGGAAAAGGAGCAGCTGGTTGGTTGGCTATGGCAGATTGCACATGCCGATGGCCGGCTGGACCCGCAGGAGGAGGGCATGATCCGGCGCATGGCGGAACTGCTGTATGTGCCACATGGAGCACTGGTGCGGCAGCGCCTGGAATCGATAGGCTGAGCGCGTGGGCTGCGTTCAGCCCACACTCACCTGTAAACGTGCATCTTGCGCGCCTCGAAAACTCGGAGAATGACGGTGATTGGGAAGATACTGATGCTGGCGGCGACGGTTCTGGCAGCCTCCTGCGCGACGGCTCCTCAGGACGGGGACGGCGCTGCGCCCCGAAGCATTCTTGCCGAGAGCCCAGCGGCCAGCAGCAGCGCCCCGAGCGCAACTGCCGGACCTCGCGCTGATCAGACCTACAGCGCCGAGGAGATCGCGCGAGAGGCTTCCAAGGTTTTTGGCGAGGGCAGCGAAAATGTCGCTCGAGCTATTGAACGCGCCTTCTCCGACTACGGCCGCCCGGTTGGCTACATCTACGGCAATGAGGGCGGTGGTGCAGTCGTCGTGGGACTGCGCTTTGGTGAGGGTGTGCTGCAGTACAAGGGCGGTGGCAGCACCAAGGTCTACTGGCAGGGCCCATCCGTGGGCTGGGACTTTGGCGGTAACGCATCCAAGGTGTTCACGCTGGTATACAACCTGACCGACACCTCGCAGTTGTTCCAGCGTTTCCCTGCAGTGGATGGCAGTCTGTACGTGGTGGCCGGAATGAGCCTCAACTATCAGCGCAGCGGCGACATCGTGCTGGCGCCCATCCGTACTGGCGTGGGTCTGCGCGCCGGCGCCAGCCTCGGATACGTGCATTACACCCGTGAGCGCTCGTTCTTGCCGCTCTGAGGTCCATGGATGGAAGGGCAAATGGGCCGGCTCGCTTAGCCGGCCTTTTTCTTGGGCACGCTCAGTTGGGAGTGTCGTTGCAGCTGTCGAGGCGGCGCAACAGCTCTGCGATGTCGGACGTGTCGTGATACAGACCGAAACCGATTCTCAACCATTCGCCGCGTGCATCGGTCAGCACCTGCGCCTGCGCCAGCTGCTTCTGCGTTTGGATCGCCAGCGGGTGACGGAATCCGAGGAAGTTGCCGCGCGTCGTCGAGGATGGCGCAAGCAGGTTTCTGCGATGCAGCACCGGGTGATTGCGAGCGTCCAGCGCATCAAGCAATTCGCGCTGCAATTCGCGGACCTGCATCTGCAGACCAGCAACCGTGACCTGATGGCGGCGCACCCAGTCCATGACCGCGTTGAAACGGTACAGCGCAGTCGGATCAAAGGTGGCGCCCCAGAACCGACTGCCGTCCTCCGTGTAGCGCACGGTGTCGACCTTCTCGTCGTGCAGGGTGTCGAATCCTGCAAACCATCCGGTGTTCAGCGGTCGTGGGATCTGGCCGGGCGGACAATGCATGAAGGCTGCGCCTTCTCCGGACATCGCATACTTGTAGCCTCCGCTGACATAGAAGGCGCGCGCGGCAACGCGTGACAGATCGGTGGGTACCGCCATGAAACCGTGATAGCCGTCGATAACAACCACGCTGCGGGGGCTGGGGACCGCGTGCACCAGTTCCGCCAGATCCGGAACGCAGTAGCCGGAGTTGTAGAACACATGGCTGAAATAGACCAGATGGTGCCCGCCGATCCTGGCTGCTTCCGCGAACCGCTGGGTGAAGGTCTCTATGGGCTCGACGTCGATGCAATCGAGCTCGCAATACCCGGCTTCCACCAACCGTGAGATCTGACGGCTGAAGCTCATGAACTCGCAATCGGTTGTCAGCACCCGAAAAGGCCGCGCCTCGATTGACGACAGCAGACGCGTCAGAAACTCGTGGGTATTCGCGCCAAAGCAGATTGTTTTGGGATCAGGCAGATTGAGCAAGCGGGCCAGATGATGCTGAGACTGCGGCAGGATTTCGCCAAAGACCCGATGCCACTTGTCATCCGCCAATGTGGCGGCGTCCAGCCACGCCTGCTGCTGCGCCTCAAAGCTGACGTCCGGCCACGGATGGTGGCTGTGAGCGCACAGGTGCAGGCGCTGCGGCTGAGCCCCCAGAAAACGTGAGAAATGTGATTTGAACGCCATGGTTCGCGAGCCGACCCGCGGTTGCGCCCCTCATTATTTGCAATGATTGCACTGTATCAGAGCGAAGTCGCCGCCTTTCCCGGCTCGGCAAGTGGAACTCTTGAACGCGGCTGGCGTCATACCCATACAATAGAGTCCTGATCGTAACCCTCACGATGGAGAGCTTCAGATGAGTTGGAACAACCAGATGCGTCCGGTCCCGGTGCCCGTGCCGGGCCGCAGCCGTCCTTCGGTTTCGGCGCCGGCTTCTGAGCTGGCAGCCAACAAGGTGCTGCGCAATACCTACATGCTGCTGGCAATGACCCTGCTGTTCAGCGCGGCCATGGCCGGCGTGTCGATGGCGGTCGGTGCGCCATACGGCCTGAGCCTGGTGTGCTCGCTGGTCTCTCTGGGCCTGCTGTGGTTCGTGGTGCCACGTACTGCCAATAGCGAGGCCGGTATCTGGGTAGTGTTTGCCGTGACCGGTCTGCTCGGCTTTGGTCTGGGCCCAGTGCTCAACATGTACATCGGCCGGTTCTCCAACGGCGGCCAGATCGTGATGATGGCGCTGGGCATGACCGGGGCCATCTTTGTCGGCCTGTCTGCATACGCGATCAAGACCAAGCGTGACTTCAGCTTCATGCGCGGGATGCTGTTCGGCGGCATCATGTTGGCGTTTGTCGCCAGCCTGGGAATGCTGGTGGCCTCGCTGTTTGGCTGGTACTTCCAACCGCTGGCACTGGGTATTTCCGCGATGTTCTCGCTGCTGATGTGCGGACTGATTCTCTATCAGACCGGCGAGATCATTAACGGCGGTGAGACCAACTACGTGTTGGCGACCGTCACGCTGTATGTGTCGATCTACAATCTGTTCACCAGCCTGCTGCATTTGCTCGGATTCGCTTCCGGCGACGAATGAGCCTTGAGGATGCCTGTTGCAAAAAGCCCCGCTCAGCGGGGCTTTTTTGTTGAGGCGCGCGCCGGACTGGCTGTATGCGATCTGGATTGCAGCGCTTTGCGGCTGCGGGCGGCACGACCGATTGTCAGCGTTCGGAGTCCGGGGCCGCCGGTGCAGCGTCTGGTTCAATGAGCGGCGATGACGCCGGCTCTGAAGCCGGCGCCCCGGGCCGGGTCGGCGCTGGCCCGCGCTCCCGTTCCGCTTTCAGCACAAACTGGCCCTGCTCGGTGAGGAGCAGCTTTCCGGTTACGGTGACGGGCTCGTCGCTGAGGCCGGCGCGTACATCCAGCAAACGCGCACCCGGCACGCGGCCACTGACCCAGAGGCACTCCCTTTCCCCGGTCAACATCCAGTCGCTGCCGGTCAGCGGCTGCACGCCTCTGCACAGACCATTGCGCTGTCGCGCCAGGCCGACAACGGTGACGCGTTCGCCAACAACCTCCTGCAGATGCGGCACGGCATGGTCCACCGGTACCGCTGAGCCGACCGCGAAGCGGACGGGTTGACTGGGGTCATAGCTATTCGAGCAGGCACACAGCAGCAAAGCGGCAAACGGTACGCAACTGGATCGGACGGTCATCGGGATCTGAATGGCAGTGGGGACGCTTGAATACACGGCTGGGCCGAACCCTAACGGAACTGCGGGGTGGAGTTCCAGCCTGGCGCGGCAGCTGGCTGAGGGGTCGATAGCCAAGGCGCATCGCCGGCATCAGCAATATTCAATGGACCCACAAACGAGAATAGTTATCATATGAAAACAATTCAACAACGGTGGCGGCTGCCATGAACAAGACGCTCAGCTTTGGCCTCATGCACGTCAGTGTGGCCTTTGCCGTGGTGTACCTGATGACCGGCGACTGGCTGACGGGCGGCCTGGTGGCGCTGGTGGAGCCCTGCGTCAATACCGTGGCCTATCATTTCCATGAAGGCTACTGGAAGCGACGGGCGCGCGGTGGAGACGCGTGGCAATGGGGTCATCACCACGGGGTCAGTGCCTAGCGCGTTGCCAGCAGCACGGCCATCGCAAGGCCTACGGCAACGATGCAGTTGCGCAGCACGACGGGCGCAAGCCGGCGCGCGAACCGTGCTCCGACATACCCGCCCAGTGTGGCGAACAGCATCATCCACGCAGCCGCGACCCAATGCACGGCATCCGCAGCCGCGTAAACGCAGACCGCGATGGCCGTGAGTACCGCGGAAATTCGATTCTTCAAGGCATTGGCCCCATTCAAGGAGTCGGCGCTGACCTGCGCCAGCGTGGCCAGCAGCAGGATGCCAAGGCCGCCATTGAAATAGCCGCCATAGACGCAGACCAGAAACAGCGGAGCCAGCCTGCCCCAGCTATCGCGGCCTGGCTTGGCTGGGCGCGGCAAGCGGGG
Source organism: Solimonas sp. (assembly GCA_041612095.1). Taxonomy (GTDB): domain Bacteria; phylum Pseudomonadota; class Gammaproteobacteria; order Nevskiales; family Nevskiaceae; genus Solimonas. The sequence continues at coordinate 5,847 of JBFJJW010000102.1, read as the reverse complement.
CTGCAGCGCGAACAGCAGAGTGGCTGCGAACACCAGCCATGGCGCGGCACTGGCGAAAAGCCGGTCCGGCGTCAGCATCAGCAAGCCGGCACCGATCGCACCGCCGCCCAGTGCAACACCCAGCAGGCGGCGCGGGTGTTGCATGGAAGTGGTCGGCAGGTCTGCACGCGAGCCCCAGCTGGCGCTGAGGTACCCCGGCAGTAGCGCCACCGTGCCGGTTGCGTTCGCCGAGACCGGCGAAACGCCGATGGCCAGCAGCGCCGGCAAGGTCAGGAAGCTGCCGCCGCCAGCCAAGGCGTTGAGCGCGCCGGCGAAGGCGCCGGCGCCAGCGAGCAACGCCGCGTCCATCCACTGCATGATTGAGTGTTCCTGCTACTTTCAGAATGCCCCGGGGATCAGCCACCAGCTGCGCTTTCTGTAATCGGCCCATTCAGGATACCGGGACATGCTGGCTTCCTTCAGCGTCATGTTGACCGCGAACAGCCCCAGCCATACCCAGGCCAGCACCAATAGCGGCAGCCAGTGCCACACCATCAGTGCAAAGCTGCCGTAGATCATCATCTCGCCCAAGTAGTTCGGGTGGCGCACATGGCGGTGCAGGCCGTCCGTGATCAGGCCGCGTCGAAGACGCAGGGTGAAGAATTTCTGAGCATCGGCGGCGATCATGATGACGCTGCCGAGCACGCACAGGCTGATGCACACGCAGAACCAGGCGTAGTCGGGGAGCGGGTAGTCAGGCTGCGAGGTGCCGGAGATCAGCAGCCAGCCGAATACCCAGTACCAGCCGAGCACGCCGAGAAGGCTGTTGATGCCGCCGAGGATGGTTATTCTCTGCTGCCAGTTGGGGTCGGGAAATGCCAGATCCTTGATTATCCAGACCAGGCCGTAGGAGCCGTGCAGGGCGAGGTAGATCCACGCCGCCATCGAGGTGTTGTCGTAGTACGCCATCAGGGCGCCGAGAAACACGAAGGTGCCGGCTTTCTGGACGTTGATGACCCAGGAAAACTTCCACGGACGCGGGCCGCCCCCGCAGTCCTTGACCAGCCAGTCGGTATAGCGACGCATGGCCAGCGCCCAGCGCGGGGGTGGTGGGCTGCTGCCGAGCTCCGGGGCTGCGCGACGAGCGGATTCCATGGGACACTCCGGTGGCGAAACTGCGCTGACTATCACGACCGATTGCGCAGGTGCCAACGCTATCTCAAGTGTGCCACCAGGTGAAGGCGCGTCTGGTCGGCGACGGCCGCATTGGGTGATGCTGGCGGCGAGCGCTCGCGGATTGGGCGCACGGTGCGTGCCGGTCAGGGGTAGTCGAGTGGTTGGCAGATGCAGGGCTTAACTCATACAACGCAGCGCGCACCTGCGCGCAAGGGGAGCGACGGAATGTTCAAGGAATACGGCGAATACGACGGGCTTGGGCTGGCCGCATTGGTCAGGAACAAGGACGTGACTGCCCCGGAGTTGTTGGAAGCCGCGCTGGTGCGCGCTGAGGCAGTGAACCCCAAGCTCAACGCGATCATCACGCCGATGCACGACATCGCGCGCGAGCGCGCGTTGCAACCGCTGAGCGGGCCCTTCGCCGGCGTGCCGTTTCTGACCAAGGACCTGTTTCAGGAGTACGCCGGCGTTGCCACCGCCTACGGCTGCAAGGCGCTGAAGGCGGCGAAACACACGCCGACCGAGCATGCCGAGATCACTGCCCGCTGGCTGAAAGCCGGGGTCGTGATCTTCGGCCGCACCAATACCCCCGAGTTCGGTGCCAAGGGAATAACCGAGCCGGAGGCCTGGGGTCCGACACGCAACCCCTGGAATCTCGATCACACGCCGGGCGGGTCCAGCGGCGGCTCGGCGGCGGCGGTCGCGGCTCGGGTCGTGCCGATGGCGGGTGCCAACGATGGCGGCGGTTCGATTCGCATACCTGCCGGACACTGTGGCCTGTTTGGGCTCAAGCCGGGCCGTGGCCGCACGCCCTGGGGGCCACAATACGGTGAGCTGATGCATGGCGCGGCCATGAATCATGTCGTCTCGCGCAGCGTGCGCGACAGCGCGGCGATGCTCGATGCGACCCACGGCCCTGAGATTGGATCCTTGTACCGTATCGAGCCACCGGAGCGTCCGTATCTGGAGGAACTGAGCCGCGCACCTGGCAAGCTCAGGATTGGCTTTACCGCGCGTTCTCCCATCGGCAGCGCCGTGCATCCGGAGGCCGACAAAGCCGTGCGCGATGCCGCCGCGCTGATGGCATCACTGGGCCATCATGTCGAGGAGGCCGAGCCAGACGTTGACGGCTTGCAGTTGGCCAAGGACTTCATCGTGATGTGGTTCGCAAACTGCGCCGCGACGGTTGATCAGATCAAGCAGCAGACCGGCTCCGGAAATGCGGGGTTCGAACTCGATACCTTGGCAATGGCCGCCTTCGGCCATTGCACCAAGGCCAGCCAGTATGTCGAGGGCTACCTGCGTTGGAACGAGTACACCCGCAAGCTGGGCGAGTTTCATCAGCGCTATGACCTGCTGCTGACGCCGACGATGGCGATGCCGCCCGCGCGCATCGGCGAGATCCGCACGCCACCCTGGCAGCATGCGGCCTTGCGCGTGATTCTCGCCCTGGGGCTGGAGCGGCTGCTGCTGGCGACCGGAATCATCGAGCAGATGGTGCAGGAGAACCTGAAATGGGTGCCTTTCACCCAGCTCGGAAATCTCTCTGGTGCACCGGCCATGTCCGTGCCATTGCACTGGACCGCGTCAGGATTGCCGCTGGGCGCACATTTTGTGGCCCCTCACGGCGGCGAAGGTTTGCTGTTCCGCGTCGCGGCGCAGCTGGAGCAGGCGCGCCCCTGGGCGCAGCGTCAGCCCGCGCTATAGGATTGATGGCAGATGGTGCAGACGTACAGCGTGGGTGTGCCCGCAGAGCTGGTGCGCGCTTTCCAGCGTGCGGCCCCCCCCGAGCTGGCAGCGCAAGCCGAGCGCGTACTGACAGCCAGCCGGTTTCTGTGTTCGACGGTAAAGGCGCAGCTGCAGGCTGGCACAGATTTCGGCGCGTGGGCGCAGACGCTTCCCAGCGGTAGGTATGCCGGGCGCTTGTTGCCGTTGGCCGCGGGTGGTGACGAGGCCCGCTTCATGCGAGCGTTGCGGCAGGCGCGTCGCTCGGAGATGGCGCGCATCGCCTACCGGGATCTTGCCGGCCTGGCTTCACTGGACGAGACCCTCGGCAATCTGTCTGAGCTTGCTGACGCCTGCGTGGAGACCGCGCTGCAGTTTGTCGAGGCTGCGCTACAGGCCCGGCATGGGCTGCCGCGAGATGAACGGGGCACGCTGATTCGCCCCGTAGTCCTGGGCATGGGCAAGCTCGGCGGCTGCGAGTTGAACTTCTCCTCGGACATCGACCTGATCTTCTGTCATACCGATGCAGGTGAGACCGATGGTGCGCGTAGCATCAGCAGCGATGAGTACTTTGCCAAGCTTGCACAGCAGGTGTCGCGCCTGCTGGCCAGTCCGACGGAGGATGGCTTTGTATTTCGTGTCGACACCATGTTGCGACCATTTGGATCGGCAGGCGCGCTGTCGGCCTCGTTCGCGGCGCTGGAGGACTACTACCAGGTGCACGGTCGTGAATGGGAGCGCTATGCGCTGATCAAGGCGCGCCCCATCGCCGGCGATATCGGGGCGGGTGAGGCCTTGCTTGACGCGCTACGTCCGTTTGTCTATCGACGCTATCTGGACTACGACGCCATCGGCAACCTGCGTAGCCTCAAACGCATGATCGAGGACGAGGTACGGCGCAAGGGGCTCGACGACAATATCAAGCTGGGTGCCGGCGGGATCCGCGAGCTCGAATTCATCGTGCAGTCGTTCCAGCTGGTGCGCGGTGGTCAGGAAGCGGCGTTGCGCAACGCGCGCCTGCGGCCTGTGCTGCGTTACCTCGGTGAAGTAGGCCACCTGTCACCGGATACTGCGGCCGAGCTGGATGTCGCCTATGTGTTCCTGCGCCGTGTAGAGAACGCCATACAGATGTATGACGATCAGCAGGCGCACGCCATCCCTGTTTCCGAGGAAGCGCGTGCGGCATTGTGTGCCGGGCTTGGCTATGAGGACTGGCCGACGCTGCGGGAGGCCATCGCCGTAACGCGCAAGCAAGTGCAGCAGCAGTTTCGGCAGGTGTTCGCCGCCGACGGTGGCGAGGCAGAGGACAGTCCACAGCGGGGACTCGTCCACGCGTTGTGGAACAGGAGCATGGAGCCGGCGGCGGAGGTGGCGGCGGTGGAGGCGGCTGGCTTCCGGCTTCAGCCGCAGGCGGTCTGCGATGAGTTCGAAGCCCTGCACGCCGCACGTCTGGTGCGGGGGATGCGCGAGGACGCCGCAGGCAAGCTGCTGGATTTGCTCTCGCTGCTGTTTGACGAGGCGTTGCAGCAGCGCAAGCCGGATATTGCGTTGATACGCACGCTGAAGCTGGTGCAGGCCGTCAGTGGCCGCGCCACCTACCTGACCTTGCTGCGCGAGAACCCGAGCGCGCGAAGCCAGCTGATGAGGTTATGCGCTGCCAGCCCGTGGCTCGCCGATTTCATTGTGCAGTCTCCGGTGCTACTGGACAGCCTGCTGGATCAGCGCACGCTGTACGCACCCCCTGACCGCGCAGAGCTGGCCGCCGAGCTGAAGCGGCGTTGCGCCGATTTCGGGCCGGACGATACCGAGGCGGCAATGGACATGCTGCGGCGATACCAGAAGGAAATCACCTTGCGGATCGCAGCCGCCGACCTGGTCGAGGCGTTGCCGCTGGTGCAGGTCAGCGACCGACTGACCTGGCTGGCGGAGGTCATCGTGGCGCAGGCGCTGGAGTTTGCGTGGGCCGAGATGCGCGCGCTATATGGCCAACCCTTGCGTGCTGACGGCCAGGCGGCCGGCTTCGCCGTCATCGCGTACGGAAAGCTGGGCGGCATTGAGCTGGGCTACGGCTCGGATCTGGATCTGGTATTTCTGCATGATTGCGATCAACTCGACGAAGACAGCGTCGGTGGCGCGCGCGCAATCAACAACGGCAGCTACTTCGCGCGCCTGGCCCAGCGTCTGATCAATTGGCTGGCGACCCAGACGCCAGCAGGCCGGGCCTACGAGGTCGACATGGAGCTGCGTCCGAATGGGCGCTCCGGGATGCTGGTGGCAGGCTTGGACAGTTTCGTGAACTACCAGCAGACATCCGCCTGGACCTGGGAGCATCAGGCGCTGACGCGCGCGCGCAGCATCGCCGGCGACATCGCCATCGGGCAGCGCTTCGAGCAGGCGCGGCTGCAGGTGTTGGGCCGCGAGCGCGACCCCGAGACGCTGCGCCGGGAGATTGTCGAGATGCGCAGCAAGATGCGCAGCAGCCTGGACAAGTCCACGGCCGAGCGCTGGGACATCAAGCAGGGCAGGGGCGGTTTGATCGATATCGAGTTTCTGACCCAGTTCCTGGTCCTGCGCGACGCGCATCAGCATCCTGAGGTCGCCCGTTGGACCGACAACTGGCGGCAACTCGATGCGCTGCAGGATGCTGGCGCGGTATCGGCATCAGACAAGGCCGTGCTGATCGACTGCTACCGGCAGTACCGCGCCTGGGCACATCAGCGCTCGCTGCAGAACGCAGTAGCATTGACGCCCCCGGAGGCCTTTTTGACGCAGCGTGATCAGGTCGGGGCACTTTACTCAGAGATCATGGGCGGCGCGGCGTCGAGGATTTGATTACATTCAGTGCGCCAGGCCGCGTACGCTCCGCGCCACCTCGCGCAATGCGCTTGGCAATGCTGACAAGAAATCGAACCGGTTCAAACGGTGGGGGGATATGAGTAACCAGCTTGATGAGATGTGGAGATCTGC
>JBFJJW010000101.1:0-11992 GCA_041612095.1 Solimonas sp. | reverse complement strand
GGGTCTGCTGCGCATAGGCACCGAGCAGGGCGCGATCGCAGATGATGTTGATCAGGCGCGGTACGCCGCGGGCGTACTGATAGACCTTCTGTATCGCTGCCTGCGGAAAAATCTCGCTCTGCGCGCCCGCCACCCGCAGGCGATGCTCGATGTACTCGCGCGTTTCGGCGGCCGACAGCGGCGTCAGGTGATAGCGCGCGGTAATCCGGCTGGCCAGTTGGCGCAGGTCGGGCCGCGCCAGCAGGGCAGACAACTCCGGCTGGCCGATCAGCATGATCCGCAGCAGCTTCTCCTTGCTGGTCTCCAGGTTCGTCAGCAGGCGTACCTGTTCAAGGACGCTGGGCTGCAGATTCTGGGCCTCGTCGATGATGACGACCGTCCGCCGTCCGGCGGCATGGCTGCGCAGCAGGTGCTCGTTGAGTGCATCCACCAGCACCTTCAAGGTCAGGCGTTCGCGGGGATAGTGGATGCCCAGTTCGTCGCAGATCGACTGCACGAACTCCTCTTCGTTCTGGCGCGGATTGTGAATCATCGCCACGTCCAGATTCGCCAGCTTCTGTTCCAGCAGCGTGCGCACGATGGTGGTCTTGCCGGTGCCGACCTCGCCGGTCAGCTGCACGAAACCGCCGTACTGGCCCGTGCCGTAGAGCAGATGTCCCAATGCCTCCTGATGGCGCGGGGACATGTACAGATAGGCCGGATCCGGAGAGATCGAGAACGGCATCTCCCGGAGCTGGAAGAAATCGGTATACATGAACGGCGCGTGGGCGATCAGTCGTGGGCTGGAGACAGCACCGAGTATAGCGGCTCAGCTACTGACGGCTTCGGCGGCCCGTCGCATGTCGATATGCCAGATGCCGTCTTCAAGGTATGGTGCCGAGATCGCCATGAAACCCAGGCTGGCGTAGAACGACTGCAGGTGTTGTTGCGCAGAGAGGTACACCGGCAGTCCATCATGGCGAAATGCGCTGACCCGCAGGCCCTCCTCGATGGCCGTGCGCGCCAGGCCCCGACCGCGAGCCTGTGCAGCCACGACCAGTCGCCCCAGCGCCGGGCCGTCACCCGTGGCGGCGCGCTCGCCCTCGACCCGATGCGGTGTGCGCTCCACGCCGGGCGGGACCATCCGCAGGTATGCCAGCATGTGGCCCCGCTCATTGCGACCGCACAGATGCGTGCACAGGGGATCGATGCCGTCCATCTCCGGGAATACGCAGTTCTGCTCGACGACAAACACGTCGCTGCGCAGTTTCAGGAAGGCATAGAGCGTGTCCGGGTCCAGCTGCGGCCACGCGTACCAGCGCCAGTGGATGTGGTTCATGTCTTGAGAGGCCGGCCGGGGTCAGGCGCGCTGAAAGTCATAGAGGCTGCCCAGATTCAGCAGCTTCGTCAGGTCGTCCAGCGCGGTGCGCGATTCATCCAGCAGCTGGGGGTCGGCCAGGTCATCCAGCGACAGCCGATCGCGGTAATGGCGGCCTACCCATGCACAGAGTTCGGTATAGCTCGATTCGGTGATCCAGCTGCCGGGATTGACCGCGGCGCGTTCGTCAGCGTTCAGCACCACCCGCAGACGCAGGCATGCGGGGCCGCCGCCGTTGCGCATGGACTGGCGCAGATCAAAGACCTGTACTGCGCTGAGCGGATTGCCAGGATCGGCGAGCAGACGCTGCAGTGTATTCCAGACGCCAGTGTGTTCCTGGCATTCGCTGGCGACCACCAGCTGCATGCCGCCGGTCGGAGGGCAGATCAGCTGGGAGTTGAACAGGTAAGCGTTGACGGCATCTGCCACGCTGACCTCATTGTTTCCGATCTCGGCAAAGATGGGCCGGCGCGAACCTCGGAAGTGGGTGCAGATCCAGGCACGCAGCGCCTGCGGGTCGACGAATGCCTGCTCGTGATACAGCAGCAACTCGCGGTTGCCGACGGCTATGACGTCGTTATGGAACACCCCCTGATCAACGACGTCGGGGTTCTGCTGGCAGTGAAACGTCGATGCTGGATCGAGCCGATGCAGGCGCGCCACGGCCTCGCCTGCGCGGAGCGTCTGGCGGGCTGGATATCGCTGCGGGACCGCGGCGCCGTCGCCGCCGCGGCCGTATACGAACAGCTGTAGCCCGGGCTCGCCGTAGTCGCTGCACAGGCGTGTGTGATTGGCGGCACCCTCGTCGCCGAAGGCAGGGGTCGCCGGCAGCGGCGCGTGATGCACAAAGTGTCGGGGGTCGCGGAACGTGGCGGCCAGCACCCGTGCGCTGGTCTCGGCTTCGATGGATCGATGCAGGTGGGTACAGAGGTTGGCGGGGGTGAAGTGCACCCGACCGTCCGCACAATCTGCGCTGGGCGCCACGGTAGCCGCGTTGGCGGTCCACATCGCCGAGGCCGAGCTCACTGCAGACAGCAGATCAGGCGCTTGGCGTGCAGCCTTCTGCAGCACTTCGACGTCGCTGCCGACGTAACCCAGTCGGCGCAGCGTCGGCAGATGCGGGCGCTCGTGCGGCGGCAGCACGCCCTGTGCCAGCCCCAATGCGGCAAGCGCGCGCATCTTGGCGAGGCCCTGCAGGGCAGCTGCCCGCGGATTGGACGTTTGCGCCGCGTTGCGCGCAGAGGCGATGTTGCCTGCGGCCAGCCCCGCGTAATGGTGTGTAGGTCCCACCAGGCCGTCGAAGTTGGCCTCGGACGCCACGCTCATGCTGCGAGCCCGGGCAGCGGCGTCTTCGGCAGTACGCTCGCGGCGGCTTCGGCGCTGGCCACAGGGTAGGCGCAGTAGTCGGCAGCATAGTAGGCACTGGCGCGGTGATTGCCGCTGGCACCGATGCCACCAAACGGAAAGCTGCCGGAAGCGCCGGTGGTGGGACGATTCCAGTTGATGATGCCGGCGCGGGCGCGCTGCAGGAAGTACTCGAACTCGGCGGGATCGTCACCGAGCATGCCGGCGGAAAGGCCGTATTGGGTCTGGTTGGCGATTTCGATGGCTTCATCCAGTGTCTGGTAGCGGATCACCTGCAGCAGGGGCCCGAAGTACTCCTCGTCCGGACGGTCGTGCACTGCGGTGACATCGACGATGCCGGGGCTGACGAACGCGGGCCCCAGTGGCAGGCGGGTCATCGGCAGCACCGAGGTGGCGCCCTGGTCCAGCAGGTGCTGCTGAGCGGCCAGCAGGCTGGCCGCGGTACGCGCCGACACCACCGGTCCCATGAAGGGCGGTGGCTCTGCGTCCCAGCGGTCAACCCGGATGCCGGATGTGGCCGCCGAGAGCTGCCCTACAAACGCATCGCCAAACGCATCCCCAGGCACCAGCAGGCGCCGCGCACAGGTGCAGCGCTGGCCCGAGGTCAGAAACGCCGACTGGATCACATCGTGTATCGCGGCACGGGACTCGGTGAGCGGGCGCACGATCAGCGGATTGTTGCCGCCCATCTCCAGCGCCAGAATCTTGCCCGGCTGGCCGCCGAACTGGCGATGCAGCAGCGCCCCGGTGCGCGAACTTCCGGTGAAGAACAGGCCATCCAGTGCCGGGTGCTGGGCAATGGCCTCGCCCGTGGCACGCTCGCCCTGCAACAGCTGCAGTACGCCAGCGGGCAGACCGGCCGCTTCCCATAGCGTCATCGTCATTTCCGCCGTGGCCGGCGCTTGCTCGCTGGGCTTGAACACGACGCAGTTGCCGGCCAGCAAGGCCGGCACGATGTGGCCGTTCGGCAGATGACCGGGAAAGTTGTAGGGCCCGAACACGGCGACCACGCCATGCGGGCGGTGCCTCAGTATGTGCCGCCCGCCCTCGGCCGCCAGCTCGCGGGTTCCGGTGCGCTCCTCGTAGGCCTTCATCGATAGCGCGATCTTGCCGATCATGGCGCCGACCTCGGTGCGAGCCTCCCACAGCGGCTTGCCGATCTCGAGCGCGATGGTCCGGGCCAGCGCTTCCTTGCGGGCTTCCAGCTGTTGGGCGTATCGCTGCAGCACCGCGCTGCGCTCGGCGGCTCCGCAGCGCGACCAGGGGCCAAAGGCGTTGCGGGCGTGCTGCATCGCAGCCTCGACATCGGCGGCATCCGCCGCCGCACCACGCCATACGACCTGATCGCTGGCGGGGTCTCGTCGCTCGAACGTCGCGCCGCGGCCCGGCTGCCATGCGCCATTAATGAATAGCTGCGCCTTCATCGAGCATCTCCTTCTTGCGGCACGGCGCGCACCGAGCCACCGGCAGAAACATCCAGAGCGGCAGCGGTGGCTGCGTCGATCCGCAGCTGGCTGCCGTCGATCCTCGCAGGTGCCAGTACGCAGCGATAGTTGCCGAGTTCGTGGTTGGCGATCAGATAGCGCCCCGCGTTCGTCAGCTCTCCGCCGACGACTGCTGTCAGCTCCAGCGATTCACGAACCGAGTGGATATCGGTGCTCAGAGCTTCTACTGAAGGGCCGCCATCGAAGATGTCGACATAGCCCTGGTACCGGAAGCCCTCGCGCTCGAGCAAGCTCAATGCGGGGGCGGTTTGTGGATGAACCTTGCCCAGCACGTCCTGCGCCTCCCTTGGCAATAGCACGGTATAGATCGGGTGGCGCGGCATCAGTTCGGCAATGCAGGCCTTGTTGCCCTGGCCGACGATATGCTCGGCATCGCCATAGGCGATATGGAAGAAGTGCCGGCCTAGCCCTTCCCAGAACGGCGAGCGCCCATCCTCACTGGAAACACCGCGCAACTCGGCGATGACCTTCCTGGAAAAGCGCTGCGGGAAATTGGCGATGAACAGGAAACGCGAACGTGAAAGCAGGTGGCCAGCGCCGCCAGCGCGGAACTCCGGACGCAGGTAGAGCGAACAGAGCATGGAAGTGCCGGTCAGATCGTTGGACAAGTACAGCGTCGGCACCTGCTTGTAGACCCCAAGCTCGCGGCTGGCGTGCACGGTCAGCCCGACGCGATAGCTGTAGAACGCCTCGTCGAGGCCGCAGGCCGCTTCGATCGCGCAGCAGCCGCCGACCTCGCCGCTGGCCACGTCTTCGAGCACGAACAGGTACCGCTCGGGACCCGCCTGCATGACCTCGGCGGCAAAGGATTGCACCGAGCGCTCGATCTTGGCGAGCAGAAAGTCGCGATTGGGCGGGAGCGAGGTGAATCCGGTGCCCGCGGTCTGCGCCATGTGCAGCAGGGCATCGAGGTCGTCCAGACGTATCGGGCGGATGCGTTTCATGGCGGGCCCGGGTTCAGTTGGCGGCGATGCGCTGCAGCGGGCTGCCGGCGGCCAGTACCGGAGCCAACTGCTCATAGCCCAGCAGGACGGAGGGTTGCCCCAGCGCATAGGGCGCCACGGCGTAGGCCTGCCAGGTGAAGCGCAGGCCCTGCGGTTCGATCAGCAGATTCTCGGTGAGGGGCAGGCTGTCCTCCAGAAAGCCAGCGTCCTTGAGGGTCTGGTCGTCGCCGAGCTTGTAGTCACTGCGCATGCGCTGATTGAGCAGGTCGAGCAGTTCGTCAGGGGTGGCGATCAGATCATTCAGGGTCAGGATTCGTGCGCTCTCAACGTCGTAGTTGAAGTAGCCGATATCAGGCATGCCATGCGCTCCACCGGTGTACAGATTCCCCGTGTACTTCAGACTCAGCAGGCCCCAGCGATTGAGCACGACCTCGACGCTGGCGCCGAAGGTGCAGCGCGCCGGGGTTGCAGGGGGCAGGGAGAGCGCATTGCTGAGGCATGCATCCAGCACCTGGTTCATGCAACCCTCCGGTGTGGCCGCTCGCGCGCTCTCCGGTCCGATCGGGCAGCGCGCCGCGATCCAGTCCACGATCTGGCTGTCGAGCACCAGGTCCCCCATCTGCGGGTAGCTCACGGTCGCGCCGATTTCCTCGGCGGCGAGATTGCGCCCGGTGCTGCGGGTGCCCTGATAGCTCTGCTTCAGGTACGGCAGCGGCGCGCCCGCACGAGGCGGATTGGGTGCCAGTGGCACGGAACTGGGCCCCTGGGTCTCGGGTGCTGGGGGCGGCGTCTCCTGCTGGCCGCAGGCGCCTAGGATCAGCAGCCACACCAGCAAGGTGATTCTGTGCGTCAGTGCATTCATTGCCATTGCAGCTCTCCCTGGGCCAGCCTGAGCAGCAGCAGCGCCGACACGCGGGCGCGTTCCGCCAGACTGGAGTAACGCATGGTTTCGCGGTCGGAATGGATGTCGCGACCGACGACGCCCAGATTATCGATATTCGGCAGGCCGTAGGCGGCCAGATTGTTGCCGTCGCAGCAGCCGCCGGTAGCACTGAAGCTGAGCTCTGTGCCCAACGCGCGCCCGCAGTCGCCGAGCCAGTGCATCAGGCGCTGCATCGGCTCGCTGACCGGCTTCGGCGGTCGGGTGAAGCCGCCACGCAGTTCAAAGCGCACGCCTTCGCACTGCGCGCGGTTCAGGATCAGATCGAGCTGCTCCTGCAGCCAGCATTCGTCGTCGCTCCGGGTCGTGCGCACGTTGAACTTGAACACACAGAGATCAGGCACGACGTTCAGTGCGCCACCGCCACGGATATAGCCCGGGTTCAGGGTCAGTCCAGGCCGTTGGCCGTTGAGCTGGTTGATGGACGAAACCAGGCTCGCCGCAGCCGCGATGGCATTGCGGCCCTGTTCGGGATTGCGGCCCGCATGTGCGGCCTTGCCGTGGACCAGCACATCGAAGTTGCCGCTGCCCTTGCGCGCTGAAGCCAGGCCGCCATCGGGGAAAGACGGTTCAAAGATCAGCCCGAAATGATTGCGCTCGGCGGCTGTCCGCAGCAGCGGAGCGGAGCCGGCGCTGCCGATCTCCTCGTCCGGGTTCAGCAGAATCTCCCAGCCGATGCGTCCGCGCCACGGGCTGTGCTCCAGTGCGGATAGCGCAAGCCACATCACCAGCAGTCCGCCTTTGAGGTCCGCCACGCCGGGGCCGTGGATCGTATCGGCATCGACCTCGCGCGCCCGCTGAAACGCATGATCGGCCGCAAACACGGTATCGAGATGACCGCCGAGAAAGATCTGGAGCGGGGCGTCCGCGTGCTTGCGCAGACGCAAGGCCGGCCCCAGGGGCCGTTCGCGTACCGAGCCATCGTCTGCGGTGGCCTGATAGGGGGAAACTTCCAGCCAGTCGGCCTTGGGTGCCAGCGGGGCGTATAGCCGCGCGATCTGTTCGGCTACGGCGCGCACGCCGGCGGCGTTGAAGCTGCCGGAATTGGTGTCCGAGAGCTGCAGCAACTGCGGGCGCAGGGTGGGCGCCTGTGCCGTGATCCAGTCCAGCTGAGGGTTGAACAGGGTTCGCATCGCGCCGTCGGAATCTGTTGTAATGAATCCATTCTAGGCCTAGACCCATTCTGCGCATGAGGAAAATCATGGGGGCGCTATGCGCGCTCTTGCTGTCGCTCACGGTTGGCGCCGCGGACCCTGTCCAGCCGCCCAGATCGGTGCTGGACGACATCATCGCGCGCGGCGAACTGCGTGTGGGCCTTGAAACCGGCTATATGCCGTTCGAGATGCGTGACAAGAAAGGCGGCATCATCGGTTTTGACGTCGACCTGGCGCGGCTTGCGGCCCGCTACATGGGCGTCAAACTCACGCTGGTCAACACCCAGTGGGATGGCATTATTCCTGCGTTGCTGACAGGAAAATTCGACCTGCTGATGGGTGGCATGACGATCACGCCGGAGCGCAATCTCAAGGTCAATTTCTGCGATCCCTATGTGCTGATCGGCCAGACGGTGCTGATGAACAACAAGCATAAGGCCACCGTCACCCGCTATGACCAGCTCAATGATGCGCGCTACGTCATCGCCGCCAAGCTGGGCACCACTGGCGATATCGCCGCTCGCAAGTACCTGCCGAACGCGCAGCTCAAGCAGTTTGAGTCCGAGGCTGATGCGGCAATGGAAGTCCGTAGCGGCCGCGCCGATGCGTTTGTCTATGACCTGCCGTTCAACGCTGTCTATGTGGCCCAGAATCCGGGCAGCGTCGTGCATCTGAAGGAGCCCTTCACGCAGGAGGCCCTTGGCTGGGCCGTGCGCAAGGGCGATCCGGACATGCTGAACTGGATGAACAACTTTCTGGCTCAGATCAAGCGCGATGGCATCTATGACGCGCTTTACCAGAAGTGGTTCGAGGGCACCGCCTGGCTGCACAACATCCGGTGATGACGCAGCGCCACAAGGCGTGGTGGTATTGCCTGTATGTGGGCGTGCTGACGCTGTTTGCTGCCGGCGTCTACGTGGCCGCGGAACGCATTGAGTACACCTGGCACTGGGACCGGATTCCGCAGTACCTGATCAATAACGAAGGCGACGAGGTGCTTGCGCCTTTCGATGGCTTCGTGGCGCTGAGTGCCGATGGCCAGCAGTTGACCCTGAGCGAGCTCAGCGGCAGCCGCAAGGAAATCATTCGCGACTACGCCGTGGCGATGGCCGGCGATGGTGATTTGGTGTTCCAGAATGACGTCCTGGCGCGTACTCCGGGACTGCGGCCCGGCCCGCTGCTGATCGGACTTTGGCTGACGCTGAAGATCTCGGCAGTGTCGCTGGTGCTGGCTCTGGTGCTTGGCGGCATCGTCGGATTGGGCCGTGTAGCCCGCAACCCGGCGGCGCGGGCGCTGGCCGCAACTTACGTGGAGATCATTCGCGGCACGCCGCTGCTGGTGCAGATCTTCATCTTCTATTTCTTTGTCGGCACGGTGCTGAACCTCTCAGCCTTCGTGGCGGGAGTGGCCGCCCTTTCGGTGTTCACGGCCGCCTACGTCGCCGAGATCGTGCGCGCGGGCATCGAAGCCGTACCGCGCGGGCAGATGGAGGCCGCGCGCAGCCTCGGTATGTCCTATCTGCAGGCCATGCGCCATGTGATCCTGCCGCAGGCGGTCCGCAACGCGTTGCCGGCGCTGGCCGGGCAGTTCATCAACCTGATCAAGGATTCGTCCCTGGTCTCGATCATGGCGCTGACCGACCTGACCAAGGCCGGCCGCGAGGTCGTCAGTTCGACCTTCAGCCCGTTTGAAGTCTGGTTCACGGTGGCGGCCATGTATCTGCTGCTGACCGGCGCCTTGTCGATCTGGGTGCGGCGGCTGGAGAAGAGGATGGCCCATGGCTGACGTCGCCGACGCCTTGATCGAAGTCCGCGACGTTCACAAGCGCTACGACAACGGCGTGGCCGCGCTGCGGGGCGTGTCGATGACGGTAAGGCGCGGGGAGGTGGTGTGCATCGTCGGCCCCAGCGGCTCCGGCAAGTCCACGTTGCTGCGTACGCTCAATGCCCTGGAGACCATCAGTTCGGGAGATGTGCGGGTGCTCGGCCAGGCCGTGCATGACCCGCGCACGGACATGAACCGTTTGCGCGCGCGCGTCGGCATGGTGTTTCAGGCCTTCAACCTGTTTCCCCATCGCACGGTCATCGACAACCTGTGCCTGGCGCCGGGCTGCGTGTCGGGTCTGGATCGCGCACGGGCGAGCGAAAGGGCCAGGGCCCTGCTGGCCAAGGTGGGATTGGAGGACAAGGCTGACAGCCATCCGGGCCAGTTGTCCGGCGGACAGCAGCAGCGGGTCGCGATTGCTCGGGCATTGGCGATGGAGCCGGAGGTCATGCTGTTTGACGAGCCCACCAGCGCATTGGACCCGGAAAAGGTCAACGAAGTACTGGATGTAATGAAGGCGCTGGCCGCTGAAGGCATGACCATGTGCGTCGTCACCCATGAAATGGGTTTTGCCCGCGCCGTGGCTGATCGCGTGCTGTTCATGGACGAGGGCGAACTGGCCTATGCAGCGGCGCCGGCGACTTTCTTTGACGCGCCGCAGAACGAGCGCCTGCAGGCCTTTCTGGGGCAAGTGCTGAAATGAGGTATGGACGCCCTGCGCCACATCTGCACCCCGAAACCCCGGGAGGCCCGTGAATGCTGGGTTTATGGTGCCCCTGGCAGGAATCGAACCTGCGACCTACCGCTTAGGAGGCGGTCGCTCTATCCACTGAGCTACAGAGGCATGGGCGGCGCGCATGATACGTGATCAGGCCGTTTCTATGGGCGAGCCCGCAGCTACGGCTCTGGTTTCAATAGTTTTCAGAGTTGCTTGTTTAAACAGGATTTTCGGGATAGGATCGAGCAGACTTTTTTGATCACCGCGCGCCGCTGTGGCGGGGGAAAGGGACACCATGCATAAGTTGACTACCGTGTTGATGCTGTCTTGCGCCATGCTGGTGACCGCCTGCGGTGGCGATGCCACGCTGGGTAGTGGCGGCGGCGGCCTTGGCGGCGGTGGCGGCGGCAGCACTGATTACAGGATCGGAAACTCCCTGTCCGGCTCGTTCCAGCGGGGCACGGTTGGCATCGGCCTCAGCGACGTTGCGTCCGGGGGGTCGACGTCGCTGTCATTGGATATCGTCGACAAGAGCGGACAACTCGCGTTCGGCATTCCGGCAAGCGTGAGCTTCTTCTCCAGCTGCGCCTCATCAGGTACGGCGACGATCGATCCGGAAACGGTAACCACCAGCAATGGCCGTGCGAATGCGACCTACACCGCCAACGGCTGTTCAGGCTCTGACACGATCACCGCACAGGTAGCCGTTGATGGTGTGGTGCTGACGGCCACCGGCACCTTGACCGTGCAGCCAGCAGCCCTCGGTGGCCTCGAATTTGTGTCGGCGACTCCGGCGGTGATCGGCCTGACCGGCACCTCGATCCCCAAGCAATCCACGGTGATATTCCTGTTGAAGGATGCCAGTGGCGGCAATCTGCCCAACCGCACAGTGAATTTCTCGCTGAGCACCTCGGTGGGTGGCATCACCCTCAGCCCGACCTCGGCGGTCTCCGGTAACGACGGCACCGTACGCACCACGGTCACGGCCGGTAGCGTGCCGACTTCGGTACGCGTGCGCGCCGAGGCGACCAATCCCAGCAATGGCCTGACCATTGCTTCGCTGTCCGAGGGGCTGGTGATCTCAACCGGTCTGCCGGATCAGAACAGCATGTCGATTTCTGCGGATAAGCTGGTGATTGACGGCGACTGTGACGGTGCCTCCGCCACCATCAACATCCGCGCGGCGGACCGCTATAACAATCCGGTTCCTCAAGGCACCGCATTCAGCTTCCTGACTGAAGGCGGCAAGATCAACAGCCAGTGCCAGACCGGAGATCCGCTGGGTGATTCATCCACTGAGGCTGGTGTCTGCTCAGTGCGGTTGACCGTGCAGAACCCCCGCCCGACTGATGGTCGGGTGACGGTATTGGCGACGGCATTGGGCGAGGAGAGCTTCACCGACAGCAACGGCAACGGCTTCCGCGATCCAGGTGAGGCCTTTGGCGACCTCGGCGAGGCGTTTGTGGATGCTGACGAGAACGGCAGCCGCAGCAGCAACGAGATTTTCCTGGACCTGAATGGCAGCAGCAGCTACAACAGCGGCAATGGCCAATATGATGGCTATGTCTGTGACAGCCCCGGGATCAATTGCCGTTCGGATTCGGTGCATGTACGGAGCAGCATCGTCATCCAGTTTTCCAAGACCGACTTGAAGCCCACGATTACTGGGCTGAGCAACATCAGTGCAGCGGTCAATACCACCAAGCCGATCACCATTGTGGTGACGGACGCCAATGGCAATGGTGTGCTGAGCGATGCCACCTACAGCTTCTCAACGACCGTAGGTAGCTTGAATTCAGTCAGCACCGAACGCACGGTTAGCAAAGATACCCTGAAGTATGACTTCGTGGCGGGGGGGGCGGCAGGCTCAGGAACCGCTACCTTCACCGTCAATTTCCCTGCAGGTGCCTGTCGCGCCAAGTCTTACTCCGAGACCGTTACCGTTACCGTGAACTGAAATCCGTGATCGCGTAACACGAAGCAGAAAAACGGCGACCTTAGGGTCGCCGTTTTTGTTGGTCCGCTAGCTTTGCCGAGTCATCAACCACTGTGAAAGCCAGTTGCCGATGCCGACAATCAAGGCAATCAGTCCGATTGCGAAGCGGCTCTGTATGGTGTCGCGTTCACGCTTGATTTCACCGACCACTTCCGTTCGCACCTGCTCGCGTAGCTCCTGAAGCCGGG
>JBFJJW010000100.1:0-12056 GCA_041612095.1 Solimonas sp. | reverse complement strand
CCCGCCGGTGGCCATCACCAGCGCCATCGCGTTCTCGATCGCCTTGCGGGTCACGATGTCGCGGGGCTTCAGATCCTTCCTGATGGCCTCGACCAGCACGCGCGCCGAGTCGCCGGCCGAGTCCGCCTTCTCCGGGTCTGGAGACGCCATCTGCGACGAACCCAGCAACGACATGCCCAGCGCCTCGAACGCGCTGGACATCGTGTTCGCCGTGTACATGCCGCCGCAGGCGCCTACCGACGGGCAGGCATTCTTCTCGATGCCCTCGAAATCTTCCCTGGCCATGGTTCCGGCCTGGTACGCGCCCACTGCCTCGAATGAGGACACGATGGTCAGCGGCACCCCTTTCCAGTGGCCCGGCTTGATGGTGCCGGCGTAGACGAAGATGCTGGGGATGTTCATGCGCAGCATGCCGATCATCGCGCCCGGCATGTTCTTGTCGCAGCCACCGACGACCAGCACACCATCCATGCACTGCGAGGAGCACGCTGTCTCGATCGCATCGGCAATCACCTCACGTGAGATCAACGAGAACTTCATGCCCTCGGTCCCCATGGAGATGCCGTCGGTCACGGTCGGAAAACCAAAGCTCTGCGGCATGGCGCCGGCGGCGGTAACCGCCGCGCTGGCGCGGTCGGCCAGCGGCTGAATGCCCGCGTTGCAGGGGTTCATCGTCGAATGGCCGTTGGCGATGCCGACGATGGGCTTCTCGAAATCGCCGTCACCGAAGCCAACGGCGCGCAGCATTGCGCGATTGGGTGAGCGCTGTACGCCCTGAGTGATGATCCTTGAGCGGCGATTGATCGGTGCGGACATGAGTCGATGGGTCGGCTGGGCTTACGGGGCCGATATTGTACGCAGGACCGCCGCCAATACGACCTGCCGCGTGCTGTCGGTGGCGCGCTTTCGCAAGCTCGCGCCAGTTGCCACCCCCATAATTGCGGCCCATTGATGATCGGACGCGGCCCACAGCCGCACGGTCGCCACGCCATCACGCCGATTACCCGACCTGAACCCGACATGTCCGCCTACCGTCTACGCTCCGGTGCCACCCGCACGCTGGTTCTGTGCGCCCTGACGAGCAGCGGCGCGGTCCTGGCCGACGGCCTCGATACCCTGCACGCCCATCAGTCATATGCCCGTGCAGCAAGCTGCCTGGACCGAACGGCTCAGGGGTGTATCGACCCGTTGCGGCAATACCTGGATGCGGCCGAGCGCACCTTGCAGCCCGGCACGCCCGTACAAACGGGCCAGGAGCTGCGTCTGCGCCTGGCGCAACGCAAGGTGCACACCGCTGCCGACAGACTGCGGCATCGGGCAGCGCAGCAGCTGGACCCCGTTGCCCAAGGGGAAGCTGACCAGCTGCTGCGCATGGCGGCACGCATCGACGCGATCCTCGGGCGGCGCCCGCCCGCGCCCGAGGATCTGACACTGCCACGGGCGCCACCGGATCCGGTGCGGGTGGTTGCGGTGTTGCCGGTCACGGCGCCCGAACTCAGCCCCTCTTCGGCTGAGACCCCATCCGCAGATACGGTTTCAGCGCCTTCCAGCCCTGAGGAAACAGCGTCCTTGCCTCTTCGTCCTTCAGCGCTGGAACGATGATCCCGTCCTCACCTTGTTTCCAGTTGACCGGCGCCGCGACCTTGTAGCCGTCGCTCAGCTGCAGCGAGTCGATCACGCGCAGCGCTGCGTCAACGTTGCGACCGCTGCCGGCGGGACAGGCAAGGATCAGACGTATCTTCTTGCCGGGATCGATGTTGGACACCGAACGCACCGTCAGCGTATCGGAGGCATTCGGTTGAATCATGTTCCAGAGGTTCGCCACCTCGCGGGCGGCGTCGGCGATCAGCGGAAAGTCAGGCGCCGCGCCCTGCGTCTCCTCTATGTGCTTGCTCCAGCCGTGATGGTCTGCAAGCGAATCCACCGACAGGCCGATTGCCTTGACGCAGCGCTAGTCGGACTCCGGCTTGAGCTTGGCGGTGTAGCCCAGCTCCGTCGCGCATACCGGCGTGTAGTTCTTGGGGTGGCTGAACAGCACACCCCGGGATGTGCCCAACCACTCGTGAACATCTATGCGGCCTTGCGTGGTCTTGACCCCAGAGATCAGGGGCCGGATCGCCCGGTCTCAGCGTCGTGTCGGGTGCTCCAGGCATGTGGGCAAACCACGATGCGCCGGCCCACTCCGACTTCAGGTCATAAGCTGCGAACGAATCGCCACATGCACCTGCGGCGCGCGTACCGCAAAGCGCCATGACAGGCCAGCCGCGGCCACCGCGAGCCCGGCAATGAATCCGATCCAGATTCCGCGCGGCCCCAGCGCCGTCGAGAAGGCCAACCAAACGGCCAGCGGCATGCCGACCACCCAGTAGGCGGCCACCGTCACCAACATCGGCAGGCGCGTGTCCTTGATCCCGCGCAAGGCACCGTTGGCGGTAGCCTGGATGCCGTCAAACACCTGAAACAGGGCGGCCAGCCCCAGAAAGCCCGCCGCCATCTCGGCCACCGCGACGACATCGGTATACACACTCACGATCAGGCCGGGCAGCAGCAGCATCGACGCCGCCGAGATCAGCGCCAATATGGCACCGAGCAGCATGCCGGTCTGCCCACGCAGGACGACTGCCTCGCGCATGCCCGCGCCGACGGCATGCCCAACCCGGACGGTTGTGGCCATGCCGATGGACAGCGGCACCATGAAGGTCAGCGAGGCAAAGTTGATGGCGATCTGATGCGCCGCGATCACCGCATCACCAAAACGGGCCATCAACAAGGCACCGCCCAGAAACAGCCAGGCTTCCGCTGCCAGTATCGCGGCGATGGGGCCACCCAGCAGCAGGATTTCCCGCTCTTCTGATTGCCGTGGCGGCCAGCCGGCGCGAAACACGCGCAGCGCACGCAGCGAGGGCACGCGCCGGTACAGCACGACATACACCGCGAACATCGAGATTCCGGCCAGCACCGAAGCCCAGCCGCAGCCGGCGGGGCCCAGCGCCGGGAATCCCAGCCAGCCAAACCCCAGCACACTTGCGGCAATGGCGTTGACGGCTGCACCGACCAGACCCGCGTACAGCGGCGCGCGCGTCAGACCAAAGCCTTCCGCGGTATTGCGTGCGACAAAGCACAAGCAGAACGGCACGGCCGACCAGGACACCGCGAACAGATACCCCTCGGCAAATTCTCGCGTACGCGTATTCAGCGCCAGCCAGTCCATGGCCGGGCCCATCACCAGATGCAGCAGCCCCATCCAGCCCAGCCCCATGGCCACTGCCAGCAGCGCCGCACGGCGCACAAACAGGCCGATCAGTTGCGGATCACGCCCTGCGCCTACGCGCTGCGCAACGATGGGCGTGCATGCCATGAACAGGCCCATGAACAGGATGAACAGCACGAACCAGACGTTGGCGCCCACGGCCACGGCTGCCAGTTCCGCCTCGCCCATGCGACCGGCAACGATGGTGTCAACGGTTCCCATGCTGACAAAGCTGATCTGCGCCAGTATCAGGGGCAGTGCCAGACGCAGGTTCACCGGCGCCTCGAGGCGAACAGCGGACAGCAAACGGGACACTCTGGGGAACTGCGTCAGCATGGCAAGCGGTCGTTGAAGGCGCGGCCAACTGCGGGCATGCGCGGTTCGGCGAGGTATCGCCGACGATGGACGGCGCGTAGTTTGATCGTGCGCGCCGACAGACGCCAGAGCCCCCGCGGGTGCGCGTGCATCCGGCTGCAGGGTCCGCTGGTCGGCGGCCGGCCCGGCGGCAGCGGCGGCTGAGGCTAAATGAAGCACCCCGCACTTCGGACGCCGCTTATGCCCACCTGGCACATTGTCGATCAACGACACCTACAAGGAATCACCCGCGTCCGCGGTCTGCATGCGCTGCTGCTGCTGTTGGTGGGCGTCTGCGGAGGATTCGCGCTCGCTCAATCCGGTGGCGGCATGGCCTGGGCTCAGGCCGCCGACGCACCCCCGGCCGTGGCCTCCGCTTCCACCGCGCGGGGCTGGTGCGAGTCGGCCGGCGGACTGAGGCTGAGCTGCGCGCTGCAGCGTTCGCAGTAGCTCGCTAGCCTCGCGACCAGAGCCGGGGAACGATCGCAGGCACACGCTGGCAATACGTCAAGTATTCTGCGCCAAGCTGGCGCCGCAGGTCCTGCTCCTCGTAGTGCAGTCCTATCATGATGTACAGGCTCAACCCCGCCGACAGCAGCAGGTGATCCGCCGTCATCTGTGGCGCGGCCCACAGCAGCAGCAGAAATCCCTTCATCATCGGATGGCGCACCCGGCGGTACAGCCAAGGGGTCCTGAATCCCTCCGGCGTGGGCCGCAAACCGCGATAGCGCTCCCAGGCCGGCCTCAGGCCGAAGAATCGCCCGTGATCGAACTGAAACGTGGCGACGATCACCAGCATCACGCCCGCGACCTGAATGCCGCGCATCAGGGCTGCCCCCAGACCCTCCACCGACCATAGCGTCAGCGGCCAGAAGCGCCAGCCGGCCATCAGCACCCATAACACCGCCACCGTTGCCAGCAGATAGGTGCTCCGCTCCAGCGCCTGCGGCAGATACTGCGCCAGCCAGCGCTTGAACGCGGGGCGTGCCATCAGGCTGTGCTGCAGGCCCAGCAGCAGCATCAGCAGACCGTCCACAGCCAGCGCTGCGGCGGGATTGAGGCTGACCAGACCACGCGGCAACAGCATGACGAACAGCGCAAACGCGAGTGCAGTCAGCAGCGCCAGCGTGTAATTCAGTACCGCATAGGCAACACCGCGCATGCTTCGGGCGTGTCCACGAGCGAATGGGCCCGCAGTGTCGCTGATTGTCGCGCCTGGCGCCTAGCCGCTCGCAGCCAGCAGGCGCGCGTTGCCGCCCACAGCCGCAGTGTTGACCGTCAACGTACGCTCGCTGACGAAGCGCAGCAGATAGTGCGGCCCGCCAGCCTTGGGTCCGGTGCCTGATAGACCTTCTCCACCGAACGGCTGAGTGCCAACCACCGCGCCAGTCATGCCGCGATTGACGTAGCAGTTGCCGACCCGCGCCAGCGACTGCACCCGCCGCCAGGTGGATTCGATGCGGGTGTGGATGCCCAACGTCAGCCCGTAGCCGCTGCGGTTGATCGCCGCGACCACGGCGTCCAGTTCGGAGGCCGCATAACGGGCCACATGCAGCATCGGTCCGAAGTACTCGCCATCCAGCGACTCTATGCCGTCTATCTCGACTGCACAGGGGGCAAAGTAATGACCGCGTTCGCAGCCAGCCGGCAGCGGTAGCTGTTCGAGCAGCCGACCACGGTCAGCAAACAGCTGCGCATGCCTCTGCAGGCGGCTGCGCGCCGCGGCGTCGATGACCGGCCCGACGTCGGTGGCCAGCAGCGCCGGATCGCCGATAACCAGTTCGCGCATGGCGCCGCGCAGCAACTCGAGCGTCTTGTCGGCAATATCATCCTGCAGGTACAGCACGCGCAAGGCCGAACAGCGCTGGCCCGCGGAATGGAACGCGCTGTGCATCACGTCCTTGACCACCTGCTCCGGCAACGCTGAGGAGTCGACGATCATGGCGTTCTGTCCGCCGGTCTCCGCAATCAGCGTCGCCAGCGCACCCTCGCGTGCCGCCAAGCTGCGGTTGATGCGCTGCGCGACTTCCACCGAACCGGTAAACACGACGCCAGCGATATCCGGCACCGCTACCAATGCGGCCCCGACGTCGCCAGCGCCCAGCGCGCATTGCAGCACGCTGCGCGGCACGCCGGCCTCATGCAGCAGCGCCGTCATGCGCAAGGCGATCAGCGGGGTCTGCTCCGCAGGCTTGGCGATCACCGTATTGCCGGTGGCCAGCGCCGCCGCAATCTGGCCGACGAAGATCGCCAACGGAAAGTTCCACGGCGAGATGCACACAAATACGCCCTTGCCGTGCAACTGCAACTCGTTGTGCTCGCCGGTGGGGCCCGGCAGCATCAGCGGCGTCGCTGTCAGCAGCCGCGCCTGACCTGCGTAGTAGCGCAGGAAGTCAGCGGCTTCGCGCACCTCGGCGACGGCGTCGGGCAGGGTCTTGCCGGCCTCACGCACCAGCAGCTCGAAGAACTCCGCGCGACGGGATTCCAGCCGATCGGCCGCGCGCTCCAGGTTCTGCGCGCGGCTCTCGACCGGCAAGGCATTCCACGCCGCCTGCGCCGCCACGGCGACGGCGACCACGTCTGCTGCCGTCGAAGGCGCGAGCGAACGGATCTGGGCGATACGGCTGCCATCCGCCGGGTTGCAGACATCGCGATCCTCGCCCCCGGGCTGTGCCTGCAATGACTCGTGCAAGACTGAAGACAGTCGCGCACCATCGCCACCCGCCGAGCGCACTTCGGCCAGCGTCTGGGCCAGCTGCCGCTGCACCCCCTCGTCGGCGAGGTTGAGTCCTTGTGAGTTGCGGCGCTGCGCACCATACAGATCGAGCGGCAACGGCAAGTGTGGGTTGGACTTGACGGTCAGTTCGCGCAGCGTCGCCAACGGGTCGGCAACCAGCTGCTGCGCCGGCACCTGCTCATCGAAGATGCGATTCACAAACGAGGTATTGGCGCCGTTCTCCAGCAGTCGCCGCACCAGATACGGCAACAGATCCTGGTGCGATCCGACCGGGGCATAAACCCGACACGGCACCGGCACATCTTCGCGCACCACCTCGTACAAAGCCTCGCCCATGCCGTGCAGGCGCTGGAACTCATAGCCGCTCTCGTTGCCCGCGTAGGCGCACACAGCAGCCACCGTGTGCGCGTTATGCGTCGCAAGCATCGGATAGAAACAATCGCGCGCGGCCAGCAGGTGACGGGCGCAGGCCAGATACGCAACATCGGTCGCGACCTTGCGGGTAAAGACCGGGTAGCCCGGCAGGCCCTGCTCCTGAGCCCGCTTGACCTCGGTGTCCCAGTAGGCGCCCTTGACCAGCCGCACCGGAATGCGACGCCCTGCGTACCGGGCCAGCGACTCCAGCCATTCGATCACAAACAAGCCACGCTTCTGGAACGCCTGTACCGCCAGACCAAAGCCGTCCCAGGGCTCAAGCCCAGGATCGAGGTACACGCGCTCGAACAAGTCCAGCGACAAGTCCAGACGATCGGCCTCCTCCGCGTCCAGCGTCAGTCCGATGTTGTGCTGCCTGGCATGCAACACCAGTTGCAGCAGCTTCGGCGCCAGTTCAGCCAGTACGCGCTCACGTTGCGTGTATTCGTAACGGGGGTGCAGTGCCGATAGCTTGACCGAGATGCCGGGGCGGCTGCAGGACGGAACCTCCAGTGCGGCGCCGGACTTGGCGCCGATCTCGGTGATCGCGCTGTGGTAGGCCTGCCAGTAACGATCGGCATCCGCTGACGTCAGCGCCGCCTCACCGAGCATGTCGTAGGAATGCAGATAGGCCCGATGCTCGCGGTTGCGCGCCGTGCGCAGGGCATCCTTGATCGTGCTGCCCATCACAAACTGAGAGCCCATCAGACGCATCGCCTGGCGAATCGCAAGGCGAATGACGGGCTCGGTTGATTTTCCGATCAGGCGATTGATCGCCGCGCGCAAATTGCCGGTCGTTGCCGGTGCCAGCTTGACGATCCGCCCGGTCAGCATCAGCCCCCAGGTCGAGGCGTTGACGAACAGCGAATCGCTCTCGCCGAGATGCGCTTCCCAATCGGCATGCGCGAGCTTGTCGGCGATCAGCTTTTCCGCCGTCTCGTCGTCCGGAATCCGCAGCAACGCCTCGGCCAGACACATCAGCAGTACACCCTCTTCGGACGACAGGTCATATTGCTGCATGAAAGCATCCAGCGGCGACTGCTGCTCCCGCAGCTCGCGGACGCGCGTTACCCAGTCCGCGGCGCGGACCATGACTTCCTCTGCACGTTCATCCGGAACCTGCGCAACGGCCAGCAGCCGTGTCAGCACCTGCGCCTCGTCGGCCAGCCAGTGCGAGGAAATGGCTGCGCGCAGCTGATCGCGCTGCGGGAGGGGCGTGCTCCAAACGTGGGCGGACTGGGGCTCGTTCATGCGGGCAGGCATCGGTGGCTGTGCCTGCATCGTAAGAGTCAGGCGCCGGCTTCTCCTGAGAACTTTCCCGGCATCGGCCGCGCCATGCACAATACCGGTCCGATGCAGCGACGAACTTGCGGGTTTGCAGGTGGTCGATAAGGCCGACCCCGGCGACATCGTACTGCTCGCTGCCATTTCGCATTCCCTGACACCTTCATGCGCCAGTCTCTGCTGATCCTGATCATCGCCATCGCTGCCGCGATCGGCGGCTTCTTCGCTTACCGCGCACTGGATGACGGTTCGGAATTGCTGGGGCAAGCGGCACCGGAACTGAGGTTCAGCAGCCTCGACGGAACCGAGCTGGCACTGAGTGACTTCCGCGGCCGCTGGGTGCTGCTGAACTTCTGGGCATCCTGGTGCGCGCCGTGCATGGATGAGCTGCCGCATCTGGTGGAAGCGCAAAGCCTCTACGCTGGGCGCGGGCTGCAAATACTGGGGCCGGCGCTGGACGAGGCCGCCGCCATCAAGCCGATGGTCGTCCGGTTTCGCATCAACTATCCGGTAATGGCAGACTACATGGCCGCCGACCGGGCAATGCTGCTGCTCGGTAACGACAAGGGCGCGCTACCGTACTCGGTGCTGATCGACCCGGATGGCCTGATCCGGGAGGTCCAGCTGGGCGGCATGCAGCGTGCGGATTTGCAAGCGCTGCTGGAGCGGCATCTGGGCGTGCCGTAGCCGACCCTGAGCCATGCGGCGAGCCCGGCACAACCTGCCGCTATTCGCTTCGATCATGCGGCGAACTGCACGCATCTTGTGTTTTTCAGCGCCCGTGCGGCAGAATCCGGGTCTGCCTGCTGCGAGTATCCGCACTTGAGTCACCTGCTGCTGCTGAATGGCCCCAACCTGAACCTGCTGGGGACCCGTGAACCCGAGGTCTACGGGCGCCAGACGCTGGCAGACATACAGCGTGAGCTTGAGACAGCTGCCGCAGCCCTGGGCCATCGCCTCAGCCACTTTCAAAGTAACCATGAAGGGGCGCTGGTTGATCGCGTGCAGCAGGCGCGTGACGAGCAGGTCGAATTCATACTGCTGAACCCTGGCGCCTACACGCATACCAGCGTGGCCCTGCGCGACGCGCTGCTGGGCGTCGCGATCCCGTTCATCGAAGTGCACCTGTCGAACGTGCACGCACGGGAGGCGTTTCGCCAGCATTCCTATTTTTCAGATATCGCCACCGGGGTCATCGTTGGCTGTGGCGCGCTGGGCTATCGCCTCGCGCTGCAGGCGGCTGACGCCCGACTCAAGGCGCCGTAACCAATACTGCCAAACGATCCCCGGGAGGGATGCAATGGATCTGCGCAAGATCAAGACACTGATCGATCTGGTTGAACAATCCGGCATTTCCGAACTGGAAGTGCGCGAAGGTGAGGAGTCGGTACGCATCAGCCGGCAGAACACCGCTGCCCAGGTGCAGTATCTGCCGCCACCGCCGGCAGTGCCTGCGGCGGCAGCGCCCGCGGCGCCGGCAACCGTGACTGCAGCGCCGGCACCTGCGGAAAAGCCCAAGGCCGACAATCGTCATGTGGTTCGCGCGCCGATGGTGGGCACGTTCTATCGCTCGCCGTCGCCCGGCGCCAAGCCGTTTGTCGAAGTCGGACAGACCGTCAAGGCCGGCCAGGTGCTGTGCATCATCGAAGCAATGAAGATGCTCAATCAGATCGAATCCGACAAGGCCGGCGTGATCGCGGAAATCGTCGCCGAGAGCGAAAAGCCGGTCGAGTTCGACCAACCGCTGTTCATCATCGAGTAGTGATGCCGCCGCTCGGTGCCGCAGCGCGACGATCTGGCGCGCGCGTCCCCGAGGCAGCGACTCCAGCGACTTCGGCGCCCTAGCATCCCATGAAAGAAATCAAGAAAATCCTGATTGCCAATCGCGGTG
The DNA here is from genome assembly GCA_041612095.1 of Solimonas sp. GTDB lineage: Bacteria > Pseudomonadota > Gammaproteobacteria > Nevskiales > Nevskiaceae > Solimonas. The sequence continues at coordinate 2,126 of JBFJJW010000100.1, read as the reverse complement.
AGATCGCGCTGCGCATCCTGCGCTGCTGCCGTGAACTGGGCATCAAGACGGTTGCGGTCTACTCCACTGCCGACCGGGAACAGAAGCACGTTGCCCTTGCCGATGAAGCGGTCTGCATTGGTCCGCCGCAGGCGGGGCGCAGCTACCTCAACATGGCGGCCATCATCGCAGCTGCCGAGGTGACGCAAACCGACGCCATCCATCCGGGTTACGGCTTTCTCTCGGAGAACGCCGATTTTGCGGAATCGGTGGAGAAATCGGGCTTCATCTTCATCGGTCCGCGACCGGAGACCATCCGCCTGATGGGTTCCAAGACCAACGCCAAGGCCGAGATGATCGCCGCTGGCGTGCCGTGCGTGCCCGGATCCGACGGCGTGCTGCCCGACGACGAAGCGGCCTGCATCGAGATCGCCAATGCCGTCGGCTATCCGGTGCTGATCAAGGCCGCTTCCGGCGGCGGCGGTCGTGGCATGCAGGTGGTTCGCGACCCCGATCAATTGCTGTCTAAGATTCAGGTCGCGCGCACGGAAGCGCTGAATGCCTTCAAGGACGAATCCGTATTCCTTGAAAAGTACCTGGAAACCCCGCGGCATATCGAGTTTCAGGTGCTGTCCGATGGACAGGGGCATGCCATTCACCTCGGCGAGCGCGACTGTTCCATGCAGCGCCGCAACCAGAAGGTGGTTGAGGAGTGCCCCGCCTTTGGCATCACACCCGAACAGCGTGAACGCATTGGCAGACTGTGTGTCACTGCCTGCCAACGCATCAACTATCGCGGCGCTGGCACGTTCGAGTTCCTGTACGAGAACGGCGAGTTCTACTTCATCGAGATGAACACGCGCATTCAGGTGGAGCACCCGGTGACCGAGATGGTCACCGGCGTCGACCTGATCAAGGAGATGATCCGGATTGCCGACGGCAAGCCCCTGAAGAAGAAACAAGCCAACATCCGTATGCGCGGCCATGCCATCGAGTGCCGCATCAACGCCGAGCATCCGCGCACGTTCGCGCCCTCCCCCGGCGAGTTGAAGAAGTACCACGCGCCCGGCGGCCCCGGCATTCGCCTGGACTCCCATTGCTACGCGGGCTACAAGGTGCCGCCGCATTACGACTCGATGATCGGCAAGCTGATCGCCTATGGCTCGGATCGCAAGACCGCGATCGCACGCATGCGCCAGGCCCTGGCCGAGATGGTGATTGAAGGCATACACAGCAATATCGACCTGCAGCGCCGGATCATGTCGGACGAGGTCTTCCGCGATGGCGGGCATCACATCCATTATCTGGAGAAGATGCTGGAGCAGTGGGCCAAGGAGACCTGAGCGCTAGCGCCTCGGCGCCGCCGCATCCGGGCCCCGCGTTGCGGGGCCTTGTCATTTGCGCACGCCAGGTGCGTCCGCCGGGATGATCGCGGCGCATGGTGGGCAGTGTCGGCAGGGCAATAGCCAAGGGGCCGCGGCGACCGGATAATCAGCCATACAGCAATCCGGATTTCCCTTCCCGCAGGAGAGCGTCATGAAACCTTACGGCCGCAAGGTCGCCATTATTGGCGGCGCGCGTATCCCCTTCGCCCGATCCAACACTGCCTACGCCACCAAGTCGAACTCCGACATGCTGACCGCGGCGCTCAAGGGCGTCGTCGACAAGTACCAGCTGCATGGCGAGCGTCTGGGTGAAGTCCAGGCCGGCGCGGTGCTGAAGCACTCGCGTGACTTCAACCTGACCCGGGAATGCGTGCTGTCGTCGGGCCTGGCCGCGGAAACCGCGGCCGCCGACGTACAGATGGCCTGCGGCACCGGCCTGCAGGCGGCCATAGGCGTCGCCAACAAGATCGCGCTGGGGCAGATCGAGTCCGGTATCGGCGGCGGCGTCGACACCACCTCCGACGCACCCATCGCCGTGGGCGAAAAGCTGCGCAAGATCCTTCTGGAAATCAACCGCGCCAAGACCGGGGGACAGCGTCTTGCCGCCATCGCCAAGTTCCGTCCATCGATGCTAAGCCCGGCCATTCCCACCAATGGCGAGCCGCGCACGCGCATGAGCATGGGCCAGCACTGTGAAGTCATGGCCAAGGAATGGAAGATTTCCCGCGAGGATCAGGATCGCCTCGCGTTCGAATCACATAT
>JBFJJW010000099.1:0-12118 GCA_041612095.1 Solimonas sp. | reverse complement strand
GACGCCCGCACCAATCTTCGCACGCACGACATGGCGTCCGCGCGGCGTGCAGCCCGACCCGTTGATCTCGCCCACACCGTTGGCGCCCGTCGAAACCGGGTAGTCACGAAGTACCGCATCAGCCTGCCACAGGCGCAGGCGTTGCAAGCTCAGGTCGATCTCGATCTTCATATTCCGGCCTCGGCCCGCTCTTCGGCCGACCAGGTGTTGCAGGGATGCAGGGCAAGGTAATGGTTGTAATAGCGATGGTCGTTGGTGAGCTCACGCCCCAGCCAGGGCGGAAAGACCACATCCTGATCGGGACGTTCCAGTTCGACCTCGGCAATGACCAACGGCGCATTGTCCTGGCTGAACTCGTCGATCTCCCAGGTCAGGCCCTCGTGGTCGATATAGTGACGCGTCTTCTCGACGCGCCCGACGCACAGGCTGTCGAGTATCTGCCGACAGTCAGCAGGCGGCATCGGATACTCGTATTCGGCGCGCGCACTGCCGACGACGGCAGCCTTGATATTGAGCCGCGCCTGATCGCCCTCCAGGCGAACACGTACCGACGCCAACCCGCCCTCACCCACCAGATAGCCCTGCCGCATTTCCTGCGAACGCAGGACTTGCGCGCGCCAGGCGTTGCCGACCACCAGAAACTTGCGCTCGATCTCCAGAGCCATCAGTCACCCCTGAGCAGCAGTGCCATGCTTTCGACGTGGCCGGTGTGCGGGAACATGTCCATTACGCCGACGCGCGCCAGTCGATAGCCGTGATCCTGCACCAGCATGCCGACATCCCGCGCCAGTGTGCCGGGATGACAGGATACGTAGACGATGCGTTGCGGTTGTCGTGCCGCCACCAGCGGCAGTATCTCGCGCGCCCCGGCCCGCGGCGGATCCAGCAGGACCTTGTCAAACGGCTGTTGCAGCCAGTCACTGGCGGCGTCGGCATTGAACAGGTCCACCCGCTCGAAACGGACCTCACAGCCATTGCGCTCGGCATTGTCGCGAGCGCGCTGCACCAGGCCACGTTCACCTTCAGCCGCAATCACCTGTGCTCCACGGCGGGCCAGCGGCAACGAAAAGTTGCCTAGACCGCAGAACAGCTCCAGCACCCGATCGCCGCTGGCAATCTCCAGCCAGTCGAGGGCCTGATTGACCGTCTGCTGACTGATGCCGCCATTGACCTGTATGAAATCGGCCGGCTCGAAACGCAGCCGCAGTGACGAGCCGTCCGGAGAGTACTCCAGCGCCTGCGTCTCGCCCAATGGCCGAATGCTGTCGGGTCCGCCGGTCTGCAGGTAGATGTCAAAGCCGTGTTGCCGACCGAAAGCCGCCAGCCGCTCGCGATCATCGGCCGTGGGGCTCTCGAGCACGCGAAATACCAGCGCCACCGCGTTAGCGGCCGCCACTTCGATCTGCGGTACCGCGCGCCGGATCGACAGCGAGCCGATCAGCGCCGCCAGCTCGACCAGCCGATCGCCGACTCTTGCGTCCATCACCTTGCAGGACTCGAGTCTGGCTATCTGCGGGCTCTCGCGCTCGCGAAAACCGACAATGCCACCACCGCGCTTGGCAATGTACTGGGCCCCCAGACGCGCGCGCCGCCGGTAATTCCAGACCGGGCCGGTGATGGGATCTGCGATCGCCTCCGGCGTGACCTTGCCGATCCGCTGCAGCTGATCCAGCAGCTGCTTCTGCTTGAACACGATCTGCTGGCCGGGCTCCAGGTGCTGCATGGCACAGCCACCGCAAGTCCCGAAGTGGGCGCATCCGGGGGTGACCCGGTGCGGGCTGGCCAGATCGACCTGCGTGCATTGACCCAGGTCGGCATCCTTGCCGGTCTGCACGTAGCGGAAGCGGACCTGTTCGCCCGGCAAGGCGTCGGCAATGAATGTGGCCTTGCCTTTAACCCGCGCAAATCCACGCGCTTCATGGTTGAGATCGATGATGTCGGCGGGATGGATTCCCGCCGGCGGGGGCCGGCGTCGCTTCACGCACCACTCCAGGCTTCGAGAAACTCCAGCCAGTGGGGCGCATCGCTGGCTTCCAGAAATTCGCGTATCCGTGTTTCCTCGCCATCCAGTTCCGCAGGTGTCAGACGACCCCGCATCAGCTCAAAGCGCAGATACACCAGCCAGGTATTGAGCACATCGGTTTCGCAGTAGGCGCGTATGCCGGCCAGATCGCCGGCCTGATAGGCGTCAAACACCTTCGACCCGTCCATGCCCAGCTTTCCGGGAAAGCCAAGCAGCTGCGCGATCTCGGTCAGCGGCGCGTTCTGGCGACCCGTGTAAAGCGCCAGGACATCCATGAGGTCGGTATGGCGAAACTGGTAACGGCCCAGGTAGTTGTCCCACTTCGCCTCACGATCAAAGTGGCCGGTATCCCAGTACTTGGGCGCTATGCAGCCGTTCAGCAGTGCCCGATAGTGCAGCACCGGCAGGTCGAAGCCGCCGCCGTTCCAGGAAACGATGACGGGGCGATATTTCTCGATACCGTCAAAGAAGCGCTGCACCAGTTCGCCTTCGGTGCTGGTTTCGTCCCCCAGAGACCAGACCCGGAAGCTTTCGCCGTGACGCAAAGCCACCGAGATCGCGACGACCCGCTGCAGGTGCGCCGGCATGAAGTCGTTGCCCTTCTCGGCCAGTCTCTGGGTCCGCATGGCAGCGGCAACCTCGGCATCGGCAAGCCCCTCCAGTCCCAGCAGACGGCGGCCGCCGTCCAGGTCCGGAATGGTCTCGATGTCGAATACCAGCAGCGGTTCACGCATCATCGGTCTCCTGTTGCAACCGCAACGACGGGCCTGACGCACACCGCCGCACGTCTTTGCACTTCAAACGCACCGGCAGGCTCAAGCCGGAAACACGCCGGTGGAAATGTAGCGATCGCCACGATCGCAGACGATGCTGACCACGGTTGCGTTCTCGACCTGCTTGCAGACCTGCAATGCCGCCCATAGCGCGCCGCCGGAGGACGGCCCGCAGAACAGCCCTTCGGCCTGTCCGACAAGACGCATCGTGTCTTCCGCATCCTTGGCGGATACTTCAATGACCCGGTCGACTCGGCTGGCATCAAATATCGTCGGCAGATACGCCTCGGGCCATTTGCGGATGCCGGGAATGGATGACTCACCGTCCGGCTGCACGCCGATCACCTGCAGCTCCGGATTCTGCTCCTTGAAGTAGCGCGAGCAGCCCATGATGGTGCCGGTCGTGCCCATCGACGACACAAAATGCGTAATGCGTCCCTGGGTCGCTTTCCAGATCTCCGGCGCCGTGCCTTCGTAATGTGCGCGCGGATTGTCGGCATTGCCGAACTGATCCAGCACCTTGCCCTTGCCGTCGGCCTGCATCTGCAACGCCAGATCGCGCGCGCCTTCCATGCCCTGCTTCTGGGTGACCAGAACCAGCTCGGCGCCAAACGCCTTCATCACCGCGCGCCGCTCGACCGACAGGTGTTCGGGCATGATCAGCAGCATCTTGTAGCCCTTGACGGCCGCGGCCATCGCCAGCGCGATGCCGGTATTGCCGCTGGTCGCCTCAATCAGGACGTCGCCCGGCTTGATCTCCCCGCGCTCCTCGGCGCGGCGGATCATGGAGTATGCCGGCCGGTCCTTGACCGATCCGGCCGGGTTGTTGCCTTCTAGCTTGACCAGCAGCGTATTGCTGCCGATACCGGGTAGCCTACGAAGCTGGGCCAGCGGGGTGTTGCCGATAAAATCGGCCAATGTGGGATAGGTCATCTGGAGTGGTTCGCTTTTGTGGAATTCTAACCGTCTGAACGTGTGCGGACACTGAAAACCATCTTGCTGGACTATCGCCTTCCCGCCTGGGGGGCGCTGACGGCCCTGTACGTGCTCAGCGGACTGGCGATCACACTGCTGGCCCTGAGCGAGCGGGTAGCGCCCGGCCTGCGACTTGCGGCAAGTGCGGTGCTGGCACTTGTCGCCACCTTGACCTGGATCATGGGCTTGCGCCGCCAGGCCGCCGCCAGCGACGGACTGCTGGCTGCCGCGCGCGCGATTGCCGACGGCCGCGGCCCCATACGCGCACCGGATGAGCTGCCAGGCAGTGCCGGCGATCTGGCACAGCTGCTGAATCGCCTCGGGCAACAGCTGACCGAACTTCGCAGTCAGTTCGACGAGCGCCTGAATCAGGCCACCACACGGCTACGCCAGGAACGAGATCAACAAGGCGAGCAGTTGCAGCAGCTGCGCATGTCTGCCGGACAGGTCCAGACCGAAGCGCGCGCGCAAAGTGAATTGCTGTCCAGCCTGTCGCACGAGCTGCGCACCCCGCTGACCGCGATTCTCGGCTACTCGGACCTGCTGCGCCGTTCGGGCCTGAACGCGGACCAGGCGCAGCAGCTTGAGACGCTGGACAAATCCGCACGTGCGCTGCTGGCGATGATCAACGACCTGCTCGATTGGAGTCGGATCGAGGCCGGTCGCCTGCGCCTGAACGAAGACGGTTTCGATATTCATGACGTCATCGAGGACACGCTGACGCTACTGGCGCCGCTGGCCTACGGCAAGGATCTGGAACTGGTCCGCATCGTCTACCACGACGTGCCGCAGCAGCTGCGAGGCGACGCCCAGCGCCTGCGTCAGATACTGACCAATCTGCTGTCCAACGCGATCAAGTTCACCGATAGCGGCGAGATCGTGCTGCGGGTCATGCAGGAGCGCGAGACCGGCGATCGCTGCATCCTGCGGTTCTCGGTGACGGATACCGGCATCGGCATCGCGCCCGAACAGCAGGCGCGCCTGTTTCAACCGTATCGACAGATCGGCATTGGCAACGGCGGTAGCGGTCTGGGCCTCTCGATCACCCGCAAGCTCTGCGAGTTGATGGGCGGCGAGATCCAGCTGCAAAGCGATCTGGGCAAGGGCTCGACTTTCAGCGTGTCATTGCCCTTCAAGCTGGCCGCCGAGGCAGCCAGCACGCGAGTCCATGACCCTCAGCTCGCCGAGCGCAGCCTGTGGTTGCATGAGCCTCACGCCACCTCGCGACTGGCACTGACCCACTGGCTGGAGTTCTGGGGCCTGCGGGTGCGTTCGTTTGAAACCGCAGAGAACCTCGTGGCCGCACTCCAGAATGCGTCCGGCGGCAGTCGCCCGGACCTGCTGCTGCTGGGCCTGAAGGCGCATGCCGCCAGCGATCCGGTGACGGTGGGCTTGCTCGAGCGATGTCGCGCCCAGGCGCTGCCGCTGCTGGCGCTGGTGGCCTCGGCCGCGCTCCCGGTACAGGATGCATTGCGCGCTGCGGGCGCCAGCGCCTGCCATGCCAAGTCCATCAGCCGCACACGGCTGCACGACGAACTGGTGCGCCTGCTGACCCCCACCGGAAACACCGAAAGCGCTCCACCGCCGGCGCTGCAGGGACAGCGCGCTGTGGTCGCCGACAACAACGCGATCAACCGCCGCTGGCTGACGATGCTCTGCAGCGAGCTGGGACTCGAAGTCACCGCAGTTGCGGACGGCCAGCAGGCGTTCGAGGCCTGGCAGCGCGATCGTCCGGAAATCGTGCTGCTGGACGCGCGCATGCCGGTGCTCGACGGGCTTGGTTGCGCGCGCCGGATTCGCTCCGTCGAGTCGGCGGGCGGCACGCGCAGCCGGATACTGGCGGTCTCGGCACATCTGGAGCCCGAGGAGCGGCGCGCCTTTATCGAGGCGGGGGCCGACGAGGTCCTGATCAAGCCCTTTGACGAGGAGCAGCTCCTGCGGGTGTTGGCGCCCGTGCCGGTCGCCGCGACCCGCAACGCCGCCAAGCTGGCGGCGGACCCCGAACTGCTGGCGCTGCTGCGTGAGGAATTGCCGCTGCAGTTCGGCGACCTGGAACGCGCGATACAGGCACGGAATCTGGAAGCTGCGCGTGATGCGGCCCACACCCTGCGCGGTACCGCTGCCTTCTACCATCTCGCGAGCCTGCGCCAGACCACGGCCACGCTGGAAGCCGCGCTCAAGCAGGCCACGGCGGTTCAGACCGGACCGGCCCTGCGCAGGGAACTCGAGTCCGTACGCCGGGCGGTGGACGACACGCTGAGCGCAATCCAGAAAGCCTGAGCGCAAGCACCGGCTAGCTCGTTGCCCGCTCCAGGATCACGTAGGCGCAGGCCATGCCCGCGTCATCGCTCAGCGACACGTGAGCAGCACCAATGCCAAGCGCCGCCAGACGCTTGCGCTGGGCGGCACTGAACACCAGCTGCGGACGTCCATTGTCGACGCGCACGACGCCCACATCGCGGAAGGCAACACCGGAAAAGCCGGTTCCCAGCGCCTTGACGCAGGCCTCCTTGGCCGCCCAGCACATGGCCAGGGCACGCGCACGGTCCTTGCGCTTGCGCACCTCGCGGCGCTCTGCAGGCATCAACAGCTTGTCGAGGAGGCGGCTGCCCTGCCGCTGCAGCAACCCCTCCATACGCGCGATTTCGACCAGATCGACGCCAATCCCATGCAGCGTACCGCTCGCCGCAGCCGCCTTCGGACTCGCGGCCCTTCTTCGCTGGGCGGATGCGGGCGCCGCCGCTGCCGGGCGGGGACTCATCGTCCTCGGGCGTCCGTCATTGCACGCCGCATCTCGCAGATGGCGGCCGGCAATCCGACAAACAGGGCACGCGCAATAATGCTGTGCCCGATGTTGAGCTCGACGATCTCCGCGATCCGGGCGATGGGCGCGACGTTGCTGCAGTTCAGGCCATGGCCTGCATGTACCTCGAGCCCCGCGGCGTGCGCAGCGGCGGCAAAGGCCTGGATGCGCTTGAGCTCCGAGGCCTGGGCACGACCGCGCGTGTCGCAGTAGCGCCCGGTGTGAATCTCCAGATGGGGCGCGCCGGTGCGGCGGATCGCCGGCATCTGTCGTAGGTCAGGGTCCACGAACAGCGCGACTTCTATGCCGGCCTTGGCCAGTCGCTTGCACGCGTGGCTCACCGCATCGACGTGACCGGCAACGTCGAGGCCTCCTTCCGTCGTGACCTCCTGCCGGCGCTCGGGAACCAGGCAGGCAAAGCGCGGCCGCACCCGACAGGCGAAGGCGACCATCTCTTCCGTCACCGCCATTTCCAGATTGATCGGCACGGGACAACGCGCCTTCAGCCGGCGGACATCGTGCTCCTGGATATGGCGACGATCCTCGCGCAGGTGGATCGTGATGCTATGCGCGCCAGTGGCCGCGGCGACCAGTCCGGCTTCCACCGGATCCGGATACTCGGTGCCTCGCGCCTGCCGCACGGTGGCGACATGATCGACATTGACGCCAAGCCTCAGCTCAGGCATCGACGGGGGACGGGCGGTACGCATGATGAGGCCTTGCAGTTGGGAGACGCGATGATAGCGCTACTCGGCAGCGTCAAAGCCACGAACGCTGCGCAGCAGCTTGGGCGTTTCCAGCTCACGTCCCCCCAACTGCCGGCGCAGCGCAGCCTGCAGCAGCCGTCGCGCGTCGCTCAGCTCCGTGGGCGTTTCGAAACGCCCGTCCCGCAGGGCGATCAGACTGCTGCCGGCATAACCGTTCAGATCGGGCTGCGGTCCCTGGTCCCAGTCATAGCGATAGCGCGCATCCGGCTGCAGCCACGACGGTAGCTGCAGGCCGTATCCGACTTCAGCCAGCAGATGCTTCTCAAACAGCCGCAGCGCGGCCAATGCCTCGGCCTCTGAGGCGGCCAGCGCCGGCATCAGCGCGGCATACAGCGCGAACAGCGGCGCATGGGGATCGTGCCGATGCAGCAAATGGCTCAGCAGTTCGTTGATGTACCAGCCGTAGAAGACGCGCTCACCAGCCAGAAACAGCGGCGGGCCCTGCGCCTCCGCAGCCGTCAGTGTCGCCAGATCGCTACGCCCGATCCAGGACAACAGCAGCGGCGCAAAGACCTGGAGCACCCCCCGCTGCCGCGACTTTGGGTTGCGCGCACCCTTGGCCACGAGCCCGACGCGACCATGATCCTGGGTGAACGCTTCCAGCAGCAGGCTGCTGTCGCCATACGGTCGGCTGACCAGCAACCACGCCGGTTGCAGGGACACCCGCACCGACATCAGTCCAGTGACAGGCCGAAGCGCTTCAGCGCCTTGGGATCGTCGCTCCAGTTCTCGCGGACCTTGCACCAGAGCTGCAGAAACACCTTGCGCTTGAGCTCACGCTCCAGATCCCGCCGCGCCGCGCTCCCTACCTGCTTGAGCTGCTCGCCGTTCTCGCCGATCACGATCCGCTTCTGGTTATCCCGTTCGACCCAGATCACGGCGGAAATTCGATCCATGGCCCCGTCATGCTGGAAGCTTTCGATCTCGACGGTCAGCGCGTAAGGCAGTTCCTGGTGCAGGCTGCGAATCAGTTTCTCGCGGATGATCTCCGCGGCCGTAAATCCCGGATCGTGGCCGACGATCATGTCCGGCGGATACAGCGCCGGCCCCTCCGGCAACCGCGACAGGATCTCGGCGCTGAGCGCATCGACATTCAAGCGCTTCTGCGCGGACAAGGGCATGACGAACGTCCAGTCATGCAGCGCGCCCAGTTTCTGCAGCAGCGGCAGCAACTTCTCCTTGTCGGCAAGACGGTCGATCTTGTTGATGACCAGGGCCACCGGCGCAGACAAGGCGCGCAGGCGTTCGAAGACCGCCTGATCTTCCTCGGTCCAGCGGCCAGCCTCGATGACGAACAACACCAGATCGACGTCATGGATTGCGGCTGCCGCTGCTTCGTTCATGGCGCGATTGAGCGCGCGTGTCTGCTGGCGGTGCAGTCCTGGCGTATCCACAAACACGATCTGCCCATCTTCAGCGTGCAGCACGCCCTGAATGCGATGACGTGTAGTCTGCGGCTTATGCGAGACGATGCTGACCTTGCGGCCCACCAGTGCATTCAACAGCGACGACTTGCCGACATTGGGACGACCGGCGATGGTGACGATCCCGCTACGCATGCTCGACTCTCAGTTGTTCCAACATGGTCTCGGCCGCCTGCTGTTCGGCATTGCGACGACTGCTGCCGACCGCCTGCGCCACCAGTTCGGCATCAGTGAGGCGACAACATACTTCAAAGCTGCGTCGGTGTGCCGGACCTGACTCGGCGGTCACCTCGTAGCAGGGCAAGGGCCGGCCCCGGGCCTGCAGCCACTCCTGCAAACGCGTTTTTGGATCCTTCAGAGACTCGGCGTCCGGCAGATCGGCAAGCAACGGCTTGAACAGGTGCAGACATACGTCGCGCGCGGCGGAGTAACCACCATCCAGATAAACCGCTCCGAGTATCGCCTCGAATGCATCGGCCAGGATCGAGTCGCGCCGGAAGCCGCCCGATTTGAGCTCGCTCTCACCCAGCGTCAGTACCTCACTGAGATTCAGCTCGCGCGCAATTCGCGCCAGCGACTCCTCGCGCACAAGGCTGGCACGCAGCCTCGACAGCGCCCCTTCCTCGGCTCGGCCGCGGATTTCATACAGCGCGGCCGCGATGACGAAGTTCAGCAAGGCGTCGCCCAGAAATTCCTGGCGCTCGTTGTTGTTGCTGCCGACGCTGCGGTGAGTCAGGGCGCGCTGCAGCAGCGTCAGATCGACGAATCGATGGCCGATTCGGCGCTGCAGCGCGTCCAGCGTGCCGCTCAAGAGGGGCGCCCCTTGCGTTTCACTGCTGCTGGTTGCGCAGCGGCACGTCGTCCTGGAAATGCACGATCAGGGAGATGTTGTAGAACAGCTCAGTGCGCGCCTCGTAGTCGTAGCTCAGGAAGCGCCCCTTGTCGGTTCGCTTGACCTTGACGTCACGCGGGTCGAGCGTGTCGATGCTCTCGATATCCCAGTAGCGCTGCATGGACTTGCGTAGCGCGCCCGGCTCGGCACCAGCATTCGACGGATCATCTGCCACTTTCTTGATCGAACTCGCGATCTTCATCTGGTTCAGATACAGGGGGAGCGTCTTGGCGCCGACGATCGAGAACAGGCCGATGACGCCAAACACAAACAGCAGGCCAAACCAACCAAGACCCTTCTGACGGCTGCGCAGACGCATATTCATTCCCCCTCGCTATGTGCGACGACTACTTGATTGAAGTGCCGATGCGCGAAAAATCCACACGGGTATTCGCGGCATCCCAGGACATCCAGATCATAAATGCCTTGCCGACCAAATTCCTCTCCGGCACCGTGCCCCAGCGACGGCTGTCATCGGAACCATCACGATTGTCGCCCATAGCGAAATACTCGCCCGGGGGCACAATTAACTCAAAATCCTCCGCTGGACGGTCCGGATTGATGAGCACACGATGTTCCACCCCGAGCAGGTCCTCGTCCATGCGGTACACGACGCCGGACGCGGACACACCGTCAGCCGCAAAGGCGCCGGATGCCTCCTGCGTGGCCGGCTGACCGTTGATGTAGAGCTGCTTGTCCCGGTAGACGATGTGATCCCCGGGCAGCCCGACCAGACGCTTGATGAAGTCCTTGCTCGGGTCCACCGGCCAGCGAAACACCACGACATCACCGCGCTTGGGTTCGTCGACTTCCAGGAACTTGAAGTGCAGGACCGGATCGCGCATGCCATAGGCAAACTTGTTGACCAGAATGAAGTCGCCAACCAGCAGGGTTGGAATCATCGATCCGGACGGGATCCGGAATGGCTCCGCAACAAACGAACGCAGCAACAACACCACCAGAATCACAGGGAAGAAGGAACAACAGAAATCGAGGAAGCTGCCAGGCTTGTCGGGTTGACCCTCGCCCAGCGAGCGGCGACGGCGCGGCCCCAGCCACAGCTTGTCCAGCACCCAGAAGATGCCCGTGAACAGCGTGGCGGCTGTCAGCAGCACCGCGAAATCTACGTGAAAATCGGCCATGTCTGAGGGTCAGTATTCGTGAATTTGAGGACGCAAGCGGTCGTCTACTTCTTGCGGTCAACGCCAAGCACGGCGAGAAACGCTTCCTGCGGGATCTCTACCGAGCCCACCTGCTTCATGCGCTTCTTGCCTTCCTTCTGCTTCTCAAGCAGCTTCTTCTTGCGCGACGTATCGCCGCCGTAGCATTTCGCAGTCACGTCCTTGCGCAAGGCCTTCACCGTGCTGCGCGCAATGATCTTGGCGCCAATAGCGGCCTGGATCGCGATATCGAACATCTGCCGGTGAATCACTTCCTGCATCTTCTCGCAAAGATCGCGACCGCGGGGATACGAGGCATCGCGGTGCACGATGGTGGCCAGCGCGTCCACCTTGTCACCGTTGACCAGGACGTCAAGCTTCACCAGATCCGCCGCCTGGAAGCGCAGCAACTCGTACTCGAACGACGCATAGCCACGTGAAACGCTCTTCAGGCGATCGAAGAAGTCCAGCACGACCTCCGCCAGCGGCATCTCCACTTCCATCTGCACCTGTGACCCCAGATAGCGCAGATTCTTCTGCACGCCGCGCTTTTCCATGCACAGCTGCATGACTGAGCCGACGTAATCGGGTGGCATCAGCACGCGCGCGTTGATGATCGGCTCGCGAATCTCCTCGACGGTTCCGATCTCGGGCAGCTCTGCCGGATTGTCGATCTTCTTGACCGTGCCGTCGCTCATCAGGACTTCGTAGACCACCGATGGCGCCGTCGTGATGAGATTGAGGTTGTACTCGCGCTCCAGTCGCTCCTGGACGATTTCCATGTGCAGCATGCCGAGGAAGCCGACGCGGAAGCCGAAGCCGAGTGCCGAGGAACTCTCGGGCTCGAACTGCAGCGCCGAATCGTTGAGCCGGAGCTTCTGCAGACTCTCGCGAAAATCCTCGAAGTCATCGGCGTCCACCGGAAACAGGCCCGCAAACACGCGCGGCTGCACCGTGCGGAAGCCCGGCAACTGCTCGACGCTGGCGTTTCCGGCAAAGGTCAGGGTATCGCCCACCGGCGCGCCGAAGATATCCTTGATGCCGGCCAACATCAGCGTTGACAGCGGGTAGTACAGCATCGGTTTGTCGTACACCGGCAACAGCTGTTTGCTGATCGAATGCGTCAAGGGATGCAACCGCGTCCCCGCGCCACCCGCCAGAATGATGCCCTTGGAAATTGAGTTAGTCATCAGTAGTCAGTTGTCATTTGTCATTTGTCATTTGTCATTTTCAATTCCCATTCCCCGCTCACTTTCCTAGTCCCAATCGGTCGCGCCGATAGCCTCCGCTCGCGACACGCT
>JBFJJW010000098.1:0-12230 GCA_041612095.1 Solimonas sp. | reverse complement strand
GGTGAGCGGCGGCCCCTTCAGCGTTCCGGCCGAGTCTCGGACGGACTTGCGAACGGCCTTTGACCACTTGCACAATCAGGCCGCGACTAGCAACGCCAGCGACGCAGCTTACCGCAATGCCTTGAACTCGCTTTACAAGATCGTCGAGGTTGTTGATGTCGTTGTTGTCGTCGGTCAGGAACACGTAATGTTCGCTGTCGACCAGTTTGGCGACCAGGGCCTGCGCGCCGCCGATGGTGATGTCACCGGCATAACCGGTGCCGCCGTAGGCGAGCGTGACGACTGACGCGTTGAATGGGAGCGATGACGTAGCGGGGATGATGATGTCGTCGGTGTCGTCAACCGGCCGGTAGTTGTAGAACAGTTCACCCGCACCGGCGTCGGCGTTGACACTCTGAAAACTGGCATCAGCTGCGCGAACGAACAGATAGCCATCGCCTGAAAACGCGAGATTCCCCAGTTCAACATCCCCGGCGGCCACAAAGGCTGCATTGGGCGCGTTGCTCGGCGGGGCCAGTGGGCCATAGTCCGGATCGTCTTCTATCGCAGCGTTGATGCCGTCGACCAGGTCACTATCTTCGCCGTTGACGGCGGTGCCGTCGCCGACAAAGATATCGACGTTCTGAAGTTCTATGCCGCCGGCAAGCGACACCACGTCCAAGCCGTCGGCAGATAGTGTTGATAGGGTGCCGCTGGAGGTGACGTCTCCGGTGTGCGCAAACAGGAATACGTTATCGGCCGAAAGCTGGCTGCCGTCCGCCAGATTGATTGAGCCACCATCCAGGACGATCGAGCTTGCCGCGCCATCGGAGCCTGTTAGCTGACTGCCACTGACGTGAATAGCGCCGCTTGCCTCGTAGAGATGATCGCTGCCGTACAGATTCGAATCAGTGACGTTGATCGTGGTGCCGGAGAAGCTTCCCTCGCCGAACTCCAGACTGCTGTCAGTGATGTTCAGCGCCCCCTCGGCAGCCGTCAGCGTAAGGCCGTTGCTGAGCCCGCCGATATACACCTGGTTCAGGGTGACGCTGGCGCCGGTCCAGTCGATGGCGGTGCCGCCGATGTCCAGTTCCGCACCGTCATGACCATCAACCAGCAGGTCGCCGGTCGCATTGAGGTTGACGAGTTGTAGCGACGAATCCTCAGTGAACTTGAGCGTTACGTCGTCGCCCGCAATCTGGCTCGAGAACAGCATCTTGTCCGGCGAGGATTTGGCTAGCGCGGTCTCGACGTTTTCATCGCCTGGAACGTAGCCGCCATCTCCGTAAAGCACGGTCTCTATGTCAAAGAACGCGCCGGGAACGACTCCATCCAGATAGCCGCCGTTGCCGCCGCGTCCGGCCTCGATGTACACCGCGCCGCTGGCTGAGACCTGCAGTCCCATGTGAACATTTTCGTCGGCACGGACATCCAAGCTGGTGAGCTGAGCAGGATCAGTACTGCCCGTGCGGATGTCGACCACCGCGTCGCCAAAGTCAAAGTCTTCGGCCTGTGGGTAGTCCGGGTTATCGGTGAAGTAGCTACCGCTTTCAGCGCTGACCGTGACATTGCCCAGGGTCACGCCGCTCTGGCCCACCAGAGTAGCGATGACGGCGCCGGTGCCGACGACGTTGACGTCGCCAATCTCAAGTACGCCGCTCGCGTCGATGGTGGCCAAGGTGAGGCCGCCGACAATTTCCGTATGCAGCGGATCATTGGGCGCGTTGTCAAAGGTCAGCAGCTCGCCCAGCTGCGGTGCGTTGGCCGCCACGGCGCCGAGCACCGACAGGCTGTCCATTGTCACGGCGCCCGCGCCCAGGATGTTGAAGGCGGCAATCGGCCCGGAAACGTTCACATCCGTCGCATCGAAGTCACCGGACTGCATGCCCGCATCGAACTCGAACACGGCGCGACCGTAGCTGGCGGTGCCGGATTCGCCACTGGTCAGCGCAGTGCCGATTTCGCGAGTGACCTGGAAGTAGTAGTCGTAGTAGCTGCCCGCCGTTTGTCCGGCTGTGGCGGTCACGGCTATGCCCTGGCCCAGCACGCTCAAGCTGCTGGAATGGATCTCGGCCTCCGCACTGCCTTGTCCTTGGACGAACAGCCCGTTGCTGATGCTTACCGCGCCTGCCGACGTGTGAGGACTGCCGATGACGGTGGAGTTCAGCGCAAAGTCTTCATACGGCTGCCCGCCTGATATCAGGAGATGCGCATCGCCCCAAGACGAGTAGCCCTGGTCCAGATACGGTGCCGCCCCGTACGGGTACGGACGGAACTGGCCGTAGTTCAGGTCATACCAGTCACCCGATATCGTGTAACCCGTACCCGTAACCGAAAGTGAGCCCTGAGCCGTGATGCCGTAAGCCGCTTCCAGCGTGACGTCGGCTGCGGGGCCACTGACCGTGACGTCGTCACCGAAGAAGATGCTCGGTGTCGGCTCGGAGCCGTCGGAACCGCCGTCGGCGCGGATATACAGCGTGGCGCGACCATAGTTCGACTGAACGGTCTGGACGCTGTCGCTGGAGAAGGTCTCGAGGCCGGAGGTAGCGGTAATGATGGTCGGCCCGTTGATCGCGACGGTGCCCGCGGGACCGTAGCCGGAACCCGTGCCCAGTTCCACGGTGACAATGCCAACGCCGCTGGCATCCAGGCCGCCCAGCGTGACGTTGTTGCCGTAGATGTCGACGTAAACATTGCCGTGGGTCTGGCTGCGGTGGGTATAAAAGCTGCCGTAGCCGCTGCCATAGCCACTACCAGAACTGTAGGTGCCGTAGGAGTAGTCAGACGATCCGGTGCCGGCGAGACCGCGTACGGTGAGGTCGCCGCCGACGGTGACGTCACCGCTGGAGCGCAGCTCTACACAGGCTGCGGTATCGGAAGAGCAGTAGCCGGTATAGCCGGCCTTGGCCAGGCCTTTGTAGTTGTCGAGATAGTTGTAACCGTAGCCCAGTGGATCACCATAGCCTTCGGCCTCAACGTCGCCGGTGATGTTGACGCCGGTATTGCCATACACATAGATGCTGGAGCGAACGTCGCTGTCGACGTCCGCGGGCTTGGCGCTGAGATCGCCATTGACGGTGACCGATCCGTTGCTGGCGTAAAGGTAGATCCTGGCGCGATCAGTGACGGAGTCCTCGCCACGGACCGTTATCGAGCCGGTCGTGACATTACCGTAATTGCTCTGAACGCTGACTTCGCCGGCAGCGGCAAGCGCCGCGGTCGATACGGCGTCGCCACCGTAGATATAGATATCGCGGCCGGCATTCAGATCCGCGTTGAGCTGCATTGGACTGCCGTTCTGATAGGTTTCAAAACGGATGTCGCCGGCGATATTGAACACATCATCGGCGCCTTCGACATAGATGCCAGCCGGGAGTGCGCTGCAGTCGCTGCAACCATTCAGGTATGCGTACAGGCTGGCGCCGTAACCCGGTGTGCTGCTGATGCCGTCGAGTTCATTGTCCGCAATATCCAGGAAGCGGATGGAGTTGTCGGCGTTGAGCGTGACCGTGGAATAGCTGCTGTTATTCTGCAGCATGCTTTCAAGCAACGCCGTCGACATCTCATCGGTGCCGGTGAGGTCGTCACCGATGGTCAGGTCAGCTGGGTCAATCAGCAGGCTGCCGCCGTGACCCAGCGTGATCTGGCTGCTCTGGAAGATCAGATGCCGGCCCGACAACTCCACATCACCGCCGTGCCCGCCATTGCTGGAGACATTAATGCGCGAACCCGCGGCGTGGGTCAGCGTGCCGCCGGCGTCTGCCAGCACGCGACCGCCGTCGATGCCGGTTGCGGTGATCTCCGAGCCGGTGCCGAGCGTCACGCCGCGATTGCTCAACAACTGGATGTCACCGCCATCGAACCCGGAGGCATCGAGCAGGCCGTCGTTGCGGACATCCCCGCCGGTGGCCGTGAGGTAGATGGCGCCGTCACGCTGTTCCACGCCCTGGGCCGCGATGCGGCCACTGTTGTTCACCGCGCTGCTGGCAAGATTGCGGGCCACGCGCGCCGTCATCAAGACGGTGCCGCCCTCGGCGGCGAGGTCCCCGAGATTGCTGACGCCGGCGGCTTCAGAAGCTGCCTCCGCGTCGATCTCAAAGCCAATCAGCCCGTCGGTGCCGAGCTCCAGTGAAATGCCGGAACCTGAAGCCAGCACAACGTTGCCGAGTCGTGCCTGAATGAGTCCGCTGTTGCTGACCTGATCCGCGCTGAGTACGACAAAACCGCCGTCGGCCGCGATGATGCTCCCAAAGTTGGTAACCGCGGCGGTGGAGTTGCCGGCAAACACGTAGCGGCCGGCTGCGAAGTCCTCGTCGCTGATGTCGAGCGTGCTGGCCAGTAAGCCGCCGACGTCCACCCGACTGCCGGCGCCAAACATCACGCCTTGAGAATTGATCAGGAACACGCGGCCGTTCGCGGTGAGATCGCCCAGGATTTCAGACGGGAGCCCACCAATCACTCTATTCAACACCGCGGACGAAGCCGACGGCTGGTTGAACTGAACGTACTCGCCGCCGCCGATTGAGAACTCCTGCCAGTTGATGATGGCGGTGTTGGAGCTTTGCTCTATAACCGTGCCGCCAGGCGCTGGCGAAGTGATTGCAACCGAACCCTGGACGATCTCAGCGCCACTGGGGCCGGCCAGGACACCCAGGGGCGTAACGAGGCCGCTCAGCGCGAGCGGCGCGCCGGATCTGAGGGCTTTGGCTAGCGGGGTTAGAGTGAGCTTCATGTCCGAGACCTCTTCAGAAACTGGCCGACAAGGCGCCAAACAGGCGATGATCGTTCTCGCCATCGCTTGCCATGTGGTTGTCGGTAGGGAACGACCAGTCGAGCTTCATGTTTAGCCGTTGATACTGCAGGTCCAGACCGACACCGACATTGGTCAGGCTTTCCTGTTCGCTGACACCGGCGGGGGCGTCAATCACGAATACCGAGCCAGAGTCGGCAAAAATTCTCGGGGTCAGCCTAACGATGCCGACCGCAACGGGACGACGAACGGTGATTGAGCCGAAGTAGCCACGATCACCGCGAATCTCCGACGGCAGGAAGCCACGCAGGGAATTCGGGCCGCCCAGCGAATATTGCTGGGTATCAACCAGCGGATCCGGGGAATAGACCCCGTTGACCCGGCCCAGAACCTGAAGGCCTGCTGCCAACGGCATCAGGTGCTGGAAGTCCAGCTCCAGGCGCAGCCTCTGGTCGCCGGTCAGGCGCTCGCCCGAAAGCTGCGCGTCGGAGATTTCGTCGCGGGTCAGGCGCTGGAAATTCGTGGAAAGATTGGCGGACACCTGAGTGATCGCAGTGTTGGGGTGCACCAGACTGTAGTGCGTGCCCAATTCGAGAACTGTGACCAAGGTATCGTTCAGTAGTACGCCGCCGAAGTCGGAATTGGCGTCTATAGACAGCACGCCAATAGACGCGCTGAGCAGTTGGTTGGCGTCGCGGATCAGCGACTGCTCGAGGCTGAGGCGGCCGGTTCGGTTCTTGCCGTCAACCGGAGCATCCTTCACCTCAAAGTCAGCGAATCCGTACGACAGATTCAGTTGCGTTCCATGCCGGCTGACCGGGACGCCATAGGCGGCATAGCCGTAGGTCAGTAGGCCCTCCTCCGATCTAAGCGCCATCAGCTGCAGCTGATCCGCCAGCCGCAGCGGGTTGTTGATCTGCGCAAACAGCGAATAGCGAATCTCGCCGATGTTGTCGCGACCGTAATTGTCGAGGGCCAGTGAGCCCTCCAGACGCTTTTCCGTCGCCTTCAGTACCAGATCGCTGGTGCCGTACTCCGCGCCCGGGCGAACCACTGCGCGGACCTGCAGGCCCGGCAAGGCATTCATTGCGCGGAGGCTCTGCTCCAGCGAAGTGCCACGGTAGACGGTGCCGCTGCTGACGCCGTCCAAGCGGCTGATCAACTGCTGTGAGCTGTATGCCGAATTGCCCTCTGTCGATATCTTCGCCAGCCGACCCTCACTGATCTGTAGCCGTACACTGCCGCCCTCGACTTTCTGCGGCGGCACATTGACCGACACCAGACTGTAGCCATCGGCGACGTAGTGCTCGGCGACGACATCGGCGGCGGCGTAGACGTCGAGTAGGGTGATCGGGCGATTGACGAAGCCACTGACCAGTCGGCTGAGCGTCTGCGCGTCGTAGAGCGTGTTGCCTTCGAACACGAACCCGGACACCGTGAATCGGGTTGCCTGCGCGTTCAGCGACGGTGCGACGGGGCTTCCTCGCTGAATCTGCGGTTTTGCGGCAGGGACTTGCAGCTGCGGCGGGGGCTTCAGTGTGTCCCCGACCGCGCCGGGGGTAGGCGCTTGCGCGCCGGCCGTTCCGACGGTGCCGATGAGCAAAACCGCCAACGGTTGCAACCAGCGCCGCGTCCCCAAGTCCAGCCTCATGCCCGCTTCTCCCTTCGATTTGCAGCGACAGGCCCAAAACGGTAAGGCCGTCCCCTTTTCAAGTGGCCAACTATAGCCTATGCGTCTGCCCCGTCCAGCCACCCAAAAAGGGGCCTGGTGACGCGGTGCCACAGCGGCGGCGGCATGCAGGCGGAGGGGGTTTGCTTGCGAGTCGAGTGGCTGGTCATATATTGTCCATCAAGTGTCATCTTTTTCAGGTCGAATAAGGACTTGGGTGGCACCGGTCAGGATAGATCCTGCGTAGTCGAGGCTAGTCGGTGAATATGGAACACATTCCCGCGATCTTGAAGTTGGATGCCGGGGGGCTCCCGGTTTCCTGGATACACTGGCATGCGGCGGTCACGCTGTATGCGCGCGAGCGGGTGCGCTGGGAGGCCGGCGAGGGGCGATTTCTGGTTCGCGGCGGGACCAACGCGGTCACCGGGCTGCGTTCCAGCATCGAGATCGGCTCCATCATCGCGGTGGCCGACCGCTCCCGGCATCACGGCCGCGGTGTGCCGCTGCTGACCAATCGCACCTTGTTCCAGCGCGATCACAACCTGTGCATGTACTGTGGCGATCAGTTTGCACCCCACCTGCTGACCCGCGACCATGTCATTCCGGCCTCCCGGGGCGGGCGCTCGGTGTGGAAGAACTGCGTGACAGCCTGCCGGCACTGCAACCAGCGCAAGGACGATCGCACACCTGAAGAAGCGGGCATGCGCCTGCTCGCGATCCCCTATACCCCCAACCTGGCTGAGTACCTGATCCTGTCGAACAGGCGGATCCTGGCGGACCAGATGGAGTTTCTGATGGCCCACGCCGGACGCAATCGCCGGCTTGCCGGGAGGCAGTAGTGCGCGTTGGTCGCTGATCGAGCCGAGGCCAGCTCAGCCTATCCGTGCGCCGGTGTCTAGCACGCTGTGTTGCCGGAGCCGGCGGCCGGCAACCAGCAGATCAGGTGCCGTGGAACCCGGCAAGAACGACTCCAAGAAGCCAAGTACGCCACACAGCCGGTTTTCAGGATCAAGCCACCGCCGCGAGCCGCTTGGCGTAGCCGTCGGCCAACGCATTGAGCGCGCCTGTGCAGTCGCCGTTGAATGCGGGGCCATGCATCAAGGCCAGCGTTCCGGGATTGAGGTCAGCCAGGCGGCGGATAGTCGGTGCGGTGGCCGGGGTTAGCGCGGTGGCATGGAACAGGTCCTCTGCGGCCAGCGCCGGCTCGACCGGATCGGCGCTACTGAGCGCGGCGTGTTTGCCGACCATCCCAAAGAGATCTCCGCAGAGCAGGGTGCGCGTAGTCTCCTCGTACAGCAGGCCAGCGTCCCAGCAATGCGGTATGTGCGGCGTCGCCAGATAGCGGACTCGCTTACCGCCCAGTTCCAGCGTGCCGTTGTCCGCCAGGGCCTTCGGCAGCCGCGTCGCGAGATCGTTCATGGAGATCATGCAGCCGATCTCGCCGACAGCAACCTCAGCCTTCGGGGCGGTTTCAAGCCATTCGTTGACCGAGCCGGATTCGTCGGACTCATGGTGTCCGAACGAGATCCAGCGCAGCGTCGATATCGGGATCAACTTGCCGACAGCGGCCGCAACCTGCGGGAACATCGCGCGCGGTCCGCAGTGGAACAGCAGCGGTTCCGAGGCCCGTATCAGGAACTGGTTGAAGGTGAAATCTGCCGGCTGTACGTAGGTTGAAATGCGGTAGATGTTGTCAGCAATTTCGTCGACGACCGTTTCCATGGTCCACCTCTCCCGGCTGATACACGGCTTGGCCGGATTATGGACCGGCTCAGGGCCAAAGGCACCTGGCGCGAATGCGCCCGGGCCTGCTCGGGATGCGGCGCTGACAGAGGCGCAAATGCTTGTCGCCGCCGCGGTTCTGAGGCAGAGTCGGGCCGGGTCTGAGCATCTGAAGATTTGAGGAACGTGATCGTCCCGTCTGTCAGGGGTTTCCCGACTTGCTGCGGCCGACATGAAAATTGACGCGGTGTTCATATAGACTCGGCGCTATCGCGGACGGCGAGATGCAGTCTCCCTGTGGGGATCGGCGCATGGGCCCGCGAGAACGAATTGCAATGGCACACATGACGGCCTTAAGCGGCGCGACACAAGAGGCGCAAGAACGCGGCACCCCCGGCGCACGCGCGTCGGCGGACAGTGATGGTCGGGACAACCCCATCATTTCCGCGTTGCACAGCATGGCGGTTTCGGTGCTGGGCGAGCAGTTGCGCGAGATGTTCGAAAAGGCCGACGACATCCTGTTCGATTCCGCAGAGAAGGCTCGTGGCGGCGATGAGCAGCGCCTGTATCTGGACACGATGCGGATCGTGCGCGTGCAGCGCGCCAAGATCATCAAGGCGTTCCAGGATGCACTGCATTCGGCGCTGTCCGAGTTCGAGCCTGAGAATCTGCGCGGCAGTGCGGCCAATCTCGAGGATATGAGCGAGTGGTCGCTGCAGGACGGCGATGTGCTCGAAGAGCGCCTAGCCGTCAACAACATGGAGACGAAGGCGACCTCGCTGCATGCGCACGAACTCGTGGAACTGCAGCGGCGCCTGTCGCGGCTGGCCGATCTGGCGCCCGGCGGCGTCAGTCAGGATGCGATGTCACCTGCGCGCATCATTCGCGCGTTCCAGAATTCGGTGAAGGACCTTCAGGTCGAGTTCCCGATCAAGCTGGTGATATACAAGCTGTTCGACCGGGTCGTGGTGGGGCGGCTTTCAGAGGTGTTTGTCGGTGCCAACCAGCTGCTGGCGGTGCATGGCATAGAACCGAAGATCGACAGCGCGATGTCGCAGCGTGTCCGCGGCGGCGGTCAACCGGCTGCCAATGGCGGAAGCGGCGCCGGCGCTGTTGGGGCGGATCAGACACCCCCCTGGACCAGCGGTATGGACGCCTCGACGCTCAATGGGTTTCTCGGTGTGCCGACTGCGGGCCCGAGCGGCGGCTACGGGGGCGCACCGGCCTATCCGGCGGGGATGAGTCCCCAGGGTTACGCCTCGCCCGGTGGCGGTGGTGCTCAGGGTTATCCCAGTGGCGGCTTTGGTGTGCAGCCGGCTGCGGCGGGGGCGGCGCTTGCCGGCTCGATGCCGGGGGGCTGGCTTGGCGGCAGCGGTCATGCCGGACCTGGCGACTACTCCGATGCAGGGCTTTCACAGGACATTTCGCAGATTCTGACTGCCTATGCGCAGGGCAAGCGTCCGCAGGCGCCCGCATGGCTGCCGCCCCAGAACGTGGCACTGGTCGCGCGGATGTTCGATGGCTACTACCGCGACCCACGCCTTTCCGAGCATCTGAAGCCGTGGCTGGCGCGTCTGCAGCTGCCCATCATGAAAACGGCGCTGGCGGACCCGCAGTTCTTTACCGATCCCGCGCATCCGGCCCGGCGTACGGCCAACGACCTGTTCGAGATGCTGCTGCAGTTCGGCTCTGCCGACGCTGCCGCGCCGCCACGCGTACTCAATGAATTGCAGGGCCTGATCGAGGCCATGGCCCAGGCCTTCAGCCTGGATCCGGCCAAGCTCAAGTCGGCGCAGAGCGCGGCTGTCGACGAGCAAACGGCCGACACCTTCCTGCGCGAACAGGACGAGCAGCTACAACAGCGCAATCGGGCAAAGCTTGAGCGTGTCCGCCGCGTTGTCGCGCATGAGCTGCGCCGACAGATCGGTGAGCGGCCGATGCCGGCCGGCGTGATGCGGCTGATGCTGTCCGGCTTCGGGCCGCTGCTCTGCTTGGATTACATCCGCAGCGGAGTGCAAGGGGAGTCCTGGAATCAGACCATGGATCTGGTCGAGCGGGTACTGGCCAGTCTGGAGCCGCTGGACCAGGGCTCCGAACAAAGCGCCGGCGAAGAGGCGGAGATCATTGCCGCGCTGTCTCGGCGGCTGGCCAATATCGGCTTCTCGGAGGCCAAGCTGGAGGAGGTGCTGGCAGGTCTGCTGCAAGCCTATCTGGAGCGAGCGGAGGCCCACGCGCATGGGGCGCACGACTCACAGCAAGCGAAGAGAGGCTCGCCAGCGGCGGGTGCCAGCACCGCAGCTGCGGATCCCCAGCAGCCGCGCGCACGGCCGGCGCTTTCGCCGGAAAAGGAGCTGCAGGGACTGCTGTCCATCATGCTGATCCCGGGCGGCTGGTACACGGTATGGGACGCGGGCGAGAAGACCAAGCATTGGATGCGGGTGCGCAGCTATTACCCGACCCAGAACGCGGTGCTGTTCGGGCACTACATGGAAGAGCGGTATCTGCGCCTGTCGGCGCATGCATTTGCAACCGACTTGATAGAAGGTCGCACCGCAGCCATCGATCCGTCGCGCGAGTTGCAGAACGCGATTGACCGGCTGGCCGAGCTGCCGTTTCCACGCGTTTCGGAATCCGTCGTGTGGGTCAGTTCTGACGGCAAACCCCTGGCGGCTGACTGACGCCTGCTGGCATCCGCAGAGTTACGCGCAAGTACCTGACGGCGGCGCAGCGGCACCTGACATAATCGGCGCATGCCGATGACCAAAGCCTACAAGAACGAAGCCTTCCTGATGAGTCCGGAGGCCCGCGCGCTGCGCATTCTCAGCGAGTACATGGAGCCGGAGACGCGGTTCCGCGCCCTGAAGCTGCATAACACCGTGATGTTCCTGGGGTCCGCGCGGCTGAAGCCCGGCCCCGATGCCAACGGACGCTACTACTACACCGAGGCCGTCATGCTGGCCGAGAGAATGGCGGCTTGGACACTGGCGACGCATGCGCCTGCTGAGCGCTACTACGTCTGTACCGGCGGCGGGCCCGGCATCATGCAGGCCGCACACGAGGGCGGCGCGCGCGTGGATTCAGAGCTGAACCTCGGACTCAACATCTCGTTGCCGTTCGAGCAGCATCTCAACCCTTACGTCGATGATGCCCGTGCGTTCGAGTTCCACTACTTCTTCATGCGCAAGTTCTGGTTCGTCAAGATTGCGCGCGGTGCCGTGTTTTTCCCGGGCGGTTTCGGCACGCTCGACGAATTGTTTGAACTGTTGACGCTGGCGCAAACCGGCAAGGCGGGTCCGATGCCGATCCTGCTTTACGGGCGCGAGTTCTGGGACGGTCTGGTTGACTTCGGTGAACTGGCGAAGCGCGGGCTCATCTCGCCAGAAGACCTGAATCTGTTGCGAGTCTGCGACAGCACCGACGAAGCGTTCGCGCATCTTCAGCGGGAACTGACGCCGCATCCGCCCGAAGCGTGAGGGCTCCTTCTCAGCGCGGCGCTAGCGTCGACGCAGTCGCGGGCTGTCCAGATCAAAATCGAGATCGTCGTCAATTAGCTGGCGCAACTCGCGCTCTTCCTTGAGCTTCTCGACGTCGCGCCAGTCCCGCGACTTGGAGTGGGGTGTGTCGGCCTCGCGCTCAAGCGTGCCGACATCCTCGCCATCACCGTCACCATCGCTATCGTCTACGAATTCGTCGTAGCCCTTGGAGACTTCAGGTTGTGCAGGTTGTTTCTTCGACTTGCGCGGCATCGGTCTTCTCGTACGACAACCCGTGGTGGCTTTACCTCGGCTGATGGCGCGCTTTTTAGCAGGCTTTTCGGCGGTCGGGAAGGGGGGCAGGCCGGTCGGTGATCTGCGGCCCGGCTCCTACGGTGATGGCATAGCTGAATCGGGTGGCGGAAGACTGATGGCGGCGGGCGTTCTGGGTGGCCGCGCGCACGCGGCTGTTCATTGTGCAGCGTCCCGAAGCAGTGCCCCATCTGGATGACTTGCGCACAAAGCTGGTGTTTTGGGTGCCGATCGGTAGAATACGCGTCCTCGCGTGGGGCGGTAGCTCAGCTGGGAGAGCGTCGCGTTCGCAATGCGAAGGTCGAGGGTTCGATCCCCTTCCGCT
>JBFJJW010000097.1:0-12319 GCA_041612095.1 Solimonas sp. | reverse complement strand
GCCCGCGTGGTCACGACCAACAATCAGCCAGGCGCAGCCATAGTTCTGGCGGAACACCACATGCAGCAGTGCTTCGCGCGGGCCGGCGTAGCGCATGTCCAGCGGATAGCCGGACTGGATCACGGTGTTCTTGACGAAGTACTTCTCGATCAGCGCGGCGATCGCGTCCTGGCGCACTTCGGCGGGAATGTCGCCGGGCTTCAGCTTGCCGAGCAGGGAGTGGACCATGACGCCATCGCAAACCTCCACCGCGATCTTGGCCAGGTACTCATGACTGCGATGCATCGGGTTGCGGGTCTGGAACGCCGCGACCTTCTTCCAGCCGCGCTTCTCGAACTCGGCGCGGGTCTGTGCCGGCGTCATGTACATGTCGCCGTACTGCGTGGGGAATTCGGCTTCGCTGACCACCTTGACCGGGCCGGCCAGGTTGACCGCGCCCTGTTCCATGACCATCTTCACGCCCGGATGCGCCGGGTCGGTGGTGCGGAACACCTGCTGGCACTCGTGCGCCTTGTCGATGCCGTACTTCTCGCTGACGGTCATCGTCGCCAGGATTTCGTTGCGCTCGGGGTCGAACAGCGCCACTTCGGCGCCAATCTTCAGCGCATCGGCGGTCGCCTGATCGGTCGAGAGCGTGATCGGTATCGGCCAGAACAGGCCGGATGCGGTCTGCATGCGGTCGCACACGCCTTGCCAATCCGCCTGCGTCATGAAGCCGTCCAGCGGCGTGAAGCCGCCGATGCCGAGCATGATCAGATCGCCGGCTTCGCGGGAGCTGATCTTGATCTGCGGCAACGTCGCCGCGCGCTGGAGTTCAGCCTTGCGGGCGGCACCTTCGAGCAGCAGCGGCTTCAGCGAGCCACCGCCATGCGGTTTGACCAATTGCGACATCGGGAGTCCTTGACAGAGAAAATCGAGGCGCAAGTTTAGCCGAACAGCATCTTCAGCCCTATCACGCAAAGTAATGATGCGAAGGCGCGCTGGAGCAGCTTGGGTGAAAGCCGGTGCGCCAGACGTGCGCCCAGCGGCGCGGTTGCCACGCTGGCTACCGCAAGACCGGCGAAGGCGCTGAGGCTGACATAGCCCAGGTGCAGGCCCGGAAGATCGGCATGTGCCCAGCCGGTGATCATGAAGCCCAGGGCCCCGGCCCATGCAATCGGCACGCCGCCGGCTGCCGATGTGCCGACCGCCTGGTGTATGGGTACGCCGCGCAGGGTCAGGTAAGGCACCGTGAGCGAGCCACCGCCGATGCCGATCAGGGAGGACAGTGCGCCGATGACACCGCCAGCGGCCAGCAGTTCCGGGGTCGAGGGGTCGGCGGCTGCGCGTGTCAGTGCCCGGCTCGCCAGCGTCTTGTAAAAAACCTGCGCCGACACCAGCAGCGCACCCGTGCCGACGATGCGCTTCAGCGTGTCGCCGCCCAGCTGGTCGGCCGCCCAGGCGCCAAGCAGTGCGCCGACGGCGAGGCCGGCGGCAAATCGCCACAGCAACGGCCAGCGCACGCCGCCGCGCCGATGATGTGCCAGGGTGGAAGAAACCGAGGTGCAGGCGATGACTGCCAGCGAAGTGCCGATCGCGCTTTGCATGTAGACCTCGGGGCCAAACCCCTGCAGCGGCAGCACGAATGCCAGCGCCGGCACCATCACCAGGCCGCCACCCACGCCAAACAATCCGGCCAGCACACCGGCGGCAGCACCGGTTATCAAGAAGATCAGTACCGATTCCATGGATGTGCGCGCGCCTCGACCCGCGCTGTCGGGAACTACAATGGGGTAGACGCATCCTACTTGATGATGAATATTCAAAAGACACTTCCGCTCGTTCTCGCCGGCCTGCTGCTGGCAACACCGGCTGTCGCGCAGGACTCGTCCCTGCGCACGGACTTCATGGCAGCCTTGGCGGCGGCTGAAGCCGGTGTCGCGGCCCCGCGCGCGGATAGCGAAACCTTGCGCGGCTATCGGCTGTATCCCTACCTGCGGGCTGCGCGCCTGATCCGGAGCGTGCAGAACACCAAAGCCAGCGATGCGGAGGTCGAGCACTTTCTGGGCGAGTACCCGGATCTGCCGGTAAGCCGTGAACTGCGCCGTGCCTGGCTGAACAATCTGGCCGCGCGCGGGGCGTGGGCGGAACTGTTGCGCCGCTATCAGACGGATAGCGACGATCAGGGGCTGGTCTGCCATCGCTATCAGGCGCTGATCGAGACCGGAGCAACCGAGGGATTGCGCGACGAACTGGCGCAGTTCTGGGCGAGCGCGCCGCAGATGCCGCAGGCCTGTGTCGCGCCATTCCGCTGGCTGCAGGATCAGGGCGCGCTGACGCCAGAGCGGGTAGAGCTGCGAACGCGTCAGGCACTAACCGATGGCAATCTGGAGCTGGCCGACTGGCTGACCCGTCAGGTGCCGGCGGCGCGCCGTGCGCCGTTGCTGCAGTGGGCACGCCTGCTGCGTGATCCCGCGCGCGAGCTCAAGACCATCGCGGCCTCGCCAGCGGCCAGCTTTGAATGGCCGGCGCTGCTGGAAGGCTTTTCGCGGTTGGCTCGACGCGACAGCGCGCTGTCGCTGCAGATCCTGCAGCAGTTTGATCGAAGCCGGCTCGACGCCGCGCAACACGCCGAGCTGCAGCGCTGGGTCGCGTTGGGCCTGTCCTGGGATCGCAAGCCCGAGGCCATCGCCGCATTCAAGGCCTTGCCCGAATCGGCGCTCGATGCCCGGGTGTACGAGTGGCGCGTGCGCAGTGCGCTCTGGAACAACGAGCTGGAACTGGCTGCGCAGTGGCTACATCAGCTGCCCGCCGACCTGGCGGCCGATGCGCGCTGGATCTACTGGCGTGCGCGCACGCTGGAGGCGCTAGGCCGCAGCAAGCAATCGGCCCCGATCTACCAGACCCTTGCACAGGAGAACGGCTATTACAGCCTGCTTGCAGCCTGGCGTCTGGGTCAGCCCTACCGCGCCCAATCGCGTCCGCTTTCGTCTGATCCGGCGCTGCAGGCGCAACTGCTGCAGCGGCCGGCGCTGCTGCGCGCCCGCGAACTCAATGCAATCGAGCGGCCACAGTGGGCGAATGCCGAGTGGCGCGCGGCCACGGCCGATCTGGATCTGGCCGGTCGGCAGCAGGCGGCGCAGCTGGCTTCGGCGTGGGGCTGGCATGTGCAGGCGGTGGCCATGCTGGCGCAGTCGGGGGGGCTGGACCATCTCGAGGTGATTTACCCGGACGCGTACTCGGCCGAGATTCGTGCGGCAGCTCAGGGCGTGGGGCTGCAGCCCGCATGGATCTACGGTGTGATGCGACAGGAAAGTCTGTTTCATCCGCAGGCGGTGTCCTCGGCCAATGCCTACGGCCTGTTGCAGTTGCTGTTGCCAACCGCGCAAGCGGTGGCGCGCCGCTGGCAGCTGCCGCGGCCGACGCGTGAAGCCTTGTTCCGACCCGAGGTCAACCTGCCGCTTGGTGCGGCCTATCTGCGCGAGATGACGGATCGCTTCAACGGCCAGTTCCTGTTGACCTTGGCCGCCTACAACGCCGGCCCCAATGCGGTCGCGCGCTGGTTGCCATCCGCGCCGATGCCGGCCGACTTCTGGATAGAGAACATGCCGTACAACGAGACGCGCGGATACGTGCAGCGGGTGTTATGGCACATGGCCGTGCGTGCGACGCTGGATGGTGAGCCGCTGGATCTGCCGCCGCTGCTGAAGGCAGTGCACGTGGCGCAATGAGCCAGATGCCATGAAGCGTTATCTGGTGGGTGGCGCGGTGCGGGACCGTCTGCTCGGTCTGGCGGTAAAGGAACGGGATTGGGTCGTGGTTGGCGCCACGCCGGAGGAAATGCTGGCGCTGGGCTACCGTCAGGTCGGCAAGGACTTTCCGGTGTTTCTGCACCCGCAGACGCACGAGGAATGTGCACTGGCACGTACTGAGCGCAAGTCGGGGCATGGCTATCGTGGCTTCTCGGTGCAGGCTGGTCCGGACGTCACGCTGGAGGACGATCTGCTGCGGCGTGATCTGACGGTCAACGCTATCGCCGAGGATGAAGAGGGCGCCTTGATCGACCCGCACGGCGGGCAGCGCGATCTTGAACAACGCGTGCTGCGCCATGTATCCGCAGCGTTCGCTGAGGACCCGGTGCGCATCCTGCGCGTCGCGCGCTTCCACGCGCGCTTCGCGTCGCTGGGATTTCGCGTGGCCGAGGAAACGTTGGCGCTGATGCGTGACATGGTGGCTGCCGGGGAGGCGGATCACCTGGTGCCGGAGCGCGTCTGGCAGGAAACGCAGAAGGCGCTGCTGCAGGCTCAGCGTCCCAGCGTGTACTTCCAGACGCTCAGGAGCTGCGGCGCACTGGCGCGCGTAATGCCCGAGATTGACGCATTGGCTGGAGTGCCCCAGCGTGCTGACTACCACCCCGAAGTGGACAGCCTGGTCCACACCTTGATGTGCGTGGACGCCGCCGCGCGCGCCGGCCATGACCTGAGCGTGCGGTACTGCGCGCTGGTGCACGATCTGGGCAAGGCCCGCACCCCAAGCGGCGAACTGCCTTCACACCGGATGCATGACGTGCGTGGCGTGCCGCTGGTAGAAGCATTCAGCGCACGCCTGCGGGTGCCTGCCGCCCTGCGCGATCTCGCGGTCATCCACACCCGCGAACACCTGCTGGTGCATCGCGTGCGTGAACTGCGTCCGCAAACCTTGCTGGAGTTGCTGGAGCGCATGCTGGCGCTGCGCGACGCCGGCCGCTTCGAGACGCTACTGGCCGCTTGCGAGAGCGATGCGCGCGGGCGCCTCGGCTTCGAGGATTGCGACTATCCGCAGTCGGACTACCTGCGAGCAGCAGCTGCGGCGGCGCTGGAAATCGGCAATGCCGAGGTGCTGGCCGAGGGCCACAGCGGCCCCGCCATCGGCCGCGAACTCAAGCGCCGCCGCATCGAGCGGCTGACCCAGTTCAAGTCACAACAGAACCAGCAGGGCGGCGCCTAGCGCCAGACGGTACCAGGCAAAAGGGGTATAGCTGTGGCCGGAGATGTAGTGCAGCAGCCACTTCACGGCGGCAAAGCCGACAACCGATGACACTGCAAGGGCGGTCAGCAGCTCCGGCCAGGACTCGCCGGCAGCGCTGCCGTCGCGCACGGCCTTCAGCAGTTCAAATCCGGTAGCGGCAAACATCGTCGGAATGCCGACCAGAAAGGCGAATTCGGCGGCCCGCGCGCGGTGCGTGAGGCCGGCCAGCAGCGCGGCAAAGATGGCGGCCGCCGAGCGGGAGGTGCCGGGAAACACGCCGGCGATAACCTGTGCAGCGCCGACGGCCAGCGCCACCTTCCAGGTGATTTCAGTGACGACAGGCTGGCCACGCAACCAGCGCTCCACCGCGAATATGACGAAGCCGCCAACGATCAGGGCAATGGCCACCGGGGCCACCGTTTCGGGCAACTCCGCACCTGCAAGCTTGGCCGTCAGTCCGAGCACGGCGGTGACCAGAAATGCGGCGCTGATCTTGAACAGGTGATCGCGAACGGCGGCGTCGTCATGCCAGCGGGTCAGCAGTTCGGCAATGCGTACCCGATAAACCAGGGTTACGGCCATGATCGCGCCACATTGAATGGCGATGTTGAACAGATCGGAGCGCGGCCCGAGCCAGTGCTGAACAATCAGCAGGTGACCCGTGCTGGAAATGGGCAGAAACTCGGTCAGGCCTTCGACAATGCCCAGCACAATGGCGGCAAGTATGGGATCCACGTTCACATCACTATTCAGGACTTGGTATCCACACAGGATAAAGGAGCGAACATGGCGACGCCCAAAGTGGTGCTGATTACTGGAGCGGCACGGCGCATCGGCGCGGCGATTGCGCGCGAACTGCATGCCGCAGGCTGGAACGTGGTGTTGCATGCCCACCGCTCCTATGACGAGGTCTGCGAGCTGGCTGAGGCGCTGAACGGGATCCGGCCGGAGTCCGCGCACATGGACCGTGCGGACCTGCAGGATGCGATCGAGATCGAGGCCCTGTCGCGAGAAGCCAGCGGTCGCTGGCAGCGGCTGGACGCCCTGGTCAACAACGCATCCACCTATTACGCCACCCGCTTCGGCGAGATCCAGCCCGAGCAAATCGATGATCTGGTCGGCAGCAACCTGCGGGCACCCCTGCTATTGACGCAGGCCTGCGTGGGGCGCATGAGCCAGGGCGGCGCCGTCGTGAACATCATCGATATCCACGCAAGGCGACCGCTGCGCGGCTACTCGGCCTACTGCGCCGCCAAGGCAGGCCTGTGGGCGCTGACCGAGGCGCTGGCGCTGGAGCTGGCACCACGCGTGCGCGTCAATGGCATCGCACCGGGCCATATGCTGTGGCCGGCGGACAGCAGCATGAGCGAGCCCCAGCAACAGGCCGAACTCGGGCGCATTCCGCTGGGCCGGCTTGGCGGCGCCGACGAGATCGCGCGCACAACCCGCTTTCTGCTCAGCGAGGATGCGAACTATCTGACCGGAGCGATCCTGCCAGTCGATGGCGGTCTGCGGCTGGCTTGACCGTGGCAGCGTAGCGGGCGCCTTAGCGACCGCCGGCCGCCACCCTGTCCTGCCGCCAGCGCTTGCGGCCACCACGTGCTACGTCCAGCGAGGTGGCGCCGAGCCCCCGATCCCGCACCGGCGGTGCTGCCCATTCAGCGCGGCCACGGATTCCGGCGCCCCTGCGCAGAGCGCCGTCGGCTCAGGCAAGCGTTTGCGCGGTGTCACCGAGGACCACTCCGCCCGGGCCGAAGCGGCGCTCGTGGAAGTGAATACCGCGGTCTCCGATCAACAGCAGCGTGCTGGCGCGCGTGCCGTAGCTGGGCCCCCTGATGAAGGGAGTTGCCAGAAAGCGCTCCAGCGGCAGGCCCACGCCGGTGTCCGGCAAGCGGCTGTCGGGTACCGGGGTTTCATCTGCCAGCGCCGCGTACAGGGCATCGATCCGGGTATTGCCGGCGGTGCACCAGCTGCCGAGTGCCTCACGCAGGCGGAGCAGCTTGGGCCAGGGCGTATCGAGGCTGGCGTTGCTGACGGCATGTACGCCAGGCTGCAACGCAGTGTGCTGGGTGTGCGGGTGGTTGCTCAGATAGCTGCAGCTGTCGGCATCGCCGAGCAGCAGGTTGAACCCGGCGAAATCAGCGGCTGAGGCTTGCAGTTGCGATATGTGATGGGCTGCGGTGTCGGCCGAGCGCAGGTAGCCAGACACCAGATTCCCACGGGAGGGCGCTTGCGGGTCCGGCGGCACCATGCGCCGCACGTTGGTGACGGCACCCCAACGGCCGTCACGGCTACAGGCCAGCCAGGTGCCGCCCTGCTGCAGATCGCGGCCGCCGTAGATCTCCGGCGCATCCTCCCACCAGGCCGCGGCTTGGGAGGGGCGCGCATGGAACTCGTCGCGATTGGCGGCAACAACCAGGCGATAGCGGGGATGCGCGTTCAGCGCGACGGCGATCAGGCACATGCGTTCAGCTTTGTCGGCGAAGATGCACGCTGTCAATCGCGTAAAGTGGTTCGCATGATTGCAAGCACCAAGCTGAACGAATATGAACGCGCCCGCGCCGATGAAATTCAAGGCTGGTGCGTAGCTCCGCCGGGTTGGGGTACGCGGCTGATGGCGCGGCCCGGAAAGTCCGCCGCGCTGGCGGCGCAGCGACTGGTGCCGGTGGATTTTCTGCGCGCCGCATTGAAGGGATTGGAGCGCGCAGCGGGCCGCGTGGCCGGGCGTCGCGATGTCTTGCGCGTCGCCGGGGTCGCATCGCTGGCCGAGCTTGCCGACAAGCCGCTGCATGAGTGCGATGTGCTGGCCCAGCGCATCGCCCGTCGTGGACTGATCCTGGGCGGGGCGGGCGGCGCCGTGTTCGGAGTGGCGGGCGCAGCCGGCCTTGCCGCCGACGTCCCGACGTTGCTGGCGCTGGCACTGCGTACCATTCATCGCACCGCATTCTGCTATGGCGAGGATTGGCTGGAGGAGCCCAACCGGGCGCTCCCGATCGGCGTGTTCGCGCTGGCTTCGGCCAATAGCCTGGAGGAAAAGCGCGTGGCATGGACCGCGCTGCGCGACGGCAGCGAGCTGCTCGATTCGGCCTGGCGGGATGGCGTCGAACGCGTGGCCGAGCGCGAGCTGGCGAAGGAGGCGACGCAATTCAGTCTGCAGACGCTGGCCGGCCGCATCGGTGCGCAGCTGGGTACGCGCAAGGCCGCAGGAGCAGCTCCGGTGATCGGCGCGGTGATCGGGGGCGCCGTCAACGCCAGCTATATCGGCGAGATCGGACGTGTTTCGCGTTACGTCATGCAGGACCGCTGGCTGCGCCGGCACTACCCGGGCTACCTCGGCGGGCTTTAATCCGAGCAAAACCTCGGCGCAACCTGTTAGACCGCTGTCATTGCGGGCGCAGGGGCGCGTCCGTAAGCTCGTTGTGCAATGCACAATATCGGGAGCGGACGGCGCGCGTGGACCAGCATCATGTAGTCATCGTAGGGGGCGGGTTTGGCGGCCTGCACGCGGCGCGGGCGCTGGGCAAGGCCGGTTGCCGCGTGACCTTGCTGGACAAGCGCAATTTCCAGCTGTTCCAGCCGCTGCTGTACCAGGTGGCGACCGGGGCGATTCCGCCGGGCGATATCGCGATCCCGCATCGGGTGGTGCTGCGCAAGTACCGCAATGTCACCTGCTTTGCCTCGACTGCATTTGATCTGGACCCCGAACAGCGCGTGCTGCGGCACGAGCATGGCGAGCTGCGCTACGACACGTTGATCGTCGCCACCGGCGTCAAGCACCATTACTTCGGACGTGACAGCTGGCGCGAGTTCGCACCCGGCCTCAAGACGGTCGAGCACGCGATCGAGATCCGGCGCAAGCTGTTCCAGGCCTTCGAGCTGGCCGAAGTGACCGAGGATCCCGCCGAACGCGAGCGCCTGATGACGTTTGTCATCGTCGGTGCAGGGCCTACGGGCGTGGAGCTGGCCGGTGCCATCGGCGAGCTTGCGCAGAAGACCATGGTCCAGGACTTTCGCCGGATTGATCCACGGCAGGCGAAGATTCTCCTGGTGGAGGGCGCGCCGGAAGTGCTGCCGGTCTATAGCGAGCGGCTGCGCAAGGCCGCGCGCCGGCACCTGGAAGAGCTGGGCGTCACGGTGCGTACCGGAACCCTGGTGGAGGAGCTGGGGCCGGACTTCGTGCGCATGCGCGCCGGCGACCAGGTCGAGACCGTAGAAACGCGGACCGTGCTCTGGGCTGCGGGTGTGCGCGCGTCCTATTTCGGCGAGCTGCTGGCCGAGCGCACTGGCGCCTTGCTGGATCGTGGCGGGCGGGTGACGGTGGGGCCGGACTGCGCGCTGCCGGGGCGACCGGAGATCTTTGTCATCGGCGATCTTGCGCGGCTAAAGGATGCGTCCGGTCGCGACGTGCCGGGGCTTGCGCCGGCAGCGATCCAGCAGGGGCGCTATGTGGCCCGACTGCTGCGCGCGCGACTGGCCAACAAGGCGGGGCCGCGGCCGTTCAAGTACCGCGACATGGGATCGATGGCGGTCATCGGCATGAACAAGGCGGTGGGGGACCTGCGGGTCGTGCAGGTCAGCGGCATCTTTGCCTGGCTGGTGTGGGCGTTTGTGCACGTGATGTCCCTGATTGATGCCGAACAGCGCGTGCGCGTGTTCCTGCAGTGGAGCTGGAAGTACTTCACCCGCAAGGAAGGCGATCGCCTGATCACCGGTGCCCCGCCGCGTACCCGTGAACTGCGTCGCAGCCATGATGACGCCCGACCGCAGGGCGCGCGACGCGCGGCTTGAGTCCGCAATCGGCACTTTTCACAACGCTGTCATGGGTTTGGCATAAACTGCTCAGTCCGCGAGGACGATGAAGAGCCGTGATGAGCAACAAGCCGCCCGAGGTTGAGCTGCAAGCCGCAGACCTGTTCCTGAGTCGCGAGCTGTCGCTGCTGGAGTTCAATCACCGGGTGCTGGCGCAGGCGCAGGACGAAGCCGTTCCCTTGCTGGAGCGGCTGAAGTTTCTGTGCATATCCAGCGCCAATCTGGACGAGTTCTTCGAGATTCGGGTTGCCGGCCTGCAGCAGATGGCGGAGATCAATCCGGCGCAGCGCGCGGCCGATGGCATGACGCCGGCGGAAACGCTGACCGCGATCGGCAAGCGCGCGCACGAGCTGGTGGATGAGCAGTACCGGGTCTTCAACGAAATCATCATTCCCGCTCTTGAGGCCGAACGCATCCGCTTTCTGCGACGCTCGGACTGGACCCCCGAGCAGGACGCCTGGCTCAAGAGTTACTTCCAGAACGAACTGGCGCCGGTGCTGTCGCCCATCGGATTGGACCCAGCGCATCCGTTCCCGCGCATCTTGAACAAGTCGCTGAACTTCATCGTCCAGCTCTCCGGCAAGGATGCCTTCGGTCGCAACACCGGCTTTGCAATCGTGCAGGCGCCGCGCGCGCTGCCGCGGCTGATACAGGTGCCGGCCGACGTCCCGGGCAGTGGCCCGCATGACTTCGTGTTCCTGTCCTCGGTGATCCACGCCTATGTCGATGAGCTGTTTCCGGGCATGGAGGCCAGCGGCTGCTATCAGTTCCGCCTGACACGCAATTCGGACCTGCTGGTGGACGAGGAAGAGGTCAAGGATCTGATGGAGGCGCTGGAAGGCGAGCTTTCGCAGCGACAGTGGGGCGATATCGTGCGCCTGGAAGTGGCGCACAACTGCCCCGATCAGATGTGGCAATACCTGATGGATGTGGGGCAGCTGGCGCCGATTGACGTCTATCAGGTGAACGGCCCGGTCAACCTGCATCGTCTGATGACGTTCCCGGATATGGTGGATCGTCCCGAGCTGAAGTACGCACCCTACACGCCGCGCGTGCCCAAGGCGCTGACCGGCGATCTGTTCGCGGCGATCCGCGAGCGCGACCAGTTGTTGCACCACCCCTACGACTCGTTCACGCCGGTGGTCGATTTTCTGCGTCAGGCGGCCCGCGATCCCAAGGTGCTGGCGATCAAGCAGACGCTGTACCGAACCGGCGACAAGTCGGCGGTCGTGGACGCACTGATTGAGGCGGCCCGCAACGGCAAGGAAGTGACGGTCGTTGTCGAGCTGCGCGCACGCTTTGATGAAGCCAACAACATCGACCTAGCGGAGCAGTTGCAGGAAGTCGGTGCGCACGTGGTCTACGGCGTGGTGGGGTACAAGACCCACGCCAAAATGTGCCTGGTGGTTAGGCGTGAAGGGGGCGCGCCCGGCGCGTCGACACTGCGTCACTACGCCCATCTGGGCACCGGCAACTACCATCCGCGAACTGCGCGGCTGTACACCGACTACGGCCTATTCACCGCAGACCCGCAGATCTGCAAAGACGTGCACGCGGTGTTTCTGCAGCTGACCAGCATGGGCAAGGTCACCAAGCTGCACCGCCTGCTGCAGTCCCCGTTCACGCTAGCCAAGCAGTTGCAGGCGAAAATTGCCCGCGAGATCGAGCATGCGCAGAGCGGCAGGCCGGCGCAGATCATCGCCAAGATGAATGCCCTGGTGGAGCCGGAGTCGATTCAGGCGCTGTATCGCGCGTCTGCCGCGGGTGTGCAGATTGATCTGATCGTGCGCGGCATGTGTTCGCTGCGCCCCGGGGTCAAGGGCCTGTCGGAGAACATCCGCGTGCGATCCGTGATCGGCCGCTTCCTCGAGCATCATCGCGCCTACTATTTTGCCAATGGCGGCGATCCCGAACTGTATCTTTCGAGTGCTGACTGGATGGAGCGCAACCTGTTCCGCCGTGTCGAGATCGCCTTTCCGATACTCGACAAGAAGCTGCGTGAACGCATCATCGAACAGCTCAACGCCTATCTCGAAGACACCGCCCAGAGCTGGATGCTGCACGCGGATGGCTATTTCCACCGACCCGGCCCCATAGAAGGCAAGCCGGTGCAGCTGCGCTTCATGGAGGAGGGCTAGCTGGTGATGCGCAGGCTGGACTGGGCCGCGGCGAGGTAGTCGATCTCGCGATCAAGGTCGGCCTGGGTCAGCGGGTGTTCGCGCAGCCACTTCTTGTTGGTGAAACGCAGCTCGACGCCGCGCCGGTTTGCCAGAAAGCGGACCGGTGGATGCAGTTTGGGCGCCCGCGAGCGGTGCAGCAGATACGCCAGGCGCAGGACGATGGCCATGCGTTTGATTGGCTCGTTCCAGACTGCGGGCAGCTCGTCCAGCGCCGCCGTAGCAAACTTGCCGCGATGCAGACGCACCAGGGCGGCCAGCAGACGCTGATCGGTCAGCGAGAATCCCTGGAGGTCGCTGTTTCTGAGGATGTATTCGCTGTGCTTGTGGTAGCCGTTGTGAGTGAT
>JBFJJW010000096.1:0-12525 GCA_041612095.1 Solimonas sp. | reverse complement strand
GTGAAGTTCTCGACAAACCCTGCGAGATCCTTGCGATTGCCCATGGCCAGTGCGGCCATCTGCAACGCAGCCGCCCATCCTTCCGTCTGCGCGTGCAGCTTGGACAGCACCGAGGCTTCCAACTCCAGACCCGACAGCTGCGACAGAAAGGTTCGCGACTCATCCAGCGTGAATGCCAGCTTGCGCGCATCGAACCGGGTCAGCTGCTTGCGCAGCAAGCGCTTCTGCAGCATCAGGCCGGTGTACTCGCGCGCGCCGAGAATGATCAGTACCTGATCGGGTTGGTTGTCACACAACCAGTTCAGCGTCGCGATGGCGGCGCTGGATTCCAGCAAATGCACGTCATCGATGACGATGACCTTGTGCCCTTCATCACTGCGCAGCGCGGTCATCAGCTGGTCGAGACCGATGGCCTCGGTATACACCGGCTTCTTGTCGCCGCTGTCGCCGATGCCCGTGACCACGGCCAACAGGTCGCCGACAAAGCGTACCGGGTCGCGATGGCTGCCGCTGAGCAGCAGCCGATGGACCGCGCGCCCGCCAGCAGCCAGCGATCGCGACCACGACTCGAGCAGCGTCGACTTTCCGTACCCCGCCGGTGCCACCACCTCGACAATCTGGCGGCGACCGCCCAGCACCTCCGGCGGCAGATCCAGCCGCGGTCGGTGCAGTGCCCGCTCGTCCCAATGCTCTTCGGAAACTCGCTCAGCGGAGGGGCTGCTCAAAGTTGCGGTGTCGATGCCCGTACGCAAGGGCGTTCCTATGTTGATTTGCCTGGGGGATGGCCGGGAGCGTCAGCGCAATCCGGGCCGCTGCCGTTCAAACCGGGGCGAGTATGTCGGAAAATCAACCGATCGGTAAATAATCACGTCCGCGGTGTGCGTAGTGAGCGTCGGATGGCCGAGGCCCTACCAGTACGCAGGGGCCTCGCCCAAGGCTGCGTCACACTGGCTACAGGTACGGATCTTCTTGTAGGCGTTGTTCTTCTTCCCGCACGCGGTGCAGGCAATCATCACCGGCTTGGCGCGCACCAGCTGATACACCCTTGAATGCGTACCGTAGGAGAACCCTTCCTTCATGAAGCGGTGGACCACCGCCTGATGGTCGGGATTCGGCAGCAGATTGGCTTCCAGCGCCTCGATACTTTCCCATGCCGACAAGGTGAAGCCGCCTGAATGGCCGTTCGCATCCGGCATCTGCGCACCGATGATTCCGGTAACAAAGCCCGGCTTGCCGGCAAAGCTGTTGACCACCCGATTGGTTACCCGCGCCGCTTCCTGAAACGGTTCATCGCCGCCGCGAACCTGCAGCCAGGTGATGCCGATGGCCTCTGGCGGCGCCACGTTGCCCTTGTTGAGCCGATAGTACGCACCGAACTGGTAGTCCTCCATCTTCAACGGCATCAGCAGCGAACAGAATTCGAGCTGTTCGGCCAAGGTCTGCAGATCAAAGCTGTTGGTCACCTGCACGCGTCCATCGTCCTCGAACCTGAGCACGATCGTCGCCGGCAGATCAATGCATCTGCCGGTGGCCACCACCCGCTCCAAGCCGAAGTCCCCGGGCAGATCTCCGGTATGGGTGCCGCGCAGCCGATACTGCGCCGCCACCATCTGATGTCCGACGCTGATCGCCTCACCCAACTCGAAGCTGATGTCGGGGAACGCGGCCATCAGCATCTGCGCATGGGCATGCAGCGTGTCACCGCTCAACTCGGCCTTGGCTAACGGATCGCGATACGCGCCCCCGTTCATCAGGGCGACGACAGCACCTGCATCATGCGCGTTCCAGGCTTTTAGATAGGCCTGGGCGCAGTTCAGCGTGCGCGGCCCCTGTACCAGCAAGCCGACCAGCAGGCGACCGAACAGCCTGAGCTTGTTCATGACGCGGCCTCAGACCCGGGCCTGACGGGCGCCGTGTATCGCAATGCCCGCCTGGATGAAGCCGGTGAACGAGGCCAGCAGAAAGAACAGGTAGTTCGCCGAGTTCGCCAAGGCACCGCCGAACTCGAGGCCACGCACGCCGAACAGCGTGCCAGTCAGAAATCCCAGGCCATTGCCCCAGCCGGTCACCAGCACCGACACCGTGAACCAGCGCGCCGCGCGCTCGCCGATGCGGATGTAGCTCGAGCCTGCGACGAAGGCCAGCATCGCGATCGCATTCATCAGCAGCCCCAGATGTGCGCGTCGCCAGGTATCGGCGGTACCGGGAAAATCGAAATCAATGGCAGGGAGCAGCGGCCAGGCCGCCACATGACCGATGACTTCGAAGGTAAAAATCAGACCGGCGACGAGACCGACGGCAAACAGGATCGCCGCGTGTTGCACGAGCAACGCACGCGACGAGGATGGCAGAGCAGCGATGGACATCGTGAGTATCCTCTGGAGTGGGCCCGGGGCTACGCGCCATGAGCCGTTTTTGTAGTGCACGTATCGTCCTGCAGCCAGCGCAAGCCCACACCTATCATTGGTTAGGTCCGCCGCTCAGGCGGGCCTAGCTCGACGCCCGATGCCGGCGCCCAGAAGCACTGCGCTCGAAATTATTGACATTGTTAATTTAACGATGTTATGTTTTTGCCATGGCGAGACAGGCGTATTCCCAGGAGCAGGTGGACGACAGGCGCGAGGAGATCCTCGATGCCGCCATGCGTCTGTTCGAAGCCGACGGCATCAGCGCGGTCAGCTTTCGCAAGCTTGCGGCCGAACTTGGCTGCAGCTATGTCACGCCCTACCGGTACTTCGAGAACAAGGCGGATCTGGTCGCCGGCTTGCGTGAGCGCACCTATCGGTGGATGGGTGAGGCCATGTCGGCGGCCATACGGCCCGAGTCCAGCGCCCTGAATCAGCTCCATGACCTGGCGCTGGCCTATGTCGAGACGGCACTGACACGGCCCACCCGCTACGCGCTGCTGTTCGACCTGAGTCAACCCGCCACCCCGACCGCCGAGATGGCTGCGGCACGCGATGCAGCGTTCTCCGTCTGCACCCGCGTCGTCAGTGCCGCTGAAGCCGCTGGCGAGTTGCAGCTGCATTCCGACCCGCTCACGGTGGCGCACCTGTTCTGGGCGGGAGTACATGGCATCGTCGCCCTGCATCTGGCGGGCCAGTTTGTAATGGACCGCAGCGTCGAACAGTTGATCCGCCCCCTGATACGCACCTTGATCAAGGGCGTCCAGACCGAACAGGAAGCCCGCCCGTGAATGCGTCCAGGCCCGTAGTTCGCCGCCCTGCCTTCGAGTTTCCTGACGACATCTCCGCACACTGGATTCCGGGGAATGTCGAGTTCGCCCATATGGTCAACGGCGCGTCGCTGGTCATGCCCTATCTGGAGCCGTTCCTGATGCGCAGTCTGCGTGAGGGCCTAGAGCAGCTTACCGACCCCCAGCTTCGCGCCGATGGCCTCGCCTTCATCAGCCAGGAGGGCCAGCATTTTCGCGCGCACCAGCGCTACAACGAGCAGCTCAAGGCGCAGGGCTACGACGAACTGGCTGAAATTGAAGCGCAGATGCGAAGCCGATATGCGCGGCTGGACCGCTGCTCACTGCGTACACGCCTGGCCTACACCGCGGGCTTTGAGTCGATGACCCTCGGACTCACCAAATGGCTGGTGACCGATCGCGTAGCTCTGTTTGCCGGTGCCGACACGCGTGTGGCCTCGCTGGTGCTGTGGCACATGGTTGAGGAGACCGAGCACAAGTGTGTGGCGTTTGACGTCTATCAGGCGGTGTACGGCCAGTACCTGCCTCGCGCGATCGGCGTATTCCACGGTGCTCTGGACGTCATGCGCTATTCGATCCGCAGCTATCGCTCGCTGCTGCGCAAGGATGGCTTGTGGTCACAGTGGCGCTCGCGCCTGCGTCTGGCCAGGCAACTGCTGCGCTTCCTGCGTTACACCGGGCCCTATCTATTTCGCGCGGCAATGCCCGGCCATAACCCGCGCGATGAAACCGACCCTCAGTGGGTACAGGACTGGATCGCCGGTTATGGCCGGAATCCGGACACGGCCCCACTGCTGGACACGCTGCATCCGCAGATCCCCGTGCCGTTTGCGATCAACCCTCATGGATAGACTGAAGACGCCGGCGCTGAATACGAGCCCCGCAGTCGCGGCCGCGCGACGTCGGCTGTTGGGCCACGGCGGACTTGTTCTGCTGCTGGGGGGCCTCGCCGGCTTTGGCTTCCTGTTCTTCCTGCTCGGCGAGATCAAGCTGTGGCCCTTTCCCGGCTCGATCGACTATCAGCTTCCCGGCACCGTGAAAGCGTGGCGCATGTCACACCTCGAAGGCATCATCAACGGCTTTGCGCTATGGATTGCGGCGGCGGCACTCCCGATCCTCACGCTGTCAGACCGGGCGGTATCGCGTATAGCCAACGGTCTGATCATCGTCGCCTGGACGTTTGTGCTGGCTTCACTGATGGACGCCGTGTTTCCCGATAGCCGCGGCCTGTACTTCGGCGGCCCGATCACCAACACCATCGCATTCCTGACCTTCTATGTCGGCGTGCTGATCTTCATGTTCGTCGCAGCCTACATAGCGTGGAAGGCATTGACGGAGAAACCTCGGCCCTGAGCCTCGCGACGCATAGCAGACAGACACGTACAGCAAAAGGCCGGCAATGTAGCCGGCCTTTTTGCTGTACCTGTAAGCGCCTGAGCGTCAGGGTTCCAGCGGCAACAGCTTGGCACCGCTGTCTCCGACTACCAACAGCTGATCCTTCCAGGCCATCACGCCCGAGTACGCCCCCTGCTCCGGCTCGTGCGCAGGGCCTGCGTTCCTGACCAGCGGTGGCGCATTTGGCGAGGCCTTGGACGCCACCACCGGATACTGTATCGACAGCGGATGCACGGCAGACTGCGGGTCAAGTATCAGCAGTGAGGCATTGAGACCGGCCATCGCCACGCGACCATCAGCAAGCGCTGCCAGCCCGAACACCGATTGCACGCTGTCGGTCTCGACCTTGCTCCAGACACCGGCGTTCAGATCCGGGGTGCGGTATACATTGCCGCGCAGGCCAGCCACCAGTACACCACGTTCGCCCTCGGCCAGCACTGCAAACTGTGAGCTCTCCATCGGCGCCTGCAGCCGCTGCCAGCTCACACCCTGGTCCCCGGACAAGGCCATCATTCCCTCTTCACCGACCACCAGCAGGCTGCCGTCGCCGAGCCGGGTGATGGCGTTGAAGTGCAACTGCTCGTCCATCACCTCGCCTTCCAGCGCAACCCAATGAGCGCCACCGTCTTCGGTCCGCAGAAACAGGCCGTAGGCGCCCACCGCAAAGCCACGGCGATCGTCCAGAAACAGCACATCCAGCAGTGGTTGACTCAGCTCCGGCTGGAAGTTCTGCAGCGCCCAGGAGCGGCCGCCGTCAGCGCTATGCAGGATCACTGCGTCGTGACCGACCGCCCAGCCATTTCCAGAATCCGTGAACGTCACAGCCGTGAGCAGACTGTTCACAGGAACCGGGACCTGTGTCCAGTTCACGCCGTCGCTGGAGATCACGATGTGTCCACGCGCGCCCACCGCGACCAGCTGATCACCGGCGCGCGTCAGGCTCGTGAGCAGCTGGGTAGCCGCCAGCGGCGCCAGTTCGGCCGCCTCGGGCGCCACCGCGGCCACCCCGCCTTGCGTCGCCTCCTGCGCCGAGACCCCGAGCATCAAGGCGAGCCCCAGGGACACGGCGGATGCTTTCAGGGGAAATCGGTGCAGGTAAGCGTACATGGCGGCTCTCATGGCGGGCGCTGATCTCTGCATGCCTGATCGCGCTCAGAACTGGTACTTGACGAAGAAGCCGAGATTGTCGCGATCCCGGTACAGGTTATTGCTGCCGGCACCGAAGAAGCTGTTGTACGCCACGTTGAACGACAAGGCCTTCTCGTAGCGGGTCTCCAGGATCAGGTTCAGCGTCTTGCGGCCTTCAACGAAATTGCCCGCAGGCCCCGGCGAGTTTCCGGAGATGTCGTGCTGCCAGATGAACAACGGCGAAATGCTGATGCTCGGCAGCACCGATTCGTAGCGAATGATGCCGACGATGCGGTAGCCCCAGGAGAACGCGTCCGCGAAAGCCTTGCGCGGCGCCTGGAACGGATTGAAGCGCAAACCATCCGGGCCAACCGTGCAAGCCGTGTTGGTGGAGCAGGCCAGTTGCGAACCGTCGGCGCCGCTACCGT
Source organism: Solimonas sp. (assembly GCA_041612095.1). Taxonomy (GTDB): domain Bacteria; phylum Pseudomonadota; class Gammaproteobacteria; order Nevskiales; family Nevskiaceae; genus Solimonas. The sequence goes on along the minus strand of JBFJJW010000096.1, from coordinate 6,360 downwards.
TGGCGCCGGCGCTGGCATGCGTGGTCGCCGTGTAAGGGCCCTCGATCTGCAGCTCATCGAAGTCCGGCATATTCAGCACATGTGTCGCGGCCAGCTCATAGAGCAGAATGATCTGGTCTGCGGCAATCCAGTTCTCGGAGTTGCCGAGCACGCGCGTGGCGCCAATGTTGTACTGCGCAACCTTGCCCGGAATCCAGCCCTGGATATAGCTGTTCGGAGCGTTCTCTCCGATCGTGCCGCCGCGGTACGGCGTGATGAAGTTGGGGAACGAGCGCGCCGAGCCCGGGGCCGCGCCTACACCGAGCTGGATGGTATCGGTGTATGGGTTGTTGCCGTTCTCGTCGGTGAAGTCGTTGCCGTCGTAGACCACGTAGTTGCCGTTTTCATCAAAGCCGAGACCCGCCGAGGCGCCTAGGCACCCGATCGCCTCGTCATGACACCGCGTGAGCGTCGGCCCGAACGAGGCAAAGGCCAGATCGACCAGCGCAACCTGCAGTGGCACGTTGGGGCGATAGGACACCTCACCCTGGAACGAGTACTCGCCGGCAGTCGTGGTGAAGCTGAACCCGAACATCTTCAGGTCCTCCGGATACTCCAGCTGCAGCTTGGCTGAATCGAGCGCCAGCGCGTCGCTTTGCGGCTGCCCTGGCTGCGGCAGTAGCAGACTCGTAAGCGCACTGAGGCCGGTTTCCAGATTGGGGCCAATCCCAAGATCAGCGACCACGCCCGGGCGCTGCACGATCAGCGACGTCAGATCCGCCAGAAACTGTGCATTGCCCGCCACCGGCATGTTCGGACAGGCCTGCAGGAACTCGAGCGAGTTGGTGGCATCCATGCCCATGCTGTTGCCTTCGCGGCGCGCACAGCTGGCATCGGTGGAATAGAAGCTCACGTACGGCAGCTTCGAGTGATAGTTCATGTAGTACAGGCCCAGCTCAGTGCCGTCGTTGAGCCACTCGGCGTAGTACTTCAGCGACACGCCGTACTGTCCGGAATCACGCGCCTCGTTGTCCTTCATGCGATCGATGGTCAGCGTGGTCGGCGTGATCAGGGTCAGCGGGTTATCCAGCGGATTGCCCACATGGTCCGGATCGTCGGCCGAGCCGCCGAACGCCGCATTGATGGACCCGCGCAGGTTGTCGGTGCCCACGTCCACGAACGACATGTAGCTGCCAGGGGTCGGAATCTCGATCGGCTGCCACTCGTACTGGTAGTAGCCCTCGATGCTCACGCCGCCGGCGATTTCGGTGCTCATGCGCAGCATGCCCACCGGCACGAACAGCTCCTCCAGCAAGCCAAAGCCCAGCCGGTAGAGGCTGTTGGCGTTAACCGGCTGCGCCTGATTGACGCTGTTGACCACCGCCACGGTGCTCTGCCCCCAGTTCACGGTCTGGCGACCAATGCGGAAGATGACATCGTGCTCCGCAAACGGCTGCACCACACCGTAGAAGTTGGCATCCAGCAGGTCATAGCGCATGCCGGCTTCGCGCGCCTCGGCGCCGTCCCGCTCGTTGCGTACCACACCGCCCGGCCCATAGACCCGCGTGAAGTAACGATTGGACTCCGGATCGCCGGTGGTGCCTACGCGGCCGGCGTTCTCGGCGGTGATGCGGTTGGGGTGGTATTCCCTGAAGTTGCGGTAATTGACGTCGTCGTAGATGCCGATGCCGCGAAAGAAGAACCCCAGGTCGCCAAACTTGATGTTCAGGTCCTGAGAGAGCTTGAACGGCGCCTGGGTGATATCACCCCGATCGTAGTTCAGATTACCGTCATCGAAATTCATCGACGCCATGCCCGGCGCATCGGACAGGCGCTGCGAAGGATGGGTCTGCAAGCGGTGCAGACCCTGGCAGGACTGGTAGGCGCCGCCGCAGACGCCGGGATCGAGCGAGGACTTTCCAACCAGATCATCGGCGCGCTCCTCGATGCGCCACGATGCGCCAAAGGTCACCGTATTGTTGGCGACCGCGGTGAACTCCTGATCGAACAGGTTGAAATCGAACTCGACCGCCATCGCATTCAACGGCAACCCCAGCAACAATCCCACAGCCCACAGCGGCGCTCTGCGCCCGCGTACCCTATTCATTGTCACGCTCTCCTTCACGTTTCGCAGCAGCGACAGCCGATACGCGGGGGTGTCAGACGCCCTGATCGCGCGCCGACACCCCAGCCCGGTATCGGTTACTTGGACGTTCTCTTCTGGACCGTTCCGGCTTCAAACACGTTGTCGTTGAAGTCGACCGTCTGGTCATACGGTTTGTCTTCATTGGCCATTGCAGTCACGAAGTAGCGGCCCGAGTTCAGGTGATAGATCACCTCAGGCTGCGTGGCGACCGCCAGCACGTTGGTGTGCAACACGACGTGACCTTCCTGGAACTGCATCAGCTTGCCCTGCTGGTCATAGTTGTCGATGGCAACGACGTTCCAGCTGTCCTCATCCAGGTAGATGCGGCGCTTCTTGAAGGTGTGGCGCTGGTCGGGCTTGTTGTCGGCCTCGACCACCCACACGCGATGCAGTTCGTAACGCGGGAGGTCCTGATTGAGGTGATTGGGACGCGCAAGGTCCTCGTACTTCACCTTGTTGCCGGAGATCCGGTAGGCGTTGTACGGGATATAGAGTTCGCGCTTGCCCATCAGCTTCCAGCTGAAGCGCTCGAGCACACCGTTGTACAGATCGACCTGATCGTAGAACTGGTGGCCATCGGTGCCCTCGTATGGGTTGTCGCAGCACACCGCAGGTGCGCGACGTATGCGCTTCAGCGCCGGTGCATACAGCCAAGCCGCGCGGCCTTCCGGGCCAAAGCCGGCCTTCTCATGTACCAGGATGAAGGTGCCGGCAATCCGTGGCGGAGAGATGGTCTCCGATAGATAGCGCAGGAAGTCGACGCCCGGCTTGAGCTCCGGCGGATTGGGATTGGCCACCGAGGCGTAGTAGAACTTCACGTCCTCGACAATCTTGGTCAGCGAGTACTTGCCGCTCTGCTGCACGATCATCTGGTTGTTGTAGCGACGGATCGCCTCACCGCGCCACTTCGTGCGGTGGTTCCAGATCGGCTCGGCGCCGGATTTCGGAATCGGAAACGGAAAGCCGACGAACGCACCCTTGGGGTTGTCGACGCCGCTGAGTTCCGCGCGTGTCGCATTCTTGACCGTCTCGGAGAGTATCTTCTCCGGGAAGTTGACGATGCGATGGGTCGGATAGACGTTGAGCTTGTAGGTATCCGGGAAGCGCTTGAGCAGTTCCTTGTGGCCCTCGGTCAGCTTGTCCGCGTACTGCGCCGCGTTCTTGGCGCTGATCGTCAGGATCGGCTTTTCCGCTTCGAGCGCCGGGTTGGTCGGGAAGCTGTCCTTCAGCGCACCGCCCTGTTTGGCCGGCGCCCACGCCGGAATCGTGCCGTCCTGGTTGCCGGCGCGTTCCGCACCCACTGGCGTCAGCTCCTTGCCGAGCTTGGCAGCTTCCTCGGGTGCAACCTTGGCCAGCGCTGGGTTGGCGCACAGCGCGATGGCCGCCAGCATGGTGGGCATCAACAGCGATTTTCTGATCACGGCACTCTTCTCCGGTTATGAACAGGCGCTCTGGTGTGCATCCCAGAAGCCCTGTTGTCTGAAGCCTCTTCCCTTTCCCGCGTACTACGATCCGCTTGCGCGAGTGGCGGCCCTGGCCGCACAGCCCGCTGTCAGCTGATCTGTGTGTCTTGATGATGTGCGCTCGTGGCCTGTCCCATGCCCGCCTTGTTGCGCAGCAGAAAGGCGGCAAAGGCCGGCAGCAGCAGCACAGCCGCAACTGCATTGGCGACAAACATCATCGTCAGCAAGATGCCCATATCGATCTGGAACTGCAGGTGTGAAAACAGCCATGTGCAGACCGTGGCCGCCAGCGTCAGCGCAGTGAAGATCACCGCCTTGCCGGTCTGGTGCAGCGTGTTCTCGTAGGCCTCGCGCAGTTTCATGCCCTTGTTGAGGACGTTTTCCTCGAGCACGCTGTAGATGTAGATGCCGTAATCCACGCCGATACCGGCGGCAAACGCTGCCACTGCCAGGTTGGAAATCTTGATGCCGATCTCGAGGTATACCATCACCGCGTACGAGACCACGTGCACCAGTGCCAGCGGCACCAGCACGCAGACCAGGCCCGCCAGGCTGCGGAACGACGCCAGCACACAGACGCCTATGCCCAGGAACAACCACAGCAGCACGGAGTACTCGGTGTCCTTGATCACATCATTGGCGGCCGCCATCACGCCAACGTTGCCAGTGGCCAGTTTGAACGTGACCGGCGCATCGGCCGGTTGCTCGGCCACGAACTGGTTGATGCCGGCAATGATCGTGTCGATCGTTTCCGCCTTGTGGTCCTGCGTGAAGATCAGCACCGGCATGGCGCTGCAGTCTTCGTTGAGCAGGCCGGTGGAGCTTGGGAACGGTTGCACGGTGATCACCAGCGCGCCGCTCTCACGGGGCAAGGTGTTGAACTTCGGATTGCTCTCGCTGTAGCTGTTGTAGACCTTGCGCTGCAGCTTCGGCAGTGACAGGGTCGATTGCACACCCGGGATGTTCTCCATGCGCCAGGCAAAGCGATCAATCATCGAGATGATCGCGTGATCGATGCAGCCGTCGGCCTTGCCTTCCGCAACCACCTTCAGCACATCGACGCCGATCGAGAAGTCGCGCACGATCTCGGCGGAGTCGAGGTTATAGCGCGCATCGGGGCGCAGTTCCGGCACGCCGTCGTGCAGTTCGCCGATCTTCAGGTCCTGAGATACCCACGTCCCCCAACCCCACAGGCCGGCAGCCGCAACCAGCACGAGAGCCGCGATCGGCTTGCGCGTAATGCCCGCCAGCGCGTGCCATACCGGCGCCAGCCGCTTGTCTCGACGCTGCTGGTAGGCCCTGAACTTCTGCGGGTCCTTCAACGTTGCAAAGGTCAGCAGGCACGGCAGCAGCATCTTCTTGCACAGCACGATCGCCACCAGACCGAGCATGGCGTTGATCGCCATTTCGCGAATGATGTCGATCGGAATCAGCAGTATCGTGCCGAAGCCCACGAAGTTGGTCGCCAGCGCTGACAGGCCGGGGATCACCAGGCGGCGGTAGGTCGCAACCGCTGCGTCGAACGAATTGCGACCGTTGTCCGATACCTCGTTGAGCCAGAAGTTGGTGATCTGGATGCCATGCGAGGTGCTGATGGCCAACACGATGAACGGCATCAGCACCGCAAAGGGGTCCAGCGCCAGCCCGATCATGTGCAGCAGGCCCAGCTCCCACACAACGGCAAGGACGCCGCAGACCAAGGGCAGGAACGCGACCTTCAACGAGCCGCAGTACTGCCACAGCAGCAGCCACACCAGAAACACCGTAAGCCCGAAGAAACTGAACACTTCCAGCGCGCTGTCGGCGATATCGCCCACCGCCTTGGTGAAGCCGATGATGTGTACCGAGAGCGTCGGGTTGTAGTCCGGATTCTCCAAGGCCTGCACGTCGAGCTGATAGCCGCGCAAGGTGCCCGCCTGTTCCAGGCCCTCGACGTCCTGCAGCTTCACATCCACGTTCTTCACCGCAAACAGCAGGCCGCGCTCGTCGCTATAGCTGCGCTTGACCACGTCGCCGGCTTTCAGCGGCGGCAGATCGGACTTGAGGCGGTACTCGTAGCGCAGCGGGCTGGTGAACCGCTGGCGGATCTCTTCCAGCCGGTGGGCAGTTTCCAGATAGTCCAGCTTGGCGCCGGTTACGGGATCGTTCTCCAGCAACTCGGAGAAGATCATCGCGCCGCTGTGGTCGTTGGCCACCAGTCGGCCGATGATGCCCGCCTTCTCGACGTTGGCGCGTACCCGCGCCAGCATCTCGGGTGTGGGTGCGAATGAAGCCGGCACCACGTTGCCGCCGGCAAAACCACCCTCTACCACCTCAAGATAGCGAACGTCGGGGGTGAAGATGGAGCTGACCCGCGCCCGATCCATGCCGGGCGTGAAATACACCGCGTCGGTCGCCTTACGCAGCGAGCGCATGAACGACTCGTTGTAGATGTCACCGTCGGCCTGCGTCAGCGCCACCAGCGTCATGTTGGCGCCGCCAAACTCCTTCTCGTACTGCTTGTAGATCTGGATATAGGGGTGGCCGAGCGGCAGCTGCTTCTCGAAGCCGGTGTCGATCCGCAGATGCGACGCCTGGTACCCCAGGAACGCGGTGATCAACGCCAGCGCAGTGAGCGTCAGCCAGCGCCGGCTGAAGATGAGCGGTTCGGTAATCCGGACGAATGCCTGGGCAAACGCACTACGTGAATCGTGCATCAACACTCCCCACCGCGATTCAGCTCCTTATGGATACCCGGCCCGCCCGCCTATGGCGGCCCGATATCGACGTCCC
>JBFJJW010000095.1:0-12569 GCA_041612095.1 Solimonas sp. | reverse complement strand
TTGGGGGTAGGTACGCCGCAAACGGCATTATCGAGGCGGCCGCCCAGTGAAACAAAGGACCGCCAGGAGAGAACGCCGGTTCCGCGCGACGGCTCATGCCACTAGTCGCGTTTACAACCGGGTGTCGGCTGCGCATTATTACGCCACCTGCGTGGTCCCCCAACACGGGTAGAACAGATGAGTGCGCTGACGCTGGTCATCGGCAGTAAGACGTTTTCGTCGTGGTCGCTGCGCCCCTGGTTGCTGCTCAAGCACCATCAGGTGCCGTTTGAGGAGAGATTGATCGCACTCAATGCCCCGGATACCGCGGAGCGGATCCGAGCGCATTCCCCTAGCGGCAAGGTGCCGGTGTTGCTGCACGGCGACCGCTGCGTCTGGGAATCACTGGCAATCTGTGAGTACGCTGCCGAAACCTTTCTGCTGCCGTCCGCCTGGCCGATGGACCCGGCGGCGCGCAGCTTTGCACGCTCGGCAGCCGCAGAGATGCACGCCGGCTTCTCCGATCTGCGGCGCGAACTGCCGTTTGAGGCCCATCGCGAGCCGGAGCACAAACCCTGCTCGCCGCGGACGGCGGCGGATATCCAGCGCGTTCGTGATCTCTGGCGCGAGGCGCGCACGCGTTTTGGACGCGGCGGTCAGTGGCTGTGCGGCCGATTCGGCATAGTCGACGCGATGTTTGCGCCGGTCGCGCTGCGCTTCTTTGTCTACGACATTCCGTTGGACGGCCCGGAAGCCGAGTACGTCGATAGCGTCGTGCTGCACCCGGCTATACAGGCGTGGATGGAGGCGGCCTCGCTGGAGCAGCCGCTGCGGGAACCTGCACACGCGCGCACGCAGGAGCTCGCCGAAGCCATGCTGGGGGCGCACAAGGACGCCGCCACTGCCGCCGCTGCAAGCACAGCGCCGACGACCAGGCAGGGGCCGAAGGCCAAGGTCGAGCGGTCTTCACACAAGCCCTCGGCTGCTGCCGGGCAGCCCGAAGCGGCACCTGCGGATCACCCGCCGCTACGCTCGCGCGTGCTGCCCCCGGACTGATCCCATGAGCGGCCACAGCCGCTCGTGCACACGCGCTAGGGTGTTTCGTCGGCAACCGGCTGCATCCTCAGGCCCTCGGCCGCCAGCAGCGGAATCAATCCCTCGTCACCCACCAGATGTGCGGCCCCGACGATGATCAGCTGCGGCGTAGCCCCCAGGAGACGCTCCTTGAGCTGCGGCAACCACGCATGGTTGCGCGCCACCAACAGGCGCTGATGGATCTGCGGATACTCGCGACGCATGTCGGCGACCAGATGCTCCAGCGCGGCCCGGTCATTGTTGCGCCAGCTCCGGTACAGGGCCAGCGGCTCCGATGCAGCGGTGGCGTCTTCGTCCAGCGACTGCTCAAGCATCTGCCGTGCAGCGGCCTTGCTCATGCCCGCAAAAAGATCCAGATGGGCGTCCACCGTCTCCAGCGCGCCGACCGTCTTGCCTTCCGCCAGGGCGCGGGCGTGATAGTGCTGATCCAGCCCCAACGCCGAGGAGAACCCCGCCTGCTGGTAGGTGAAGACTTCCAGCGACAGGGCGCAGAACCAGGCCTTGAATGGTTCGCACATGCTCAGCGGCAAGCCCACCTGCTGTGCGCGGCGCTCAAGCCGGCCGTACAACGCCGCTGGCAGTGACGCCCGCAGACCGCTGGCCGGCCCTCGCGCGGCCGACATCAGCTGCCCCTGGCGCTCAGGCGCCGACAGCGCTGATATGTCGGCTTCAAACACGAGGACGGCAGCGTTGTCGTAGGCAGCATCCAGTGCGGCCGGCAACGGATGCGCCGACTCCGGCAGCAGATGGACGGAGCCCTGCAGGTAGTGAGTCACCGCCCCTTGACGCAAAGACCACAGAAACGGCGCCTCGGCGTGGGCCGCCCCGGACGCGCACAGCGCGAACGCGAGCAGCCACGCACCTGCAGTGCATCGCCTCGGCACGGAGACCTCGGCGCGGCTACTCGACAGCCGCAGCCCCGTCCGACAACAGCCAGTCGGCGGCGGCGCGGGTGTCACCGCCCAGACTCGCGAAATCGAACAGCCGGGTATCCGCGAGCTGGGAGGGGGCGACATTGGTCAGGGCGGCAAAGACCTGCTCGATGCGCGCGGGATGGTCCTTCTCCCACGCATCCATCATCCGGCGCAATTGCTTGCGCTGCAGCTGCTCCTGCGAGCCACAGAGATTGCACGGAATGATCGGAAACTTCCGGAACTCGGCGTAGCGGGCGATGTCCCGCTCGCGCGCGTATGCCAGCGGCCGGATCACCACGTTCCTGCCGCTGTCGGATTGCAGCTTGGGTGGCATTGCCGACAGCTTGCCGCCATGAAACAGGTTCAGGAAGAACGTGGCGACGATGTCATCCTTGTGGTGCCCCAGGGCAATCTTGTTGTAACCCTCGGCCTCGGCAAAGCTGTACAACGAGCCCCGCCGCAGGCGCGAGCACAGCGAGCACATGGTCTTGCCCTCAGGAATCACGCGCTTGACCACCGAGTAGGTGTCCTGCTCGAGGATGCGGAAGGGCACGCCGTTGGCCTTCAGGTACTCGGGCAGCACATGTTCGGGAAAATCCGGCTGCTTCTGATCGAGATTCACCGCCAGCAGCTCGAAGCGCACCGGCGCCCTCTTCTGCAGCGCCAGCAGCATGTCGAGCATCGTATAGCTGTCCTTGCCTCCGGACAGGCACACCATCACACGATCGCCGTCGACAATCATGTTGTAGTCCATGATCGCCTGGCCTACCTGGCGGCGCAGGCGTTTGCTGAGCTTGTTCTGCTCTAGCGCGTCGCGGCGTACATCTTCAGCTACAGCGGACATCGATACAGCCTCTGGATCAAGGACGACGGGGCGCATATTGTCCCACGGTCCGGCGGATTGCGGGCCGGGGCGCGCCCAGCGCACGCGCCGTGGCGACGCGCCGTGGAGCTTTGGCCTTCAGTTCGCCGCTAAGACGCCACCGGGCTAGGCCTCCAGAAGCCTGCGGATCCTGGCCTCCTCCAAGCCCTCGATCTCGATCTGCTTCCAGACGCTGGCGGTCCCGGCCACGATCCTGACCGCCGACTTGGGCAGCTTCAGCGTGCCGGCCAGCAGCTCGACGACGGCGGCATTGGCCTTGCCTTTCTCGGGCGCCGCGGTCACCGAGAGCTTGAGCACTTCCCCCATCCAGCCGTTGACTGCGCTGCGCCCGGCCTTGGCGGCGACCTTGACCCTCAGCCTCATCTGTAGTGATCGCCATTGCGCAACAACTGGATGTAAAACCTGACGAGGTTGGCGTAATCCTCAACCGCGATCCGCTCATTGGCGCCGTGGATGCGCGACAGATCGTCGCGCTGCAGACGCACCGGCAGAAAGTTGTAGCGTGACGCCGCCACGCTGTCGTAGTGGCGCGCATCGGTGCCTCCGGTCACCAGACCCGATGCGACCACCGCATCCGGAAACACCTGGTTGACGCTGCGCTGGATCAGACGAAAGGCGGCGGTGTCGGTGGCCGAGACCGTGGACGCCTCGTTGGCGAAGCCCGGCAAGGCCTCCACGGCGATTTCGTCATCGGCAATGGCCTCACGCAGATGCGCCTCGACGCCTGCGATGCTGTCGCCCGGCAGCAGGCGGAAGTTGACTGTAGCTCGCGCTTCGGCCGGCAACACGTTGTCCTTGATCCCGCCATTGAACATCGTGGGCGCTGCCGTGGTTCGGATCAGTGCGTTGGTTACCGGCGCCCGACTCAAGGCGCGCAGCAGCAACGGTTCGAACAACCAGCGATTGGCGATCACCACCCGCTGCGACAGTGCCATCTCTGGCGCCAACCGCTGCAGCATGTCCTCAATCGGCGGCGTCAACCGGGCGGGCATCGGCCGGTCCTGCAGCCGCACAACGGCGCGCGCCAGGCGGCCCACCGCGGTTCGGGAGGGTGGCATCGATGAATGCCCCCCTTGCGCGCGCGCGGTCAGCCGGAACGAGACATACCCCTTTTCAGCGGTCATCACCGACGCGACCGGACGGTCCAGCCCGGCGACAACCCCGTGGGTGATTGCGCCGCCTTCATCAAGCACAAAATCGGCATGCACGCCCCGTGCAAGCAGCAGCGCTGCCAGCGCCCGCGCACCGTCGCCGCCAATCTCCTCGTCATGACCAAACGCGAGATATACCGTCTGCTCAGGCACATGTCCGGCAGCCAGCAGATGCTCCACGGCCTCCAACCAGCCGACCGCACTGGATTTGTTGTCCAGAGTGCCGCGCCCCCAGACATAACCGTCCTCGACCGCGCCGGAGAACGGCGCATGCAGCCACGCGTCCTCGGTGCCGGTCTCGACCGGCACCACATCGAGATGCGCCAGCAGCAACAGCGGCGCTGCCTGCACATTCCTTCCCTGCCAGCGATACAACAGGCTGGCACCCGCCACGACCTCGCGGCTCAGCTGAGCGTGTACCAGCGGAAACTGCGCGCGCAGATAGTCGGCCAGAGCAGCAAAAGCTGCGCCGTCTACCGCCGCGGCGTGTTCGTAGGAGACGGTGGGAATGCGGATGGCGCCAGCGAGACGCTCCGCCAAGGCTGCAGTGTCGAGCGGCACTGCCGTCACCTGGTCGGCGGCGACTGGAGCAGCAGCACCCAGCCGCAGCGTGTTCGCGGTCAGCAGCAGGAGAAGCAGAACGGCAGGTACAACGAGCCACAGCACCACTCGCTTCATCGGGTCCCCGGTCGTCGCTGTTGTGAGGCCCTAGCCTAACCCAGCGTCATGGCAGCGGCTCGCCGGACGCCGCGGTCAGGGGCACCCCACGCGCACGGCGCGACAGGCGCGCGCCCCAGTTGCCGAGGTCTTCAATCAGCAGATACAGCGTCGGCAGCACCAGCAAGCTGACCACGGTCGAGAACACCAGACCGCCGATCACGGCGCGGGCCATGGGGTAGTAAGGCGGACCGTCGCTGCCGATCGCCGTCTCCGAGATCGCCAGCGGAATCATGCCCAGCACCGTTGTCGCCGCCGTCATCAGAATAGGACGCAGGCGATCGCGCGAACCCTGCACCAGCGCGCGCTCGCGCGAAAGTCCCTGATCCCGCAGCTGGTGTACGTGGTCGATCAGCACAATGCCGTTGTTGACGACGATACCCATCAGCACGAGCATGCCGATCATGGCCATGAACGAGAACGTGGTCCCGGTCAGGAAGAAGAACCAGTACACACCGATGAATGAGAACAGGATGCCGGTGATGATCGCCGTTGGTGCCAGCACCGACTCGAACAGCGCCGCCATCACGATGTAGATCAGGGCCAGCGCCAGCAGCATGTTGGTGACCATCACCTGCATGTTCTCGGCATCGTCGTCGAAGGCCTGGCCGAAGCTCCAGCCGTAGCCGGCAGGAAATTGCATCTCCTCCAGCACCGCTGTCAGGCGCTTCTTGGCTTCCTCCGCGGTTACGCCTTCCTCGGTTGCAAAATTGATGGCCAGCGCCGTTCGCCGGTTGTCGCGCTTGATCTGACTCGGCACGTCGCCGATCGACAGGTCTGCAACTGTCCCCAAGGTCACCCGGCGGCCGTCGGCAGCCTGTATCGGCAGTGACAGCAGGGCATCGAGGTTGGTGCGGTCGCCCCGGCGAAATTGCAGCAGCAGATCCACCTCGCCGGTGCTGGTCCGGAACGGGCGCAGCTCAGTGCCACGCATCGCGGCCGCCACCACTTCGGCGACCTCCTGACTGGACAGCCCCTGCTGGCGGGCGCGTTCGCGATCCACCCGCACCCGCACCTCCCAGTCGCTGGCGCCGGCACCGAGGTGCACGTCGGTAAGCCCCTTGATGCTCTTCAGCACCTGAGCGGCATCGAATGCCACTTCGCGCAGCCGCTCACTGGATTCGCCGTAGATCTGGACCGAGAGCTTGTCTCCGCCGGACCGGTTCTGATCGAAGCTCGGCGAGGCAATCGCCAGCTTGGGCATCTCCTTGCGAATCTCCTCCTTGATCTGCTCCGCGGTCTTGCTGCGCTGCTTCTCGTCCTCGACCAGGTAGATCAGCATCTGCGCACGGCCGAGATCGTAGAAGCTGTAAACCGAGCGGATCTCGAAGCGCTCCTTGTTCGCGAACAGGAATTTCTCAACCGTGCTCACGGCCTGCTCGACCTTCTCGAGCTGATAGACGCCGTTGAGATTGAACTCCATGAACAGTCGCGTCGGGCTGGTGTTCGGAAACATGTCGGCCTTTACCTGGGACATCGGCAACGCAACGCTGCCAAGAATCGCCAGAATCAGCAGTACGGTCTTGCCGCGGTGGTGCAAGGTCCAATCCAGAACACTGGCGTAGCGCGCCGCGAACTTCAGAAACCAGCTTCCGGTCGTCCTGGCTGACAGCGGCAAACGCGTGGTCAGCTGGGGAATCAGCGTGATGGCCACCAGCAGCGAAGCCGCCAGCGACACGCTGATGGTGATGGCGACATGACTCAGAAACACCGTGATCTCGTTCTGCGCGCCGAAGATGTTGGGCAGGAACACGATGGCCGTGGTCAAGGTGCCGAGCGTCACGGCGAGGCCGACGCCCTTGACGCCGGCCAGCGTCGCTCGCACCGGATCGGCGTCCTCCGAGCGCGCCTTTGACACCGACTCGGTGACCACGACGGCGTTGTCAACGAGCATGCCCACCGACAGCATCAGGCCCATCAGCGTCAGTATGTTCAGGCTGTAATGCAGGAAGTACATCGCCGCCAACGTCATCACCAGAGACAAGGGCACCGCCAACGTGACGATCAGGGTCATCCTCAGATCGCCAAGGAACAGATACAGAACCAGGATCGAGAACACCGCACCGATCAGGCCGGCCTCCAACAGGTCGTCCAGCGACTGGCGAACGTCGGATGCAGAATCGTTGAACATGACCAGGGCCACGCCGTGCATTTCCGGCAGTTCCGAGACCGCCGCGATCTCGGATTTCACCCTGTCGGAGACCTCGACCAGGTTGGCGCCGGTTTCCTTGAATACGTTGAGGCCCACCGCATAGCGCTGATTCAAATGCCGCCCGTAGGCGAGCACCGGCTGGCCGTAGACGATGTCGGCGATATCGCGCAAACGCAGGCCCTGGTCGTTGATGACCATGGCGCCGACCTGCTCCAGCGTCTGAAATCGCCCTTCGGGCTTTACGTAGTAGCGCCGCCCTGCCTCTGTGAAGTCGCCTGCCGCCAGGGCGAAGTTGGCTTGCTGCAGAAGCTGGGCCAGCGCACGAAGATCCACGCCATGCGCGGCCACGCGCTCGGCAGCCATCTCGATCCGGATCTCCTTGGGCTCGACCCCATACAACTCGACGCGAGAGACTCCGGGCAGGCGCTCAACGCGCCGCTTGAGGTTGCGCTCAAGCATGTCGTAGGCGTCCGCCAGGTCACGATCCGCCGATATGCGGTACACCAGCATCGGCTGGTCGCTGCCGGAGAACTTGAGCACGGTGATGCGCTCGAGTTCGGCGGGCAGTTCCCCGCGAATGGCATCGACCTTGTCGCGCACCTCGGCGCCAGCTGCCGCGAGTTCAGTCCCCCAATCAAACTGCACCTGGATATTGGCCCCGTCATCGCGCGATTCCGACTCCATGCGCTTGATGCCCGGCAGCGTTGCGAGCGCCTCCTCGATGGGGCGCGTGATCCGCCGCTCAACCTCCTCGGGCGTCGAGTTCCGGTATGGCACGTTGACGACCAGGAACGGAAATTCGATGTCCGGCAGGGATTCCAGCGGCAGACGCTGGCCGGCGATCAGCCCGATGACGGTGGCGCAGACAAAGAACATCGCCGTCGTGACGGGGCGCGCCAGCGCAATCTCGGTGAGCTTCATGGCTGTGTCGCCCGCCCGTCGCCACGGTCAAGCAGCGTGTAGACCACGGGGATCACCACCAGGGTCAGCAGCGTCGAAACCGCCAGGCCACCGATCACGGTGATCGCCATGGGGGCGCGCATCTCGGCGCCTTCACCACCACTCAGCGCCATGGGCAGCAGGCCGAGTATGGCCGTCAGGGTGGTCATCAGGATCGGCCGCAGGCGGATCGGACCGGCTTGCAGCAGGGCTTCGCGGCGCGAGCAGCCCTGAGCGCGCAGGCGGTTGACCAGGTCAACCAGAATGATGCCGTTCTTCACCACGATGCCGACCAGCATCACCATGCCGATCAGGGCGATGACGTTGATCGCGGTTCCGGTCACATACAACGCGAGTATCGCGCCGATCACAGCCAGCGGGATCGAGAACAGGATGACCAGCGGATGGATCAGTGACTCGAACTGCGACGCCATCACCAGGTAGACCAGAAACACCGCCAGCGCCAGTGCCAGCTGCAATGAACGGAACGACACCTGCATTTCCTCGCTCTGGCCCGCCACCGTCGCCGACACACCGGCCGGCATAGGGATGCGCGCGATGATGCGATTCACTTCAGCCACCGCCGCGCCCAGATCGCCGTACGCCAGACCGGCGGAGACCACGATCGCACGCTGTTGATCCAGCCGCCGTATCTCGCTCGGGCCGGAACGGTTGACGATCTGGGCAACCGAGGACAGCCGGACCGGGCGCTCGGACTCCGGATTCACCAGCAGATTGGTGACGGCATCTACCGACGAGCGTTCGCGCTCTGCGCCACGCACCAGCACGTCGATCTCGTGGTCGTCCAGGCGATAGCGGGTGGCCACTTCTCCCTGCACCGACTGCGCCACGCGGCGCGCCAGTTCCGCCGTGTCCAGCCCCAGCGCGGCGGCACGCTCCTGATCAAACAGGATCTGCACCTCCGGGTGACCCGGCAGCAACGTTGATTCCACCTCAGTGAAGCGATCGGAGGCCAGCATCTGCGCCTGTAGTCGTTGCGCGATCAGGGCGATGCTGTCGAGGTCGTAGCCACCGATCTCGATCTCCAGCGGCGTCTTCAGCGTGAACAGGGTCGGGCGCTCGAAGCGATAGCTGACGCCCGCACGACCCTCGATGCTGCGTCGGAGTTCGGCAATCAGCTCGGCCTCGCGGTCAAAGGCCTCCGGCTTCAGCACCAGCGTCACGGTCCCTTCATTCTCGCCGCCGGATTCAGCGTTGGCGTCCAGCCGGTTGCCGGTACCGGCTACCGAGTGGACCGCCTGCAGACGCTCGTCGCCGCGCAGGCTCAGCGACAGATCGCGCACCAGCGCATCGGTGCGCTCCAGGGCCGTGCCGGGCGGCAGTTGCAGCTTGGCCTGGAACTCGCCCTGATTGAATGGGGGTATCAGTTCAACGCCGATGCGCGTCAGCAGCAGCAGGCTCAGCGCAAACAGCGCCAGCGCAATCCCCAGCACCGTGGCGCGCCGGTCCAACGCCCATTCCAAGAGCCCGCGATAACGCGACTCCAGCGCCATGTAACCCCGCTGCCAGCCGGCGGCCAGCGGCCGCATCAGCAGACCCAGAGCGGCACCGGCCGCGCGCGCCGGCCAGACCAATGCAATCCGGAACAGCCATTGAGGTCCGGTCTCGATCACGCCGACGCGCACCTGGCTGAGTCCGCGGCGCAGCCTTGAGCCCTCGGTCCTCAACGCCGCAGCCTCCGGCACCGCGCGCCGCGCATGCAGGCGTGCCGCGAGCATCGGAATCAGCGTCACCGCCACCATCAGCGAGAACACCAGCGCCGCGCTGACGACCAGCGCCTGATCCGAGAACAGCTGGCCGGCGATACCCTGCACAAACACCATCGGAAAGAACACGGCGATCGTGGTCAAGGTTGACGCGACGACCGCGCCGTATACCTCGCGGGTGCCGACGACCGCGGCCTCCAGCGGCCCCAGCCCCTCTTCCTGTTTTCGGAAGATGGCCTCCAGCACGACGATCGCATCGTCGACGATCAGGCCGATCGCCAACGCAATGCCTCCCAGCGACATGATGTTGAGCGAAAGCCCGGTGCCGTACATCACGTTGAAGGTGGCGATCACCGACACCGGAATCGACACCGAGACGATTGCCGTAACCGCGGCGTTGCGCAGGAACAGGTAGATCACCAGCACGGCGAGCAGGCCGCCCTCGATCGCCGCCTTCAGGACTTCATCGGTGGCCTGGCGGATGAATACCGACTGATCGTAGAGCAGCTTCAGCTCAAGATCGGCCGGCAGCGATTTTCGCAATGCGTCGACCCGCTGACGCACGCTCTCTGCGATGCCAACCGTGTTGCTGTCACCTTCCCGGTACAGCGCGATCTCGACAGCCTCGCCGCCGTCGATGCGGATCACCGCCTCGCGCTCCTTGTAGCCGCTTTTCACCTCCGCGATATCACGCAGGTAGACGTTGCGTTCGTTGCGCGTGGCGATGATGGTGTCGGCCATCTCCGGCAGGCTGCGGAACTGGTTCAGAGTCCGCACCAGATACGACGCCGACCCGGAATCGACCCGGCCACCGGAGATGTTTGCGTTCTCGGCACCGAGCCGCTGGGACACCTCGGCCAGCGTCAGATTCAGCTGAGACAGCTTCTGCAGATCAACCAGAACCTGGACTTCGTCCTCAAGTCCACCGGAGATCTTTACCGCGGCAACGCCATCCACGCCCTCGAGCGGCTTCTGGATCAGATCCTCGGCTACCCGACGCAGCCGCTTGAGCGCGATCTCGTCGGCCACGGCGCTGGCATCTGCGCTCTTCAGCGAAAGCCCGAGGCGCAGGATGGGGTCCTGGCTTGGATCAAAGCGCAGAACGATGGGCCGCACCACGCCTTTCGGAAGCTCCAGCGCATCCAGCTTTTCGCGCACATCCAGCACCGCAAAATCCATCTCGGTGCCCCACTCGAATTCGAGCGTGACATCGCCCTGGCCGGCTCTGGACACCGAGGAGACGCGGCGCACGCCCTTGATGATGCCCAGCGCCTCTTCGACCGGCTTGGCCAGCAGGGTTTCGACCTCGGTAGGCGCGGCACCGAGCAGCTCGGTGCGAATGGTCAGGGTGGGATAGGACAGATCCGGCAGCAGGGTGACCTGCAATCGCGACAGCGACACCATGCCGAACAGCAGCACCGCAATCGTCAGCATCGTGATCGCGACCGGACGTCGCGTGCAGACTTCGATCAGACTCATGGTCAAACCCGCGCTAGGGCGCGGGCACCCCTGCCGCCGCCGGCGCCGGGTCCGCCGGCACGTTCACCGCCTCGACCAGAGCGCCGTCCTTCAGGTTCGCCTGACCGGTCGTGACCACCTGATCGCCGGCCTTGAGCCCTTCGACGACTTCATAGCGATCCGTGTCGCTATAGCCGGTGCGGATCAGCTGGCGGCCCGCCCGGCCATCGACCACAACGAATACCGATTGCGCTGCGTCCTCGGTAAGGACCGCGTCCTTGGGGATCAACAGCGCGTTGTCACGCCGGTCGTAGCGGATTTCCACGCGGCCGAACATCCCGGGCTTCAGCTCGGGCTGCCCGGGGGCCATGGCCACCGTCACCTTCACCGTGCCGGTCTGCGCATCGACCACCGGATTCACGCGGAGTATTTCGCCGCTGAAGGTCTTGTCCGGCCAGGCGTCCACGGCCAGCGTCGCTGCCTGACCCGCGGCCAGCTTGTGGATGTCACGCTCGGGCACGTGAATCTGCGCCTGCAGCCGGTCCATGCGCGTGATCTTGAAGGTCGGGCTGCCGATGGAAATCTGATTTCCGGTCTTGATGTAGCGCTGCGCCACGACGCCGTCGATCGGGGCACGCAGTTCGGACTCCTTCAACGACAGTCGCGCCAGATCGTAGGCAGCACGCGCGCCCTGCAGTTCGAACTTGGCGCGCTCGAAGGCCTCGCGCGACACCAGATTGCGCTCGTAGACCGACTCGTTGCGCTTGAAGTCCTGCTCCAGCTTGTCGAGCGTGGACTTGGCACGCGCCACCTCCAGCTTCAATCGCTCCGGATCAAGCCGGGCCAGGATCTGGCCGGCTCGAACCCTCTGGCCTTCTTCAACCAGGATCTGCTCGATCACGCCTTCGGTCCGCGTGATCACGGTGGCCTCTTCCTCGGCCTCCAGGGTTGCCGTACCCCGGTAGGCCGCGTCGATCGCGCCCGCCTTCACGGTTGCAATCTCCACCGGCACCGCGATTTCTTCCTTCTTCTCGTCCGCCTTCGGCCCACCACATGCCGCCAGCAGCAGACTCACAAGCGCAACCGACCCCCAGCGCAAACGCTTCATTCCTAGCTCCCCGTTCTGTCTGCGCATATCTGGAACAAGCTCCATGCCAGCGCAAAGAACAATGCTAACCGTTTGATAATAAAATTATTACTGTGCCTGCGACGACAGGCGCCGCGGCCGGTGACGTCATAAGTCCGCGAAAAGTGGTGAATTCCGCCATGTAGTAGCCGAAATCCCTCGCACGGGCGGGTGAGATGTTTTATATAACTAATGCTGATTTATAGTTGTTATGAAACGCCATCCGCGCCTAGGCGCGGCCGATCTGAGCTTAGATGCGGCGCGGCGGACAAAGGTTGCGCCTGCCTCGCAAACAGACTCAACAGCGCTCATCTGATAGCATCGTCCCTCATTTTTTATCCGGAAGCCGCCATGGAAATCGCCGACCAGCACGTCGTGCTGATGCATTACACCCTGACCAATGACAAGGGCGAGGTCCTCGACAGCTC
>JBFJJW010000094.1:0-12650 GCA_041612095.1 Solimonas sp. | reverse complement strand
ATGGCTGCCACGCTGGATGATGTGGCGCGACGGCGGATGCCGCTGTCACTGCTGGTGCGAGGTGATGCCTGGCGTCAGCGTCTGCAACCTTATCTGGACGCCACATCCGACCCCTGAAGTTGGCAGACAACGCGGGCGCCGCATGAAGCGGCTGAGACCGTGCACACGCCCGCGCCGCGTTCCGCCGCGCGGGCGATGGCAACAAGCCGGCTGGGGTTGCCGGCGCCTGCTTCCCGCGATGCCGGCTCAGGCGCCTTCGGCTTCCGGTGCCAGCTGGATCTGCTCCTGCTTGCCGAGGAACTTGGGCTGCGTGCCGAGCAGGAAGATGTCGAGCACGGCGTTGACCCGCGCCAGAATCTCGCGTGGTGGATTGCGCAGACCGGGGCTGCCGTCGCTGCGTGCAGCAGCCAGAAACGCCACGACCTTCATGTTCATCTTGCGGCCCAGAAACACGGCGCGATAGCTGTGATAGCGCTGAGTGATGACGGTGAACTGCGACAGGCCGAATATGGCCTGTGCGCGGACGATGGAGTCGAGCGTGCGAAAGCCGGCGAAATCCATCGTGATCACATTGTCCGGAACCCCCAGCTTGACCAGCTCGCGGTACATCGCCCGCGGTTCGTTATAGGTCGAGTCCGGATTGGCGCCACTGACAATCAGGTGCCGTACCTTGCCGGTCCGGTACAGCTCCGCGGCCGCTTCGATGCGGCCGCGGAATTCCGGGCTGGGTTTGCCGCTTTGCAGGTACTTGCTGGTGCCCAGGACGACGCCGACCTCGTTGAACGGCATCAGGGACAGGTCCTTGTAGACGTAGGCGTCGGTGCTGTTGATGACCCAGCGGTTACACAGCAGCGCGAAGACCGGCACCATGACGATGCCGAAAATCACCCAGCGCCGTAGCGCGCGGCGTACCGAGGGTCTCAAGCCACCAGACCCCACAGCATCCAGGCGAACAGCACCAGCTGCACAGTGAAGAACGTGGCACGGATCAGCACCAGAATCGCCGACGTGCCCAGCAAATGCGTCACGCTCTGGGCAACCCGGGCATACAGCACCCACATGGCCAGGCCATCGACCACCACGTTCTTGCCCATCGCGGCGGCGGCCAGCACGATCACCGCAAAGATCGGCAGGTTCTCGAGGCAGTTCAGGTGCGCATGCTCGGCACGCAGCACGATATCGGGCCTTGCGGTGGATTGATTGCGGCCCCAGCTATTGGCGGGCTTGCCGCGCAACACTTCGATAACGCGCCAGTTGACGGCGACGAACACCAGCAGCAAGGTCCAGGCGGCAAAGCCGATCAAAGCCATCATTCCGGTCATCTGTAGTGCTCCCCTTAGGTTTTACAGTGGGTTGATTCTAGCGGGACGGCATCGTGAACATCAGGTCCACATTGCGGTCATGTGCCTCGCCGATCCGGGTGCCGCCCTGAGCGCAGAGCGCCGCCAGATCGGCCTCGGTGATCAAGGCGGCGACCGCTTCCGGGTCGCTCAGATACAAGGCGCAGCGGTCATCGGCCGCGGCCAGGGTTTTCGAACGCTCGTAGCCATGCTGCAGAACGGATCCGCGCAGCGTACCGCTACCGTCGCCATTGTCGAACAGTTCGAGCAGGCGCTGCTCCTGTGGATGGTCGATCAGCGAAGCGGTCTCGATCTGCCAGAAGCCGTGGCAGGCATCTGGCTCCTTGCAGGTCACGTCGCCGCTGATCTCGCCGTTGCTGCCAATGCCATCGGCGACCACAAACGGCCGGATGCGGTGGCGGTGAGTGTGGCCCGCGATCCAGGCAACGAAGTGTGGCCAGCTGGCGAGTTCGGCGTCCAGTTCGGCCGCCGTCACTTCGATCGGCAGCAGGTCGGCAAACGCACCGAACTCGGCGAACGTCAGATCCGGATGATGCGAGAACAGCAGCGCCAGCTGGCCACGGGCGCGCGAGGCAGCCAGTTCCGCCTTCAGCCAGTCGAACTGCGCGCGATCGATGCTGCCATCGGAGAGCGCGAACGGGTTGCGCAGTATCCCCAGCGGTATGCGCGGATCGACACCGTCGATAACCGTGTTGATGACGATCAGCCGCACCTTGCCGGCCGCCGCGTCGGTGGCGTAGTAGCCGTCGTTGCGAATGTCGTCGTCGATCCGGCGTGCCATATCGGCATGGTTGAAGCCGTGTCCGACCGGGCCCGGGAGGCTCTTGCTGTAGAAGAACTCGTTGATGAATTCCGGTTGGGTCAGCATGTAACGGCGGCCGGTCAGGATCGACGCCTCGTTGACGCCTGCGGTAACCGCCACCGTTCCGCGCAGATAGCCGTCGTGGTTGCCGAAGGCGACGTACCAGGGCATGGCCAGCGGTACGTTGTCGCAGCCGGGACCGGCTTCGCAGCGCAGGCTTTCGGGCATGCCGGGGGACTGCGTTGCGGTCTGGCGCGCCGGATCGACCGAACCGTCTGCCGCGCGGCCACTGAGTGCGGCCGCCTCGGTTGCAAGCAACTGCTGCAGCGTGCGTGTCACCACGAACTGGAAGCTGGGGTCCTCGGGATCGGGATCAGGGGTTTGAGTGTCGGCGACCCCGCGACCGGTGAAGCGGGTGCACTGCAGCGCCGCCAGTTCTTCGGGCGTTCCTTCCGCCAGGCCCGCGCGGCAGTCGGTTTCAAAGGCGCTGATCTGGTCGAAGCTGCCATCCAGATTGTCCACGAAGCGGCGGGTTTCGGCGACGGGGGTCAGGTCCGCGCTGTCGCCGGTGACGATCATGAACTCGGCCGGGTACTGCGCATGGCAGTCGTTGACTTCGGCAATCATGGCGTTGAGCGCCTCGTCCGAGTACTCCTCCTGCAGGCGCATCGCGGCTTCGAAGGTGGGCAACAGCGGATCGGTTGCAGAGGCCCCGTTGATGGCCTGCCCATCGTCATCAATGATGTGATCGTCCGTGAACTGCACGAAGCGCAGCAGCAACTGCGCGGTGCCCGAGCGCGCGCCGGCCGCCAGCTCAGTACGCGTGACATAAGGGTCCGCCGCAATCGCCGCGCAGCGAGCCGGGACGGAGTTGCCGCCGCCATTATTGCCGGGTGGTGCCGTGTTGCCGCTGCCAGGGCTGTTGCCACATGCGGACAGCACCCCGCCAAGTGCCAGTGCTGCGGCGAAGCTTATGGTCCGCATCGTTGCTCTCCTCGTTTCGTTATGGTCCGTCACCGCGCGGCAGGTCGCCCGCATCAGTGCGTCAGGCGTCGCATCGCCTTTTCCAGGCCGGACAGGGTCATCGGAAACATGCGCTCCTTGCCCAGCAATTCATTGGTGACTTGTATCGAGGGCGTGTAGTCCCAGCGCTCCTCGTGTTCCGGGTTCAGCCAGATCAGGCGCGGGAACTGGTCCATCACCCGCTTCATCCATACCGCGCCGGCCTCCTCGTTCCAGTGCTCGACACTGCCGCCGGGATGCACGATCTCGTAAGGACTCATGGTGGCATCGCCGACAAAGATGATCTTGTAGTCAGGCGTGTACTTGTGCAGCACGTCGTACACCGAAATCTTCTCGCTGTGCCGGCGCGCGTTGTCCTTCCACACGGTTTCATAGAGAAAATTGTGGAAGTAGAAGTACTCGAGATGCTTGAACTCGGTCTTGCAGGCCGAGAACAGCTCTTCGCAGACCCGTACATGCGGGTCCATGCTGCCGCCTACGTCCAGGAACAGCAGCACCTTCACCGCGTTATGCCGTTCCGGCACCATTTTCAGGTCCAGATAGCCGGCGTTGCGCGCGGTGGAGCGGATGGTGTCGTCCAGGTCCAGCACTTCCGGCGCGCCTTCGCGCGCAAAGCGGCGCAGGCGTCGCAGCGCGACCTTGATGTTGCGGGTCCCCAGTTCGATGGAGTCATCGAGATTCCGGTACTCGCGCTTCTCCCAGACCTTGACCGCCGATTTCTGACCACCGGGGCCACCGATACGCACCCCTTCCGGATTGAAGCCGCCGTGCCCAAAGGGCGAGGTGCCGCCGGTGCCGATCCACTTGTTGCCACCCTGGTGTCGTTCCTTCTGTTCCTCCAGGCGCTGTCTGAGCGTCTCCATCAGCTGATCCAGGCCGCCCATGGCCTGGATCTTGGCCTTCTCCTCGTCGCTGAAGTGGCGATCGGTCATCTTGCGCAGCCATTCTTCCGGAATCTGCGAGAACAATTCACCGGTGACGGCTTCTACGCCCTTGAAGTAGGCCGCAAACGCGCGATCAAAGCGGTCGAACTGGCTTTCATCCTTGACCAGGGCCGCGCGCGACAGGTGATAGAAGTCCTGCATCGAGAAGATTGCGACGTGCTTGGAAAGCGCTTCCAGCAGCATCAGGAATTCCTTGAGGCTGGGCTTCAGTCCGACTTCGCGCAGGGTAAAGAAAAACGTGAACAGCACGGCGCTCATCCGTGGGGGTTTGTGGCATTGTAGCGCCGCACCGTCCGCCAACGACCACACGAGTCCGCGACCATGCCCTCGATACACGAACGACTGCGCGCCGCCGAGCGGCATCTGGCGCAGGCTGATCCGGTCATGAAGACCCTGATCCAGCGTCATGGTGCCTGCGCGATCGCCGATCGCCGGCGCGAGCCCTTCCAGGTGCTCTGTGCGTCCATCATCAGCCAGCAGATATCCAGCCGGGCGGCAGACACCATTCAGGGCCGGGTAGTGGCCGCCTTCGGCGAGCGCGGGCGGTTGGTGGCGGCGCGCTTGGCCGCAGCGGAGCCGGATGCTTTGCGCGCCTGTGGCCTGTCTCAGTCAAAAGCCAAGTGGCTCAAGCATCTGGGTGCCGCGGTCGCCAGCGGCGAGCTGGATTTTCGCAAGCTGCGACGGATGGATGATGAGGCTGCGATTGTGGTGCTGGATGCCTTGCCGGGCATTGGTCGCTGGACGGCGGAGATGTTCCTGATGTTCGCGCTGCACCGGCTGGACCTGTTCGCGATGGACGATATCGGCCTGCGGCGCGGAGCCAATCAGCTGTACGGCAAGGGGCGGGTGCTGTCCGAGCGCAGGATCCTGGCGATCAGCGCGGTCTGGGCGCCGTATCGAACTGTCGCCTGCTGGTACCTCTGGCGGCACGCGGATCCGGTCACCCAGACCTGGAATTGAGTGCCGGTCAGGCGGCCTTGGCCACCGGCATCGGCACAACCTTGGATGAATTCTGATTCAGGTGGCCCAGCTGGACCCAGCGGATGACCTTGATCTCGCCGTTCATGTCCTCGGCCAGCGCCGTGCATGACTCCACCCAGTCGCCGCAGTTGTAATAGGTCACGCCGTCAATGTCGCGGACATCGGCGTGATGGATGTGGCCGCAGACGACGCCATCCAGTTGGCGGCGTCGACACTCGTGCGCCAGCGACTCCTCGAAAGTCGAGACGATGTTGACCGCAGTCTTGACGTGCTGCTTGGCGAATGCGGAAAGCGACCAGTAGCGCATGCCCAGCACCGAACGCGCGCGGTTGAACCAGTAGTTGAAGCGCATTGTGCCTTCGTAGATGGCGTCGCCTGCCAGTGCGATCCAGCGGTGGTAGCGGGTTATGACATCGAACATGTCGCCGTGGATCACCAGCAAGCGGCGCCCGTCGGCGGTCTCGTGGATGTGCTCGTTCACAAGGCGGATATTGCCGATCTCCAGCTTGTAGCCTACGAACTTGCGCAGGAACTCATCGTGATTGCCGGTGACGTACAGGACCTCGGTTTCGCGTTTCGCCTTGGTCAGGATCTTGCGCACGACATTGGTGTGTTCCTGCGGCCAGTACCAGCCTGAGCGCAGCTTCCAGCCGTCGATGATGTCGCCGACCAGGTACAGGCGGTCGCAGGTGTGGTGCTTGAGGAAGTCCACCAGATGTTCGGCCTTGCAGCCCGGCGTTCCCAGATGCACATCCGAGATCCATAGCGTCCGGTAGTGCGTCTTGCTCGGGCTGCCGGCGCCAGGGCGCCGCGAGCGTGGCGGCTGACCGGAGACCTTGCGCGTACGTGGCGCCTGTTTGTCAGGGGTCGGTTTCATCGGTGACAGCTTGCCGCGGATGGATGGCCCATTCATGACAGCAACATGACCGTGTGATGACTGCGCTGCAGGATCGTGTCGATGCAAGTCGCTGAAAACCATGCTGAATGACTCTGAGATCCGACTCGGACTTGACAATGAACGATGTTCAGTAAAGGCTATGCTGAGCATTGTTCATTTGCAATGCAATACGGAGACTTTCGATGCCCAGCCTGATGAGACGTATTCGTGAGATGGTCACTGCGCAGGCACACCACACCCTGGACGCTGCGGAGAATCCCGATGTGATGGCGCAGCAGATGCTGAGGGAGCTGTCTGGGGACATCCACCACGCGCAACCTGCGCTGGTGGTTGCGATGGCGGCCGAGAAGAATCTCGAGCGGGGCAGGTCCCAGCTGCTGGCCGATGCCTCGCAATGGGAGCGCAAGGCGGAATGTCTGCTGACGGCTGGCGACGAGCCCAGCGCGCGCGCGGCAGTTGAACGCGCGCTGCTCGCGCGCACCCACGCCGACCAGCAGCGGCATCCGCTTGAGACAGCCACCCGCAGCGTCGCCCGCCTGCGCGGACAGCTGCAGCAGCTGAAGTCGGAATGGGACAGCGCGCGCCAGCGCGTGGCCCAGATCAGCGCCAATCAGGCAGCCGCCGAGGCCCTGGGTCGGACCGTAGGGGAGGCCGACCACTGGACGCGTGCCATGGAGCGGGCACAGCGCCTGGACCAGCTTTCGCGCAAGGCCTCGCAGTTCGAATGCGAAGTCGAGGCGGCGTCCGAGCTGGTCAGCGAGCAGACGCGCCTGGAGCGTGTCGTCACGGCTACCGAGACGTCATTGGCAGTAGAGCAGTACATGCGTGACCTCAAGGCAAGGCTGGCGGGTGGCGCGGCCACGACGGACCGGTAATCGGAGCACCTTAATGAAACAGTCGGAACCCGACGTGGATATACCAATGCTGCCGAACCGGCAGCGATCGACACCGATGTCGGTGCTGCGTCTGCTGGTGGGCACCGTGGCACTGGTCAGCATGTGCGTGCTGGTTTCGGCGCCCAGGGTCCTGGTTGAGCTGCCACGGGCCTGCCTTGCGCGTTTGTTTGCCTGATTCGATCACCATCAACTGGAGGTGCGCTATGGAACAGCCCTATGAGGCAATGCGTCTGGACTCCCCGTCGTGGGTGTTGTTTGTGAAAGTGTCGTTTGCCTGCGCGCTCGGCGGCATGCTGTTTGGCGTGGTGATGATGGGCGAGGTCCCGATCTGGATGCGCGGCTATCTGATCCTGGGCACGCTGTTCCTGACCGGAGCGACGTTCACCCTGTCCAAGACCCTGCGCGACCAGTTCGAAGCCAGCAAGCTGATCAACAAGCTGGCGCAGGCACGTACCGAGAAGCTGCTGAAGGAGTACGGCGTCGAGCAATAGCGCTGTCGGTGCTGAAGCGTCGCACTTAACGGGCGGTGATGCCGGCCAGATAGGTATTGATCATCTGATCGCTGTAGCGGCGATAGCCGGCGTCACCAGCCCACTTGAATTTGCCGCTGACGGCGAGCGTGGCGATGCCGTGGACGCCGCTCCACAGCGTCGTGGCATTGAGCCGCAGCTTGGCCGGCGTGGCCTGCGGCAGCATCGGCGCCACGCAGGATTCGACCAGTTCAAACATGCGCCGTATGCGTGAGTCGCTGCTGGCGCGTGGCTGCATGTCGTCGGGAAGCTGGTGCTCAAACAACATGCGGAAGCGGTGCGAATGCTGCTGCGCAAACTCGATGTAGGCCGCTGCCAGCGTGCGCAATCTGACTTCCGGTGCGCGCGCGCCTTCGATGGCGTCCCGCAAGTGGCCGTAGATCGCGTCGGTGGTGCGCTCGTTGATGATTGCCAGCAGGTCGTCCTGATTCTGAAAGATCAGGTACAGCTGGCCGACGGTATAGCCGATGGCGTCTGCCACCTTGCGCATGGATAAGCCCGAGAAGCCCTCGCGTACCAGTATCAGTTCGGCGGCGGCGATGGCCATGTCACGCTGTTGCTCGCGGGAATGCTGATTGCGGCGACCCATATGCCTGCGACCCTGGCCGGAGTTCAGCGCATTCTAGCGATTTGATGAACGCTGTACATTTGCCGCCGCCTTGGCTCGACCAGCCAGTTCAGTGCGCTTGCGTCGGAGGTATGGGCAGGCGGGGCGCAGCAAAAAGGCGCGGTGTCGCCACCGCGCCTTAGTGTGCAACGAACTGCGCTAACGCTTAGGGAGCTGCGACCAGACGACCGCCGGTGCACAGCTCATGTACCTTCATGGCTTCGCCGACATTGGCCGACAACAGACCGGCCTCAAGGCCCACCGAAGCGGCGTTCCAGGCCTTGGTGGTCTTGACGCCGACGAACGCATTGACGTCGGGTAGCGACGTCACCTGGCCAAGAAGGTCGATGCCAGTGCCGTCCAGTTCAGCACTTTCCTGAGCGACCCCGTTCAGGAACGTCGTCACGCGCACCGTTTCCAGGATCGACAGGTCGAGCGTGCCGGTGGGGAAGGACACGCCAAACACCGCATAGCTGCCGCTCGGTGCGGTGCCGCCCAGCGTAATCAGCTGATCCACCGAGCTGATCAGGCCGCCCAGCAGACCGACAGTCAGCGTAAACGTCGATGCGGATTCGATATTGCCGTCAATGGCCAGATCCTGATCCACCACGCTGTTGAGCAGACGCGTTGCAGTCGAGCCGCCCAGCAGATTCAGCAAGCCGCCAATGTCGCTGCCGACCAGACCGTTGGCCACCACCTGCGAGCTAGGTACGCCATATGCACGCGCGCTCTTCTCGCAGATGAAGTTGAAGCCGGTATCACCGCCCGCGATCGGGGTGCCGCCCTCGGTGATGTTGCCGCCGGTGGTGCCGTCGTTGGGGAATATGCTGCCGGTGTCGCCGCCGCTGATGCCGCCACCTTCGCTGGCATTGCCGTCGGCTTCACAGCCGGACAACGCAAAGGCGGAGGCAATCAGGCCGGCGCACAGCGCCGATTTCAACGAGATGTCTTTTTTCATAGGGGGAACTCCAGATTCAGTTGAGAGTCGAGATCAGTTGAGGATGCGCAGCTCGACGCGACGATTGCGTTCGCGGCCTTCCTCGGTGTCGTTCTCGGTGACCGGTTCGGCTTCGCCGTAACCCTTGACGGTCAGGGTGTTGGTCACGCCCTTCTCGACAAAGTAGTCACGCACGGAGGTGGCGCGGCCCTCGGACAGCTTCTGGTTGTAGGCGTCCGGACCGATGTTGTCGGTATGGCCTGCAACCTCGACTTCCATGTCGGGGTACTTCTTGAGGATATCGGTGGCCAGATCAAGAATCGTCTGGGCGTCCGGACGCAGGCGGGTCTTGTTGAACTCGAAGGTCACGCCGTTGAGTGCAATGACCTTGCCCAGCGGGCAGCCGTTGCCGTCAACGCGCTCGCCGGTCGGTGTATCCGGGCACTGGTCCTTCTCGTCGACCACGCCGTCGCCGTCGCTGTCCTTGAGGCCCACGACCTGCACCACCTGCACCTGCTCGACCACCGGTGCCACGGCCACTTCACGTTCCGCGAACAGCGGAATCTCGATGCCGAGGGCATAGCGGATATCGCCATAGCCGCTCTCGAAGTCGTCGTAGATGTAGCGCGCTTCACCGCGGATGCGGATGTTGCCGGTCTCGATCACCGGCGCGGTCACGAAGCCGATGCCGGCGTTGGCGAAGTAGGTCAGATCATCTTCCTGAGGGAAGACGTCGTTGTAGTTGCCGCCGACGCCGATCAACACGAACGGCGTGAAGCCGACGCGATCACCAAAGGCGTAGAACAGATCGAGGTTCAGGCCGTAGCGGTAGAAATCGGTACGCAGGGTGGTATCGGTTTCAAAGGTCTCGCTGAAGCCCTGGACCTCGAAGCCCCAGTTGTCCGCACTCTGCCAGCCGTACAGCACGCTGAAGCCGGCGCCGTAGTCGATGTTGGCGCCGCTGAGTTCGCTGCGGCCACTGTCGGCATCGGTGCCGGTGCCCATGATGGCCAGAAAGTGCTTCGGTTCTGAAACGGGCTCAGAGGGCTCGGTCGCGGCTGCGTCCGTAGCGCTGCTGCCGTAGTCGTCCGTTGGCGCGGCATAGGTATCGACTGGGGCGCTGGCGCCGTAGTCGTAGCCGCTGCTTTCTGCCGGGGCTGCGGCCTCTGTGGCCGCGCTCTCGCCGTAGCTGTCCACCGGCGCGCTCTCTGCGTAGCTGTCTTCAGCGGGGGCGGCTTCGTCGGATGCGCTACCGCTGTAGTTATAGCTGTCTTCGGCAGGGGCCGCGCCTACGGCGTCTTCAGCGGGGGCGGCTTCGTCGGATGCGCTGCCGCTGTAGTTATAGCTGTCTTCGGCAGGGGCCGCGTCTACGGCCTCCATCGAGGTGTCTTCGAATGCCTGGGCGTCCTCTTGGGCGTTGGCCAGGTTGATGCACAGCAGGGCGGCGATGCCTAGCGTGCCTATTACTTGCTTCATGGGGGGCTCCTTTTATGCGTTATTGCCGGGGTGGATAAGTCCGGGTGATTTTCCCGGATTGTAATTAAATCCTGTGAATGTTAGCGATCACGGGTGATTTGCGGCCAAAACATACAAAAATTTCCTACAGGCTTCTTCCGCAAACCCTGATCGCGCACCAATGCGGTGCGCAAAAATGACGCCGCGGCCCCCCCTGGAGGTGGCCGCGGCCCATGGCTGTCCTGCTTTTTGGTGGGTCAGAACTGGTATTTCAGGAAGGCCTGCGCCAAATCACGATCGGCGTAGAGATTGTTGTCGCCGCCACCGAAGAACCAGGCGTAGCCCAAGGTCAGCGACAGCGCCGACTTGTAGCGGGTCTCGATGTTCAGCAAGGCCTGCTTGCGGCCCTTGACGAAGTTTTCTGCGGGGCCAGGGCCGGTGCCGTTGACGTCATGCGCCCAGACGATGAACGGCTGCACGCTGATGCCGGGCAGGATGCTCTCGTACTTGACGATGCTGATCAGGCGATAGCCCCAGGAGAACTTGTCGACAAAGTCATCGAGATTGGCCTGATGCGGATTGAAGCGGGTGCCGTCCGGACCCACCACACAGGTCACATTGGTGGGGGCGCAGGCCTGCTGCGAGCCATCCGCGCCGCTGCCGTCGGCCCCTGCGCTGGCGTGGGTGAAGACGCCCGGCGCATCGATCTGCAGTTCGTCCAGCGCCGGCAGGTCTGGAATCCAGACGCCGCCCAGTTCGCCCACGAACTGGATCTGATCGGCGCCAAAGGGATTGTCGGTGGCGCCGAATACCTGGGTAAAGCCGAGATTGAACTGATAGGTATCGAACTCCTCGTAGCCGCGGATGTAGCTGTTGGGCGGATTCTCGCCGAGCACGCCACCGCGGTAGGGAATCACGAAGTTCGGGAACGCGCGCGCCGAGCCGGGGGCATGGCCGAGCAGGATGTTGATGGTGTCGTTGAAGTCGCCACCAAAATCGCTGGAACCGTAGAGAACCCGATTGCCGTTCTCGTCAAAGCCGATGCCGGTGGTGCTGCCGGCGCAGTTGAGGTTCGGATCGTGGCAGCGCGTGAGCGTGGGGCCGGCAGCAGCGAATGAAAGGTCGGCGATCGACACCTGCAGCGGTTGGTTCGGGCGGTATGCGACTTCACCCTGGATGCCGTAGTCGCCGATGCTGGTGTTGAAGCTGACCCCGAACATCTTCAGATTCTCCGGGTACTCGAAGAAGATCTTGCCGGAGTCCAGCGGCACCGCATCGCGCATCGAGGTGGCGTTCGGGTCGCCGCCGATCAGCAGATTGCCCAGCGCCCCGGCGATCGCGGCCGGGTTGGCGAGCAGCGCCGGGATCGTCGCTGGGCTGACGCCCAGCTCCAGCAACAGCGGCACGAGGTTCTGCGGGCTGCCGAGATTGGCGCCGATCAGCGAGACGGTGTCCGCCTGCAGCTGCGCGCGTGCCATGTCATTGGTCAGCGCGGGGATGTTCGGGCAGGCGGCGAGGAAGGTCGCGGTGTTGTAGGCGTCGATGCCGTACTCGTTACCCTCGCGCCGGGCGCAGGAAGCGTCCGTCGACATGAAGCTCACCAGCGGCAGCTTCGAATGGTAGTTCATGAAGTAGAAGCCGAACTCGGTGCCGGTGCCCAGCTCTTCGGCGTAGTACTTGAACGCAACGCCGAACTGGCCGCTGTTCTTGGCGTCGCGATCCGGAAGACGCTCGACCGTGGCGCTGATGGGGGTGATCAGCGTCAGGGGATTGTCGAGATAGCCGGTCTGGGTGGCGGCACTATCGCCACGGAAGGCGCGATCCGGGTCTTCGGCGGCGCTGCCGAAGCTGAGGTTCGGGTTCTGACCGGCGTTATAGGTGCCGAGGTCAACGAAGCTGAGGAAGCTGCCGGGGGCCGGCGCTTCCAGCGGCTTCCACTCATACTGATAGAAACCTTCCAGCGTGGCGCTTTCAAACGGCTCCGCGGACAGGAACAGCATGCCCAGCGGCTGAAAGATTTCCTCCACCGCGAAGCCGACACGCAGGAAGTTGTTGACGTTGATTGGGTTGGCCTGGTTGATGGCGCCGAAAGCCAGGAAGGTCGATTCGCCCCAGTTGATCGCCTGGCGACCCAGCTTGACGGTCATTTCCTTGTCGCCCCACAGGGGCACGCGGCCATAGAAGTAGGCATCGAGCATCTGCAGGTCGGTACCGAT
>JBFJJW010000093.1:0-12659 GCA_041612095.1 Solimonas sp. | reverse complement strand
TTCATCTACCGAGACGAGGTTTACAACGTCGACTCGCCGGACAAGGGCACGGCCGAGATCATTATCGCCAAGCAACGCAATGGCCCGCTTGGATCGGTCAAGACCGCGTTCCTCGGCGAGTACACGCGCTTTGACAATCTGGCGCAAGGTTACGACGCCGGCTACGAATGACTCCCCGCGTCACCGCAACAATCGATCTGGCCGCCATCCGCCACAACCTGCGCGCGGTCCGGGCACTGGCACCGCGTTCGCGGGTCATGGCGGCGGTCAAGGCTGATGCCTACGGCCACGGAGCGGTTCCGGTGGCGCGCACGCTGGAGTCTGCCGGTGTGGATGCGCTGGCGGTCGCCTGTGTCGACGAGGCGATGCAGCTGCGTCAGGCCCATGTGCAGGCGCCGATTGCGTTGCTGGAGGGCATCATCTCCAGTGAAGAGGCGGCGCTGGCTGTATACGAGCGGCTGCAGGTAGTGGTTCACGATCACTGGCAGATCGGGCTGCTGGAGCAGTTGCCTGCCAGCGCACAGCTGTCACTGTGGCTCAAGCTCGACAGCGGTATGCATCGACTCGGGTTTCCGCTCGCAGACGTGCCGGCGCTGCTGGAGGTTCTGCGACGTCGACCGAACTGGAAGCTTGAGGGATGGATGACCCATCTGGCCTGCGCCGATGAGCCGGAGAATCCCTTCACATGCGAGCAGATTGACCGCTTTGATCGAGCGCTTGAGGGCGTGTCGGGTGCGCGCTCGATCGCGAATTCGGCGGGCCTGATCGCGTGGCCGCAGGCGCGGGTGGACTGGGTGCGGCCGGGCTTGGCACTGTACGGTTGCTCGCCTCTCAGCGGTCGTACGGCCGAATCCCTGGGGCTGCGGCCGGCCATGCGGCTGGAGAGTCGCATCATCGCCGTGCGAGAGTATGCCGAAGGTGAGACGCTGGGCTACGGCAGGCGATATCGCTGTCCACAGCGCATGCCGGTCGCGGTGGTGGCGGTCGGTTACGCCGATGGCATGCATCGCGCATTTCACGACGGCACCCCGGTTCTGATCCGCGGTCATCGTGGCCTGCTGGCCGGGCGCGTATCGATGGACATGATCTCGGTTGACCTGCGCAGCGTGCCCGATGCTCAGGTGGGCGACCCGGTGCTGTTATGGGGGCAGGGCCTGCCTGCTGAGGAAGTGGCGGAGCACGCGGACACCATCGCCTACGAGCTGTTCTGCGGGCTCACCCAACGCGTCCGCTTCCGCTATCTGTAGTCCGTCCGGGATCTGCCGGAAGACCGAGGCGGGGGGCTAGCGCGCCTGAGGAACCAGCTTGCGCACCGCGTCTGTAGTGTTTACGGCGCCCGTGCGGTCCAGATCATCGCGGTCTAGAACCCGTCCTGGCGCCGCAATGCAGGGGTGTTCGGCATCGCGTTTGATGCGGCTGCCGGTTTCGGTAAGGCAATCACCCCCGGGTTGAACCGTTGGGGCGGGTTCGGGGGGCGCAGCCTTTTCGGCGGCGTCATCTGCCCAGGACAGGCCCAAAACCAGCAGCGCTGCAAATGCGATCAAGCGACTCATGGTTGCCTCCGAGTAGTTGCGCTCCAGCGGGTTCAAGGATGCATTAGCCGGTGATCAGGAAGGTCATCTGGGTGCCGACCAGTTCCACTACATCGTTATGGTTGAGCTTGCGTGCCTGGGTATCGATCGGCTTGCCATTGACCAGGGGCTTCTGTCCGGCGCCGTCGCCGCCTACATGGACGATGTAGTAGCCGTCGGCACGGCGCGTCACCGCAGCGACCTGCACCCCCGGTTTGCCGATGGTGGTCAGGGCCTTGGAGAGTTCCAGTTCCTTGCCGGCGTTCGGACCGCTGGCGACTCGCAATTTGCCCATTAATGGGCGCGCAGCAGCTGCGGCTGCCGGTGCAGCAGCGGGTGCGGCGGCGGCCGGTGTCGCGGTCGCAGCTGCCGGAGACGCCGCTTGGCTGACCTGTGCATCGAAGGCTGCGCCATACTGACCAGGCTTGAGAATCATGGTCTTTTCGAAGTCGTCATCGCTACCGCCTTCGCCTTCGTACTTCAGCGTGTTGCGCCCGATCGAGATGACATCGCCGTGGGACAGCGGGTGTTTGGCAACCTGCTTGCCGTTCACGGTCGTGCCGTTGGTGGAGTCCAGATCTTCCAGAAAGGAGTCCTGCAAGATGGTGATGATCACGGCATGGCGGCCGGATACGGCCTTGTCGTTCAGACTGATGTCGTTGTCGGGATGACGCCCGACGGTCACCCGCTCCTTGTTCAGCGGTACCTCGGTCGACGTTCCGCTGCTGTCGGTGACGATGAGCTTGCCCATAGTAATTTCGGCCTCTAGAACCATTCCATCAATCGTTCGTACCAGCGCCGGCCGCGTGCAAATGAAGCATTCGCGCGCGCCAGGACTGCCGACACATTATCTTTGCCGCCACCCTCATTGGCGAGTTCAACCAGTTTCTGTACGGCGAGGGGAAGATTATCAGCGTACTTTCCAAGTGTTAAGCCGATTTGCTCATCACTGACCATGTCGGTAAGACCGTCGGAGCACAACAGCATGACGTCGCCGACTTCGACAGTCTCTTCCATCAGGTCCACCAGTACATCCGGCTCGACCCCCAGGGCGCGTGTCACGATGTTCTTTCGAACCAGCTTGCCTGCGTCCTCACGTGAATAGTGTCCGCGGGCGACCAGTTCCTCGACCAGCGAATGATCGCGGGTGATCTGTTCCAGACTGCCCGATCGATACCGGTACAGCCGCGAATCGCCCACATAGGCGATCGACATACGATCATTGTGAAACAGGCACGCGACTACGGTGGTGCCCATGCCGGCACACTGTGGCTGACTCTGAGAGACCTGATGGATCGTGCGGTGCGCTTCCTCAACCGCGCTCTTAAGCATCAGCGCCTCTAGGCTGTAGCCGCTCTCGCGGTCTACCTCGCCGTGCTTGAGCGTGGGCCATTGGCGTTTGGCCACGTCGAGAATGGTGGTGACGGCGATGCCGCTGGCGATCTCGCCCGCGTTGTAGCCCCCCATGCCGTCGGCCAATACCAGCATGCCGATGTCCGGGTCTTCGCCAACGGCATCTTCATTGTTATTGCGCACCCGCCCGGTATCGGACAGGAGCGCGGTCGACAGTTTGTCTTTTAGTGCCATGGATAGACTAGTGGGTGCTGAGTCCGCTGCTGGCTGCACGCAGATCGCGCGCGAAATCACTGCCGCGTTGATAGCGCTGTTCGGCGTCCTTCTGCAACGCGCGGTCTATCGCCGCGCTCACCGCTGCCGGCAGGTCGGGGCGCAGTACGCTGGCGGGTGCATGCGCTTCATTGGCGATCTTGAACATCAGAGTGGCCATCGATTCTGCCTGAAACGGCAACGAGCCTGACAGCAGCTGATACAGCGTGACGCCAAGCGAGAACAGATCGGAGCGGCCATCTACGCGCTTGCCCGCCAGTTGCTCCGGAGACATGTAGCTGGGGGTGCCCAGGACCATGCCGGTCTTGGTTTTGCTCGAGTCGGCGATGCGGGCGATACCGAAGTCCATCAGCTTCAGCGTATTGCTTGACTCCACCAGCATCATGTTGGCCGGCTTGATGTCGCGGTGCACGATGCCGTTGCTGTGCGCGTAGTCCAGTGCATCGGCGGCATCGGCGATCAGGCGCAGCACTTCCGCCATGGGCAGGAGATTGTTCGGCTTGGTATGCCGTGTCAGGTCGTGGCCCTTGATGAACTCCATGGCGATAAAGGCAAGGTCATGTTCCTCGCCAGCGTCAAAAATGGAGACGATATTGGGGTGGGTCAGGCGGCCGGCGGTCTCGGCCTCGCGGAAGAAGCGTTCCTTCACGCCGGCCAGTTCATCGGGCTCGAACTCCTGGGACAGGGCCATGGTCTTGATGGCAACCTGGCGGCCGATCTTGGGGTCCTTGCCCATGTAGACGATGCCCATGGCACCCTTGCCCAGTTCCTTCTCGACCTGGTAACGCCCCAGCATCGGCTTTTCCATCTGCTGGGTGGCGTCCAGCACCAAGGTTCCCCCTGGGTGCGAGCTGTTGCCGCCGCCGCCGAGAATGACAGTCTCGGACATGCGCTTGGCGCGTGAAAGCTTCTGCGCGATGTCGCGAAAGTCCTTGTTGTGGCCGGCGATGTACTCGTAGACGGATTCGGCTTTGTTGAACTGACGCTTACGTTCGAAATCAAGCGCCAAGTTGTACAGCAGATCCAGCAGGCGATCGTCGACCGGCGATACGCGGCGGAACTTGTCGAAGGCCATATCCAGCTGGCCCTGCCCCTGGAATGCCAGGCCGAGCATCTTGTTGCTTTCGGCGCCCTCGGTTTCGCTGGTCTGCTTGAGACGCTCGGTGATATTGAATTTCTTCACCGTCATGAATGCGTGCGTCAGAAGCAGGAACGCAGCCATGATGGTCAGCTTGAACCAGATGGCTGCGGATACCATCGCCGCAACCTCGCCGACCAGCAAGCCGATGACCAGGCTCAGCGTGACCATCGCGGCTAGCGTCGATTTCATGCGCGGCAACAGCAGGGCTGCGTAGAGCAGCAGTAGCGCGAACAGTCCGAGCTCGGCCCAAGGTGCCCACGAAGGTCGGGTGAAGAAGTCCTCCTGCAGTATGCTCGAGATGGTGTGCGCGAGCGTCACCACCGGCGCGGTGGCGGACGATACCGGGGTGGCGAAGGTGTCGCCGGTTCCCACGGCGGTGGTGCCGATCAGCACGATCTTGTCCTTGTACTTGGCGGGCGCCAGCTTGCCGCTGAGCACGTCGTAGGCGGAATCGACCGGGAAGGCGGGTTGGCCGCCGATATCGCCATACCACTGCGAGTACATGCGCAATGCGGGAGACGTGCCAATGGTCAGGCCGCCCAACTGCACCCCTTCTCCCAACCTGACCTCGATATCGGAGGGCCGCAGGTTGAGCGCTTCGGCGGCGACGATCAGCGAAAGCGAGGGGTAGAACTCGTCGTAATACTGAATGACCAGCGGTTCGAAGCGCACCGCCCCGTCGACATCGGGCGTGACATTGATGTGGCCGATCGCGGACGTCGCCTGAGCCAGCAAAGGGATCGGCAGCTGTACGTTCATCGCGGGTAGGGGCAGGGCGCCGGCGGCACGCGCATCGATGCGATCCTGAATGCTGGTCAGTGCGTTACGCCGCACGTACTCCGGCAGCGGTTCGTCCGGGCGTCCCTGAGGTCGCCCTAGGGTAAAGATCATCGGCAACACCGAGTGTCCCTGCGCCTGCAGTGCAGACGCCAACTGCTCATCCGGTGCGCCGCTGGCCTTGGCCGCGGCATCAAGGCGCGCCAGCAGTGCGGTCATCAGACCGCGGTAGTCCTTGGCCAGCGCCGAGTCCCGATACGCTTCGGCGATGCCCGCGACCTGGGGTGCGTCCTTGGCCGTTTCATCCAGCATGACGCCGAAAGTGTCGATCTCGACTGGAATCTGCTGCGTCAACGGAGACGCCGCCAGTTCGGCATTGAGCGCGTTCAAGGTCTCTGCGCCTGCAGACTGCTCAGCCTCCAGATACAGCGCCGTGTTGGCGACGACCCGCGCGCCGCCCTCGTGCAGCTTTTTGATCAGTTCCGCCTGCTGCGCGCGCGGCCAAGGCCAGCGCCCCAGGTTGCGTATCGAGGCGTCGTCAATGGCGACGATGCTGATGCGATCGGACGGCGTGCGCTCAGTCGCCCGCACCCCTACATCATAGGTGTAGCGTTCCAATGCCTGAAAGCTGTCGGCAAATACGCCGTAGGCGAGCACCAGAAAAAGCAGCGTGAAAGCGACCGCGGCAAACCAATCCTGCGCCCATATTCTTGTTTTCACCGCAGAAGTCCCCCAGAACTCGATGCGTTAAGCTTGATAGTAACGCGTTTGTCGTCCGCCAAAACACTCCCGAATCGCGATTGCTCCCATGGCCAAGGCCCGTACCGAATATCTCTGCCAGAGCTGTGGCGCGACCAGCCCGAAGTGGGTCGGGCAGTGTGCTGACTGTGGCGCCTGGAACAGCTTGGTCGAGGGCGTGGCGGCTGCGCCGCTGCGCAAGCGCAGCGGCGGACTCAGCGGCCAGACCGAAGGTCGCGTGCGGCGATTGAGCGAGGTCGGGGCTACCGAAGCGCCACGCGTCAGCTCAGGGTTGTCGGAGATGGATCGTGTGCTCGGCGGCGGCATCGTTCCTGGCGCCGTCATTCTGATTGGCGGCGACCCCGGCATCGGCAAGTCCACGCTGTTGCTGCAGGTGCTCTGTGATCTGCAGTCGCGGCTGCCGACACTCTACGTAACCGGCGAGGAGTCGTTGACCCAGGTGCATCTGCGCGCCCGACGCCTGAATCTGATGCAACTGGATCTTCCGGTGCTGACCGAAACAGCGGTTGAACACATCATCGCGCAGATGCAGCTGCTGCGACCGGCGTTGGTCGTGATCGACTCGATCCAGACCTTGTATACCGAGGCGCTGGACTCAGCGCCTGGCTCGGTCTCCCAACTGCGCGAATGCGCAGCGCAGCTGGTGCGCTACGCCAAGGCGACCCAGACCACGGTGATTCTGGTGGGGCATGTCACCAAGGAAGGAGCCATCGCCGGGCCGCGCGTGCTCGAGCACATGGTCGATACCGTGCTTTACTTCGAACATGACCCTGGGTCGCGTTTTCGCTTGATACGCGCAGTGAAGAACCGTTTCGGAGCGGTCAACGAGCTGGGCGTATTCGCGATGACCGATGTCGGGCTTAAGGAGGTCAGCAACCCCTCCGCGTTGTTTCTGTCCCGCCACCAGCAACCCGTGCCCGGCAGCGTGATAACGGTGACCCGGCAGGGGAGTCGCCCGCTGCTGGTGGAAGTCCAGGCGCTGGTGGACCAGTCCCTGCTCGGCAACCCCAGGCGCGTGGCGCTAGGTCTGGAAGGCAATCGCCTCAACATGCTGCTGGCGGTTCTGCACCGTCACGGCGGGATCTCCCTGGGCGATCAGGACGTGTTCGCCAATGTCGTCGGCGGTATGCGCATCCAGGAAACCGCGGCCGACTTGCCCCTGCTGCTGGCGGCCCTGTCCAGCTTCCGCAGCCGGCCCCTGGCTGGCGACTGCGTGGTGTTCGGCGAGATCGGTCTGGCGGGCGAGGTGCGGCCGGTGTCCAGCGGCGAGGAGCGTCTGCAAGAGGCGGCCAAGCACGGCTTCAAGCGCGCGATCGTGCCGGAGGCAAACCGGCCGCGGCGGGGTGCGATCGCCGAACTCGAGGTGGTGGGAGTCAGCCGGCTGGATCAGGCGCTGGCACAGCTGTGAGGTCAGTGACTGGGCGTGCGCCCTGTTGGCCTGCCACGCAGCCGCCTCAGGATTTGGTCGGTTTGGGAGCGGCTGTGGGCGTGATGCGCATCGCCTTAACCGAATTCGCTCGTGTTTCGATGATCTCAACCAGATAGTCGCCAATATCCACGCGAGCGCCTGCCTGCGGCAGGTTCTCCAGCTTTTCCAGTAGCAGGCCATTGATCGTCTTCGGCCCGGAGGTTGGCAGCTTCCAGCCCAGATTCTTGTTCAGACTGCGAATGGTTACCGACCCGGACACTCGGTAACTGCCGTCACCGTCGGCATAGACGTTCTTGATGCGGGTGGCGGGGTCGGACGTGAACTCGCCGACCACTTCTTCCAGTATGTCCTCCAGCGTCACCAGGCCCTGGATGTCGCCGTACTCGTCGACGACAAAGCCGATACGCCGTTTCTGATTCTGGAAGTTCAGCAACTGCTGGTTCAGTGGTGTGCCTTCCGGAATGAAATACGGCTCGCGCGCCAAAGCCAGCAGACTCTCGACATCCAACGTGTTTTCCGCCGCCAGACGCACGATACGCCGCAAATGCACGACACCCTTCAGGTTGTCGATGCTGCCGTCGAACACCGGCAGGCGGGTGTGCTGGCTGCTGATGATGGCCTCGCGCACATCTGCCCAAGGCTCTGAAATGTCGATGCAGATGATCTCGTTCCGCGGCACCATGATGTCTTCGACCGTGACCTTTTCCAGATCGAGTATCGAAAGCAGCATCTTCTGGTGTCGCTGCGGAATCATCGCGCCCGCCTCGGCAACAACGGTACGCAGCTCCTCGCTGCTCAGGCTGTGCTGAGCTGCGTCCTCCGAGGTGACGCCAATTGCCCTCAGCAGGCCGTTGCTGACCAGGCCGATGGCCCATACCAGCGGGGACAGCAGACGTTGCAAAGGCCATAGCACATAGGCGGCCGGAATCGCGATCCGCTCCGGGTGCAGCGCCGCCAGGGTTTTCGGTGTCACTTCGCCAAATACCAGCAGTAGCAGGGTGAGGCTGCCGGCCGCGATGGCGATGCCGCTATCGCCTGGGAACAGCCGTAGTCCGATCAAGGTCGCGACGGAAGCGGCAAGCGTATTGATGAAGTTGTTGCCGAGCAGAATCGTGCCGATCAACCGATCCGGCCGCGACAGCAACTGGTGGGCAAGGCGCGCGCCCCGCTCCCCCTTCTGGGCGCGCGTTTTCAGGCGGTAGCGGTTAATGGTCATCAGGCCCGTTTCCGAACCTGAGAAGAACGCGGACAGTGCCAGCAGCAAGGCGAGCAGGCCAAAGAGGGCGGAAAGCGGTATTGCGTCCAAGCGAGGTGTCAAAGAGCCATGTTGTGAGGCTGCTAGTTATCGGGTCCGGCGGGGCGCTGTCAACCGTGGCCGCTTCAACAGTGCCGGCTAACCCCAGTGCCGACCGAGGATTTCTTCCAGTATCAGCTTGCTGCCGAAGTAGGCAAGGATCAGCGTGGCGTAACCTGCCAGGGTCCAGCGTATTGCCGTGCGGCCGCGCCAGCCGTGGCGCAACCGACCCCAGAGCAATACGCCGAAGATCAGCCAGGCGCTGATGGAAAGCACGGTCTTGTGCGCGAGATGCTGTGCCAGCCAGTCGCGTACGAACCAGAGCCCGGACAGCAGTGTCAATGACAGCAAAGCGAAGCCTATCGCGATGAACTGAAATAGCAGCCGCTCCATGGTTTGCAGCGGCGGCAGCACCCGATTGAGGTGGGTTGTGCGGTGTGCGTGCAACCACCTCTCCTGGGCTGCGAGCAGCAGCGCGTGTGCCGCGGCCAGGGTCAGCAGTCCCGCCGACAGCAGCGACAGCACCACGTGGGTACGTGTTTTCCAGTCACTGATGATGATGTCGCTGGTGGGGGCTGGCCACAGTCCCGCCATGACTGCGGCTGCGCCTGCCAGCGGGTATACCGCGAGCCCGAGCGTGCGCACGGGCTCACGCCAGCACAGGCACCAGAGCAGCAGCGCCGCCTGCCAGGTGAACAGTGACAGGGCTTCGGCCAGACCGATGGTGAGGCCGCCCCCGCGAAATACCTGATGACCAAGGGCCCATGCGTGCAACATCACACCGGCAAACGCACACAAGCGCTCGGTCATGCTGTCGAGCGGGCGGCGCCAGACCAGCAGCGTGGCGGCCACATAAAACGCGAGCGAGAGCAGTGCGAGCAGCATGAGGGCGGTTAGGATACACGGGGCACAGCACGGCGGTAGCCCTGTGCTACGATCCTCCGATCCTCAAGCCCCGTATATGCATGCGGATTAAAGTTCTAGGGTGTAGCGGTGGCGTCGGTCCCGGATTGCGGACCACTAGCCTCCTTGTGGGCGATGACATATTGATTGATGCCGGTACCGGCGTCGGCGATCTTTCATTGACGCAACAGCGACGAATCCGCAACGTGTTCCTGACGCACAGCCATCTCGACCACATCTGCGGGCTCGCGTTCATGGCCGACAATCTGTTCGACCGGATCGATCGTCCGATCGGCGTGCACGCGACGCAGCAGACGCTGCAGGCGATACGCGACCACGTGTTCAACTGGACTGTCTGGCCCGATTTCTCGCAACTGCCCGATGAAACACAGCCGCTGTTGCGCTGGTGCGAAATGGGCGTGGGCGAGACGCGCGAACCGCAGCCGGGTTTGCGCATCACCGCATTCCGAGTCCTGCATACGGTTCCGGCAGTGGGCTACGCACTGGAAGGCCAGCGTGGCACCTTCGCGTTTTCCGGTGACACCTACGCAGATGACGGGCTCTGGGCGGCGCTGAACCAGCTGCAGCGCCTGGATAAGCTGATGA
This sequence comes from Solimonas sp., assembly GCA_041612095.1. Taxonomy (GTDB): domain Bacteria; phylum Pseudomonadota; class Gammaproteobacteria; order Nevskiales; family Nevskiaceae; genus Solimonas. Next base: position 2,553 of record JBFJJW010000093.1, on the reverse strand, counting down.
TTGAAATCGCATTTCCCAACGACCGCGCCGCGCTCGGGCATGCTTCCAAGCATTTCACCCCGCAGCTCCTGGCGGAGGAGTTGCGCAAGCTGCGGCATCGTCCGCGCCTGTATCTGACGCATCACAAGCCTGGGTGCGAGCGGATCATCGAACGGGAGTGTCGAGAGGCGTTGGCTGGCTGGAACTACGAGCACCTGAAGCGCGGCGACACTATCACCGTCGGCTGATCCTGTTTCTGACGGGCGCCGCGCCTACAATAGCGGCCCGCCTGATCCGTTTCCGACTTTCCCATGTTTGAAAACCTGACGTCGCGCCTCTCACGGGTACTGGATGCCGTACGCGGACAGGGCCGGCTTACCGAAGACCAGATTGCCAGCGCCAGCCGTGAACTGCGCATGGCCTTGCTGGAAGCTGACGTGGCGTTGCCGGTGGTCAAGGCGTTTGTCGAGCAGGTCAAGCAGCGTGCACTGGGCGCCGAGATCACCGCCTCGCTGACCCCAGGGCAGGAGTTCCTGCGCATCGTGCAGGCAGTGCTGACCGAGACCCTCGGCGGCGCCACCGAGCCGATCAATCTGAAGGCGCAGCCGCCCGCCGTGATTCTGATGGCCGGTCTGCAGGGCGCAGGAAAGACGACCAGCACCGGCAAGCTGGCGCTGTGGCTGAAGGAGCGCGAGAAGAAGAGCGTGATCGTGGTTTCGGCCGACGTCTACCGCCCCGCTGCGATCGAGCAGCTGCGCATTGTTGCCGAGGGGGTTGGCGTCGAGTGCTTCCCTTCGGCGGTGGGTCAGAACCCGGTTGATATCGCACTGGCGGCGCTGGCATATGCCCGCAAGCAGTACGCGGATGTGCTGATCGTAGATACCGCCGGCCGCACCTCGATCGACGAAGCGATGATGCAGGAAGTCGCGGCGCTGCATGCGGCGCTGACGCCGGTAGAAACCCTGTTCGTGGTGGACAGCATGACCGGCCAGGACGCGGCCAATACCGCCCGCGCCTTTGCCGATGTCTTGCCGTTGACCGGCGTCATTCTCACCAAGGTGGACGGCGATGCCCGCGGCGGCGCCGCGCTGTCGGTTCGTCAGGTGACGGGCCGGCCCATCAAGTTCATCGGCGTCGGCGAAAAATCCGACCGTCTGGAGGTGTTTCACCCCGACCGTATCGCCACGCGCATCCTCGGACAGGGTGACGTGCTGGGCCTGATCGAGGAGACCACGCGCAAGGTTGATCAGGACAAGGCGCAGAAGTTCGCCGAGAAGCTCAAGCGAACGAAGAGCTTCAATCTCGAAGATTTTCGCGAGCAGATGCAGCAGGTGCAGAGCATGGGCAGCATGTCCTCGCTACTGGAGAAACTGCCTGGCGGCGCGCAGATGCAGGCTCAGCTCAAGAGCGTCGACGCCGAGAAGCAGGTGCGGCGCACGGTCGCCATCATCAATTCGATGACGCGTCAGGAGCGTCGTTTCCCCGATCTGATCAAGGCGTCTCGCAAGCGCAGGATCGCCGCCGGCAGCGGGGTCGAGGTGCAGCAGGTCAATCAGCTGCTGCGGCAGTTTGAGACCACCCGGGACATGATGAAGAAGGTGGCCAGTGGCGGCATGGCCAAGCTGATGCGCGGGCTTGGCGGGCGCCTGCCTCCCGGCATGATGCCACGGCGTTGAGCAGACCCTTGATCCGCACGCGGTGGGTCGCGGCGTTCTGCGGGCTGCTGTTCTCGACGCTCGCCGCCGCAGCGGTGGAAAGCATCGGACTCGGTGTGGTTGCGCCGGAGGCTGCCGGCGTTGTGCTGCAGGGGCCGCCGGGCATCAAGCTCAGTCAGTTGCGGGGCAAGGTCGTGGTGGTGGATTTCTGGGCCTCCTGGTGCGCCCCCTGCCTCGAATCGATGCCCAAGCTGAATGCACTGCGCCAGCGCCTGCTTGCCGAGGGATATGCGGACCGCTTCGAAGTGCTGGCGGTGGCCGTGGACAAGGAGGTGCCGTTGGCGCGTCGCTTCCTGGCTGCCCGGCCGGTGGACTACCCGGTAGTGGCCGACCCGATAGGAATTGCGATCCAGAACTTCAAGGTCTGGCGCCTTCCGGCCACGTTTTTGCTGGACGCCGGCGGTCGCGTGGACATGATCTACTACGGCTACGGCCCTGAATTTAGCGACGATCTGGAGCAGCGCGTGCGCCGGCTGCTGGCGGGCTCTGGCTGAGCAAACCCGCAGGTGAGACGTAGGCGCTGGAATTCTGTGAGGAAATCGCTACAATACGCGGCCTTTTCGCACCCCCGGAATTCCTCGGGGGCGCTGTGCAACATTTGGATAAAGAAGATGGTAACGATTCGTTTGGCTCGTGCCGGCGCCAAGAAGCGCCCGTTTTATCACGTCGTGGCGACTGACAAGCGCAGCTCGCGTGACGGCCGCTTCATCGAGCGCGTGGGTTATTACAACCCGAACGCCAAGGGTGCCGAGCAGAAGCTGGTACTGGATCTGGGGCGCATCGAGCACTGGACCAAGACCGGCGCGCAGCTCTCCGAGCGCGTGGCGTATCTGGTCAAGTCGGCTCCCAAGGCTGCGGC
>JBFJJW010000092.1:0-12827 GCA_041612095.1 Solimonas sp. | reverse complement strand
GTAAGTCTTCTTGCCACGCTTGAAGATCGGCAGGGCATGGGCCTTGCGCATGATCTTCTCGGTAACTTCGCCGATTGCAGCGGCGTCAATTTCAACCGCCGACAAATCCATCAGCGGCACGCCGAACTCGATGCTCGCGGCTTCGGCAATACGCGCGGGGCTGGCTGCCTTGCCGGCCACCAGCACGGTTACAAACGGTTCGCCGCTTTTCAGCGCCTTGGCCTGAAAATCACGGGCGGCCTGCTCGGTGATCACACCGTCGGCCACCAGCCGCCGGGCCAGGCCCCCCAGAAAGATATTGCCCGACTGTGCTTGCGGATTGATTGCCATGGCCCCGAAGGTCCTTATGCTTGAATATCCCGCAATATAGAGCGTCCCAGATCGCAGGCAAACCCCCAAAACGCCGACCGGGGGCGGTGCCGGGCGGAGAACGCGGCCGAGTCATGCACAATACCAACCTAAATCCTGCTAGCCACCCGGGCGAAAGTGCCATTGAACCGAATCAGTATCATCCTGCCGGCCAAGAATGAGGCCGAGTCCCTGGAATCCCTGCTGCCGCGCCTGAAGCAGGCCCAGCCGCAGGCGGAAATCATCGTGGTCGATGACGGCTCCACCGACAACACGGTGGCGCTGTGCCTAGCCCACGGCGTTACCTGTCTGAGTTCGCCGTACTCGATGGGCAACGGTGCTGCCATCAAGCGCGGCGCGCGCGCCGCCAGCGGCGACATCCTGGTGTTCATGGATGCCGATGGCCAGCACGACCCGGCGCTGATCGAAACGCTGCTTACGCGGCTGGAGCAAGGCTATGACATGGTGGTTGGCGCGCGGACCCGGGACGGCCAGGCCAACCTGGGCCGCGGCCTGGCGAACCGCTTCTACAATCGCCTGGCCAGCTGGATGACCGGCCACCGGATCATGGATTTGACCTCTGGCTTTCGCGTGATCCGGGCTGAGCGCTTCCGCGAGTTCTTGCACCTGCTGCCCAACGGGTTCTCCTACCCGACCACCATCACGATGGCGTTCTTCCGCAGCGCGTATACCATCACCTATGTCGAGGTGCCGGTCTACAGCCGCGTGGGCACCAGCAGCCATATCCGGCCGTTGCGAGACGGCGTACGCTTTCTGCTGATCATCTTCAAGATTGCCACCCTCTACTCGCCGGTGAAGCTGTTTGCGCCAGCCGGACTCGCCTTTTTTGTGCTGGGTCTCGGGTACTACGGATGGACGTACACGCATTGGGGCAAGTTCACCAACATGAGCGCGTTGCTGTTCAGCGCCTCGGTGATCATCTTCCTGATCGGATTGGTGTCCGAACAGATAACGACACTGACTTACAAGAAATGACCACCGGGCGGAGGGTGGCGGTCAGATTGCCGGTGTTTGTTATCGGTACTCGTGCGCAGCTGATCAAGGTGGCTCCGGTGATGGTGGCGTGCGAGCGTCGAGGCATTGCTATCAGGTTGTTGATGACCGGCCAGCATCAGGAAACGATGCACGATCTGTTGGAAGAGTTCGGCGTGGCCTCCCCGATCGAGTACGCGCTCGAACCGGAAGAACGGGCCACCATGGGCGCCCTGCTACGGTGGTTGCCGGCTGCTTTCCATGGATTGAAATCCAAGCTGAAGCAACTAGCGTCCGAACACGGACCGCTAGATGTGGTTGTGCATGGAGATACGCTATCCACCGTGATTGGTGCATTGACAGCTCGAGTGACAGGGAATCGGGTCTTGCATCTTGAAAGCGGCCTGACTTCGGGCCAACTTTTTGACCCATTCCCTGAGGAGATGTCCCGGCGTTTGGTGTTCAGGCTTGCGGATGTGGCGTTCTGCCCCAGCGCAGATACGGCTCAGTACATGTCTGACCGCTATCGATCTGAAGTTGTGAATACCTTCGGCAATACCATCCAGGATGCGGTTGCGCTTTCGGGCGCAGACCCTGGTGGCGCGTCGAGATCGGGCCGCTATTTAGTTGCGTCGCTGCATCGCTTCCAAAACCTCTTTAACGCAGATCGTTTGCGGGCGTTGGTGGAGCTGATCGAGGCCGTCAGCAAGAAGTTCACGGTTCATTTTGTTCTACATCCCGCAACCCGGAAACGATTGGCGGGGTCCGGCTTGCTGAGTCAACTGAGTAGCAACCCGAACATCAACCTCTCACCACGATTGGGCTACCGCGCCTTTCTGAGTCTTGCTGCGCAGGCCGACTGTGTCCTGACCGACGGAGGCTCCAATCAAGAGGAGCTATCGGTATTGGGGGTTCCGACCATCGTAATGAGAGAGCACACGGAGCGGCAGGACGGGCTGCAGCGCAATGCCATCATGGAAGCTGCGGTGCCTGGGGGCGTTCAAGCTTTCTTGATGAGCGACGAGTTCATGCGTCTGCGTCATGCTCCGTTGGTTGCCTCGGGACCAGGCCCTTCGGATCGTGTCGCGGACTTTCTTGGATCAGGCGGCGTGCGCTAATCGCTGCTAGGGTTACTGCTATCTGCGATGAAAGTTGACAGACGCAATCCCAGACACTGGCTTTATCTGGCCCTGTTCGGCCTGAACGTACTGCTGACGTTTGCGGCGCGCCTGCTGGTGAGTAGGCATAAGCCGGGTAAGTACGTGGTGCTGTATGGCCACAAGCTCAACGGCAATCTGCTGGCGCTGTACCGAGAGCTGGATGAGCGATGTCCGCAGGTCGAGCGGGTCACCTTTCTCACCATGGACCCCGCCTATCACCGCGAACTCAGTGTTCGTGGAACCCGCAGCTGCCTAGCCATCAGTCCACGCTGCATCGCGCTGCTGGCCCGCGCCGATGCTGTCGTCAGCGATCACGGCCTGCACGTCATGAGTCTGCTGCTGGGCCGCAGCGACCTGAAGTTCTTCGACGTCTGGCATGGCATCCCCTTCAAGGGCTTCGATGCCGACGACTTCAGAGTGCAGCACCGCTTTGACGAAGTGTGGGTGGCGTCACCGCTGATGAAGCAGTTTTACGTTGAGCGCTATGGCTTTTCTCCGGAGCAAGTTCAGGTGACGGGCTATGCGCGTACTGACCAACTGGTCTCAGCCAGGCCGGAGGCGAGGGCTGCGATCAAGCAGCGGCTCGGGCTTGGATCAGCGAACGACGAACGCTTTGTGTTGTTCGCACCGACCTGGAAGCAGGATGCGGCGGACCGCAGTCTGTACCCGTTTGGAATGACTGAGCGAGAATTCCTGAGTGTGCTGGCCGGGTTGTGCCAGCGCCACGCCGCACGCCTTCTGGTGCGGCATCATTTGAATGCAAGGCTCTCGGATGGCTCGTGTCTGGACGGCGTGACCTATCTGCCGTATGCCCAGTATCCAGATGCTGAAGAGATACTGCAGATCAGTGATCTGTTGATCTGCGACTGGTCTTCAATCGCGTTTGACTACCTGCTGCTTGACCGCCCCACCGTGTTTCTGGATGTAGAGCCGCCGTTTTCAAAGGGCTTCTCTCTGGATGCAAGCTACCGCTTTGGTCCGGTGGTGTCGGGAATGGACGAATTGCTCCACAGGGTAGAGCAGGGTCTGGCACGCCCCGAGCAGTATCAGCGCGAGTTCGGCGGACGGCATGCCGGCGTTCGTGCCGAGGTCTATGGCGAGATCGCAGATGGGGCCGCGAGCGCGCGTTGCCGTGATCGCCTATGCCAGCAACTATCACCGGCTCGTGCCACTGCTTAGCCTTGCTTGCCCCATCAGTCGCGGCCCACATCACGACGACTTAGCGGTCTTTTGGGAACAACTCCTCCAGCAGACGGTCAGCCGCGTGCCCGTCCGCATGCTGAAAGACCATCGAGCGCACTGCTGCTCGCTGCGCCTTCCAGTCATCGCGGTCAGTAGCCACTGCCTCGATCTCCGCCAGCAGTCCCGCTATCTGCCTTGGTTTCGGCCCCGGCGTCATCTGGTCGTAGTCGAAGTACATGCGCCGTTCTTCCGCCAGATAGCGATCAAGGTCATAGGGGAAAAAAACTACAGGTCGATCCAGGAGTAAATAGTCGAAGTAGATGGACGAGTAGTCCGTGATCAGAAAGTCGACTTCGCGCAGCAGCGGATAGACGTCTGAATCAGGTGATACCAGCACTATGCCCGCCGCTTCCGTACTCTTCAGTCGGCCATGCATCCAAGGGTGCAGCTTAACTAGCAGCAACAGATTCAACCGCAAGGCGAGATCGGACAGCGCCTTGAGATCGATGCTGCCATCGGCGAACGGGTCAGTCAGGCCTTCGCGGAACGTAGGGGCGTAGAGGCCAATCTTACCGCCGCTTGTAGTAGCTCGATGCTGGGAAATGCGCTCACGTGCACGATGGTCGATGCCAATAGCCGTCAACGCCGTTGGTGGTTCGAACAGCGCATCATTGCGTGGATATCCGGCATGAGATATGCGCTTGTAGATAAAGGAACCTGAGAACGCGCGTTCGGTCACCAGCGGCGCGGTGCTCAGCATCCAATCGAGTCTGGCCTTGCGCCCGACGATGCGCAGATACAGTTGAAATATCGAACGCTCCCACCAGGGCTGCTGGTGGCTGCGCGCACGCACCCTGCCCATCTGCACCTGCTTCAGCGGAATCCCGTGCCATAGTTGAACGATGCGAGCACCCCGTGTGGCCGGGTACCGCATGCCGGTCAACCAGTCCACGTTATCCACGACAATGGTGCCAGCGCGCAGCCAGAGCAGGGTCGCTTTAGCACTGGAGGCCAACTCGGCACCTAGTCCTTGCGCACGCAGGGCATCGCGCAGATCGCGGTCCCGTGCGATGAAAATCGGTTTGATCTCAAGGTCGCTGCGCACGGCCGCGCGGGCAGAAAGATACTTGCAGTTGTCCAAATACTTGCCGCCGTCGCGGCCATAGAACACCACCAGTTCTGGGCGCCGCCGCAACACCCAGGTTACAGGCCATAGAAGCAACCAGCCGGCAAGCGCCCAGGTGGCTTCGGTGATGACGCCGCGCCAACGTCTACGTGGCGTCGAGATGGAAGTGAGTGAGGGTGTGTGTGGCAGCGCGGTCATTTCAACTGCGAATCTTCTCAATGACAGCGGTTGTCGATATGGCCGGTGTGCGCGGCAAGTACACCACCTCGCACAGCGATCTAAGAGAATCAAAGCGGCCCAGCCAGTCGTCGCCCATCACCAGCACATCTGCTGCATACAGGCGGATGTAGTCGGCCTTCAGTTCCAGGGAATCTTCAAGAAAGGTCTCATTTACGCAGCGCAGGGCGGCGACCAGTGCCAGCCGCTGATCCTGCGGATACACCGGAGCGCGGCCTTTCTTGGATTCGTTGAGTGCGTCTGTGGAGATGCCAACCGTAAGATGCGTTCCCATTGCTGCGGCACGCTGCAGTATGCGCAAGTGGCCAATATGGAATACATCAAAGGTGCCAAAGGTAATAACCCGCTTCTGATTCATCCGCGCCCCGTCCCGCCGTGATAACTAAGGTGTACGCGATAGGCCGCGTCGCCGATCAGGCGTCGCGTCAGCTCCCATAGCAGCCAGGGGTCACGCAGTATCTGGGACGCCACTGCTCCAAAGCGTCGGGATCTTAGGTTCATAACAAAGCTTTGATAGTTAACGAGCCGCAGCAGCGAAGATGTCTTTGCCCGCAACGCCGAAACGGTGCTGGCAGAGTGTTTGAACAGGGGCATCAACTCCTCGAGCATTTCCGCTAGCCGCTCGTAGCGTGATCTGATCGCGGTCATCGAGCCCGGTGTAACACGATATAGATAGCCAGGGAACGGCAGATAGCGCAGCTTGAGTCCGGCCGCCAACAACCTTAGGAAATACTCACTGTCTGCGCCAAACCGCCGACTACTGTGCTTGATGCCCGATGAACGTACCCAAGCCGAAGGTAGCAGCGGTTTGATCAACAGTCGCTCAGACTGCACCCACTGCGCGGTGGTTAGGTCCACTGCGGTACCGACGGTGGCTCCGTAGCCACTGTCACCGCGCAATCTGCGCCACGGGCGCATGCCCGCCGCGGTGTGATGGCACTCCACTATGTCATCAAACACCATCACATCCCGATCAGCACCGACAGCGGCCAGCAATCGCTCAAGCCTCTGTGGCAGCCAGGCATCATCGGCGTCTATCACCGCAATCCACGGCGCGCTGGCTGCAGCGATGGCGCGATCCCGGGTTGGGCCTTCTCCTAGATTGGTGATGTTGTGGATGACTCTAAGGCGAGGGTCAGCAATGGTTGACAGAACGGCTGCGGTTGCGTCTGTAGAAGCGTCGTTGCACACGACCAATTCAAGTGAGGCCATTGATTGACCCAGCACCGATTCCACCGCCGCCAGAAGGGTCGCCTGAGCGTTGTACGCGGGCATCACCACCGAGACCAGGGGTTGCTCCACAGCAGAGACGGTGCTCGTGCCTGCACCGTTCATGGTGCCGCCGCCTTTCTGAGTGCCGTCGAGAGCCATCGAAGCGGGACTAGACCTGCTTCCACGATATAAGGGTTGAACCGCCTTATGAGGCGATTCTGGTAGATCGGTGTGGGTGGATACCGGTGCTCAGCCAGTTCGTGAGCGGCATGCGCAATGGCGCGCCAGTACAGAGGGTTGTACAAGATGCCGCGATGTACGCAACTCCAAAGGCCGTCGGCAGCGGCGCAGCGCCGAGCTGGGGTCAGGCGGCCTTGGTCACGCAGATCATTGACCAGCGCAAGAATCATGTTGGCAGTGACTTTTGCCATGTTCCCGAGTCCAGTGCTGGTAGAAACCCGAGGTCCGCCATGCTCGCGCCATACGCCTACGGGCTGATCAATGCGCAGCCACTTCAGTTCGCGTGATCCACATAGCTGCATCATCCACTGCGTATCCTGCCGATACTTCAACAGCGGGTCCCACCGCAGATTTACGATGGCGGCCCGACGAAAAACGTGAGCAGTAGGCAACGTAAGCCGTGTTGGAACTAGTGTGGCGCAAGCCAGATCATCCATGCTGGGCTGCGATGTGATCCGATCGATTTTTCCAGACAGGCCCAGCACCCTGACTGCAGCTGAGCACACATCGGCGCCGGCATTTACCATGGCGTCGTACTGTGCATGGCAGCCATCGGGCAGCAGATAGTCGTCGTCATCGAGAAAGCGGATCAATTGCCCTTTGGCGGCTTCAAGTCCTACATTCCTGGCCAGGTTGGCATTCCCCTGAGAAACGGGAATGATCCGAACGGACCGATGACCACGGTAACAAGACAGTGACTGCTCCCAGGAGCGGTCGGGGCCATTAGGTACGACGAGCACCTCGACCGTGCCAGCCGGCATACCCGCCAAGGCGCTGTCTACCGCGGTCGCGACCAGCGCCGGACGCGCTGCGGTGGGTATCACCACGGAAACTAAGGCAGGCATGGCGGTTGTGTGCGCTAGTACTTCAGTGGGCGACCGAGGCCCAAAGTGATCGCGGCTGTAATCAACCAGAAGTTTCTAACTGTCTTCAGTGTTTTTTCTATCAGCAAGAATGCCAAGGGTGCCGAGTGGCCACCGCGTGCTCGTTGTGCCGTGAACGTGGCGACTCGCCAAGCGCACTCAAGCGGCATTAACGCCAGCTTGCGTAACGACGTGGCGGCAATTAGATACCAGCGTTCGCCGCCCAGTGCGATCCGAACTTCTGCAATGCCAAACATCACCCTGCGCTGCTTGGCCAACTGCTGCTGACGGCTGCGGGCGGGGTGGTAAGTGATCGCATCGGCAGCGTAACTCTGCACGAGGCCAGATGCCTTTACCCTGAGGCCAAACTCGTAGTCGCCCCCCGACCTCAGAGCCTCCGAGAATGGCGCCACGATGTCGAACACGGCACGACGTACGAACAAGTTGGCGGTAGGGGCAAATCCGCTCTTGAGATACTTCTCTACCGGAAATGCCCGAGCCCGCTCATACCGCGTCCACAGGTCTGCATTCTCGGCTGAAACAATGCACACCCGGCCACCAACGTAGTCTGCGCTCTGCAGTGCGCGTACACCGGCATCGAGCCAATCAGGGGCAACTGTCTGATCTGCGTCTAGGAACGCAATCACATCGCCCGTGGCTACTGCCAACCCCGCGTTCCGCGCCGCGTAGGAACCCGCGTTGCTAGGCAACCGAACCTCGCGAAAGCCGTGCCGAGCGGTCACATCAGAGATTGCGAGCGGCCCCCCGTCGTTGCAGACGATGACCTCGAAGCGAAAATCACTTTTCAACTGTGCGAGTGAGCACAAGGTGATATCCAGTCCGGCAGCATCGTTGTATACCGGGATGATGACCGACACCAAAGTGACATCGTTGACGTTGAAAGTTCGCTTCATCAAGTTGTGATTGAACCGGAATACGGGCAATTTAGGACTACGCCGCGGCACGCCGCAGTCACGCTACGGATCATAATCGGGCCCGGCTCTGCAGGTTGGGTGCACGGCGGGCGCTTCCTCCAGTGATCGCCGCCACCGCCTCCCGAACCAGATCTGGGAACAAGACCCTAGCGCTGACACCATAGACACAGCATCCCAGCGCCGACAAGGCAATCAGCTCTATCGTACTGCCGTAGTCCGTCAGCGTTCCTCGGTTGTGTAGCAGCGCAAGGCCTGCCGCCGTGACCGCGGCGGTGGCTGTCGGTGCAAGAATGCCTGAGAACAATGAGGGAAGACCGACGCCTAAAGGCTTTAACGTGATCTGCATCACCGGAAACATCCAGACGAGATTGGCCACGCAGTACGCCGCAGCTACGCCAGCCGGTCCCCAAGGGATGCCCAGCGCAAACGAACAGACAAACATGGGGACACCGATCAGCCCAAGATTGCGCAGCGTTCTTGCGCGCCCGGTCGCCAGCAACACTGTTCCGCTGGAGCTGACCATGGACTGCACAAAACCAACAGGCGCCAGCCATGCCACCACATCAGCAACACGTGCCCATTGGTGACCAAGAAGGACATCTACCAGCGGCTCGCGCAGGGCCCATAGGAATGCCATTGCGGGTGCGGTTATCAGCACGATTATTCGTAGCGAGCCGATGTAGTGCCTGGCCATTGCCGGTAGATCGTGCTGGCTACGGCTGTACGCCGGAAACGCGGCCCGCGTCAGCACAAACGTCATGTTCTGCAGCGGGAACAACACCGTCCGATAGGCCAAGTTATAGATACCGAGATCGACCGAGCCGAGGAATCGACCCACGATCATCGTGTCAGCGTTGCGGTGGAAGTAGTTGAGGATATTGAACGCAAACACGTTACCGCTATAGCCCACCAGCGGCCGAAGTTCGCCCAACTGGATGCGCATGCTGGGCCGCCAGTGCTGTGACGCCCAAAGCAGCACGGTCGACAGCGTGGAGCTGACAAGCGTCTGCGCGATTAGTGCAAACACGCCCGCTCCCAGAAATGCCAATGCTATTGCCGTGATCAGTCCGCAGATGGACGCGATGGCGGAAATCAGCGTCAAACGCCGAAAGTGCGAATCGCGCTCCAGCAGGGCTTGATGGGCGATGCCGCTTGATGCAATCGGAAACGCCAGCGACAGACAGATCAGCACCGCCACGATGCGCGGCTCTTTGAACGCCTGTGCGAACAACGGTGCCAGCAGAATGGCAAGTGCCGCCAGTGCGGTGCCGACCAACAGGTTGAGCCAAAAAACCGCGCTCAGCACTTTGTCATCGAGGTCTCGATTCTGGATCACCGCGGAGCCGGTGCCCATGTCGCGCACGACGCCCGCAAACGTGGTGATCGCTCCCGCCATCGCCAGTAACCCAAAATCAGCCGGCGGCAGCAGGCGCGCCAGCACCAGCAAGCCGCCGATCTGCACCGCCAACTGCATCGCGCGCGATGCGCCTATCCAGCGTGCGGAACCCGCGATCGAGATATCACCGCGGGGGTTAGGAGTTGTAGTCACTGTCCGATGCGCTGCTTCAACATGCGCACCAGCTTTCGCAGGGCGCGCGGGGCGCCGGTGCGCACCTTGTTCATTGCCAGATTGAGGGAGAGGGGTGGCGTGAAGTACTCCTGCGTCGAGTAGCAGATCACGGGCTTCCCGGAACGCTCTGCGATCTCCAGCGCCTGCCTTCGATTACTTTCTATGAAGAGCACGCTTCCGCTGGTTCTCCGGTAGATGTCGGCCTTGAATGCGGCATGGGCATTGGCTGCGCGTCGGGCTGCTGCAGTGGGCAGATCGAGCATGTGCAATTGCTCGAATTCAATTCCATGTCTTTTGAGCCATTCGGCGGTTGGCTGCCGGTACTTCTCCAGCCGGCTGGTGACAAGGTGGCCGACGGGATAGCTCGGCACACAGAGCGGTCGTGCTTGAGCGAGAAAGGTGCAATAGCGTTCGCCATCGTCATTCTCTTCCTCGGTAGGGTCGACACAAAGGACGCCATCAATATCGACGCAACAGTCCTTCAGCATCCGTCGATGCATGAGGTTCCACTCAAATGCGCGCGGCATCGGCACGCACTCCAGCGACAGGTCAACAAGCTTGGCCGACTGATCGTGCGCATAGACCGCACAACGGGTTATGCGAGCACTAGGGCAGGCGCTCCGGGCCTGCTCGTGCGCGCGTGCCATCGAGCCTCCCGTCTGGATGCTGTCATCAACCAGCAGTACGTGCCGCGCCGAGTGGGGCGACGACAGCTCCCCATGGCGTACCGCACGCACATTTGCTGCGGGCAGTGGGGTGTTGAGCAGCCAGCCAGGCAGATCCGTCAGGCGAATGTTGAGGTTCAGTGCAATCAAGTTTGCGGCCAGCATCCCGCTACGGGGAATGCCGACCACCAGATCCACGTCGGACGGAATCCGGTCGATTCCATTGCGGATGGTCGCCGCCAGATCGGCAACTGAGCGATAGTTCATGCGCGCGTACCGCTGAACCCCATGTTGATCCAGCCGTGGTCGTGACCGCGTACTCTCGCTCTGTCCAGCGGCGTCACATCGACCAACCCGGCGGCCTGCATCAGCTCGGTCAGGCGCCGGGCCGAGAACAGCGCGCGATGCCAGTTGGGGCTGAGCGGCGAGCCGTCACCGTCGCCGTACGAGAAAATACGTCCATTGGCCCACACACATGCGTCTTTCTCGGGGTTGAAGCGATACCAGCCGTCACGTTCAATTTCATTGACACCGCCCGACTCCGCGTCGACGAAGGCTTTGGCAATTTTTAGCCCGTCTGGCACCCAAATCTCCATGCGCCCACCGACTTTTAGCGTTCTCACCCAATCAGTAAGTATCGATTGAGTTTGGTACCAAGCCATATGCTCTAGCACGTGGCTCGCGTAGATCAGATCGAAGGTTCCAGCGTCAAAAGGGAGTGCTCGGCTAACGTCATGTACGTAATCAACGGCGAGACCGGCCCTCACGTTGAGCGTTTCGAAGTCAGCGATTCTGTTCGGACCAGGACCAATTTCGAGCTGCCTGACCGGCTTACGCGCATTGCGCCTCAGATTGATTGGCGTGATAACCCATCTGTGCAGCAGGCGCAGCAATGGATACAACAGCGGGTAAGCTGGTCGGAGTGCCTTCTTCAGATGCGCGTTCATCTTGAGTCTTACTGAATCGATCTATGCGTGAGCCGGTGTTTCTGGCTTGCGACAGAGGTAGACATGGGTGGAGTGCTGATCTGCGGTTAGCCCCAAGCGGTCGTGTTCGTTTTCCGCAACCAGCGTCATGCCGTCGATACGCTCGACGGAAAAGCCAACGGATGAAAGCCGGTCAGTGATGTCGGCTCCGTACCATCGGACGTGGTCCCACTGCCCAAATGCACGCTCGCGCTCGTCGGGGGTCGTGATGCCGGCATCCTCGAACGTGTGCTCGCCGCGCTCGGGCACCTGAATGATGGCCATGCCGCCGGGTGCAAGCACGCGGAACAGTTCTCGCATCGCTTGACGGTCGTCAGGGATATGCTCGAGCACGTGGCTGCAATAGATCAGATCAAAACGGTTGGATTCAAAGTGCAGCGCAGTGATATCAGCCTGTTGCATGGCACGGCCGGGGGCCAGATCAACCGACAGATAGTTCAGGCCCGGCAGTTTTCTCAGAGCTGCGCTGATCGTGGGCTCGGGGGCAAAGTGAAGCAGACTCCTCGGCGCCGTACCGAAGACCGGGGTATGGCGCTGCATGACTAGCCACGCCAGGCGATGGCGCTCCAGCGATCCGCAAAGTGGACAGCGCGCATTGGGGCGCGCCGGCTTGCCATGTGGCCGGAACTCGCGCACCGGTCGCTGGCATACCGGGTCGTAGCAACTGCCTGTGGTGTGCCATAAGGTCTTGAGCGGAGAGAAGGCTCGGGTAAGAACGCGCTTGATGCTCATGGGTGTGTAGGGCGTGAGTTCCGGATGGGCGACGTGACAGCGAGTGACTCGCATTGGGTACTGCGTTGTCGGCGCGATATCGATTTCACCTTCATCAAGCCGATGTTGCAGCCCAGTTTCGTGGAGGAACTGCTGGATTCAGGAAGCAAATGTATCAGGTGGGTGGGAGCTGAACCGCCGCCCTGATCTAGGCCGGAGTCCGCTATCGGATTCATCGTGCGCACGCTAGCGAACACATCGGCGCCGGCCTTTATCCGCTGCAAGGTGAGCACATATCGGTCGTTAGTCATGGAGCCGCCAGTGCCGCATGTGTGTCATACCAACCGGGAATGCGGCGCTTAAGCGTTCTCTCGGCCAGGCGTATCAGTTTTCGTCCCAGCGGGTTTTTGCCGAACCAAGAACTGTCGCCGAATAGTCGGTACATCACAAAGATGCCGTTGTAGCGAGAAAGCACGTCCTGCTTGCTTAGCCACGATTGGTTGAGTTCACGGCCGAAGGAGCCTGAAGACCCGACTGCGAACGTGTGCGTCGCTGAATGCCCCTGTCCGTCGGAGACCGCGACGCACGTGCCCTTGATG
>JBFJJW010000091.1:0-12843 GCA_041612095.1 Solimonas sp. | reverse complement strand
GAGGCCTTCGGTCGCGTGAGCCGCTGCGGGGAGCAGATCAGCAAGCTGATCTATGTCGAGATGAAAGCCTGCGGAATCGAGCACCAGGCTGACTACGCCCAGGAGTTCATGCGACGTGTGCTTGACGTGGCGCGTCAGGAGCTGCTGGCCGGGGCGCGCCTGTCGGCGCTGCGCCAGACTCAGTACGAGTGGCTGGAGGCGTTGTGCCATCGCGCCCGGTACCGGGGACTCGGCCCTTTCATCCTTCGCTAGCGCTTGCTGCGGGTCATGCACCCCACGGTCACTACGGCCGCGAACCCGGCGAACGCAATGCCGCCGCAGATCCACAGCACGTCGCTGCCGTAGCGGTCCAGCCAGAGCCCGAACACGACCGGCGCCGTTGCCTGTGCAACGCGCGAGGGCGCCTCCAGCAGGCCGGCGCGTCGACCAAATCCGGCCGCGCCGAACAGCGCCAGCGGCAGTGTGCCCTTGACGATGGTCATCAGGCCCATGCCGGCGCCATGCAGTACCGTGAACACAGCGGCAAACGGCGCCCCGAACACCAGCAGCAGCAACGCGCCAACGGGGTGCAGCAGGGTCGACACATGGGCCGAAACCAGCGGGTGCAGCCGGCTGAGCGCCCCGGCCTCGGCGAGCCGCGCCGCTACCTGGCTGGCCCCAACCAGTGATGCGGCGGCGACTGCAGCCGCCGGTGTGCAGCCCACCACTTCAAGCAGCCTCGGCAGATGCGCGGCCATGGACGCGAACACGAAGCCGCTGCAGGTGAATGCTGCGGCCAGCAAGCCGAGCACCCACATCGACGGCGTTGCGTCCACCGTGTCTGCGGGTGCGCCATCCGCAGCCGGAGCCGGGGCCGGGCCGCGCTGTACCTCCGGCACCAGTTGAGAGTGAATCGCTGCACCCGCAACAAGATGCAGCAGCGCCCACATCGCACAGGTGGCCCGCCAGCCGTAATGGGCCTCCATCGCCGCCGACAGCGGCCAGCCCACCGTCGAGGCGAAGCCTGCGATCAGGGTCACACCGACGATGCTCTTGCGCGCGTCGCGGCGGTAAAGGCTGACCAGTGTCGAAAACGCGGCATCGTATAGGCCCATTGGCATGGCCGCGCCGATCAGCAGCCACCCCAACACCAGCGACACCGGCCCTTGCGCCAGCGCCAGCACGGAGAGGCCCAGCGCGAACACGCCGTTGGAGGCCAGCAGCACCGAGCGGCCGCCGTAGCGGTCGATTCGCGCGCCGACCGCCGGCCCCAGCGCCGCGCCGGTCAGCAAGGCCATCGAGAACGCTGCAAAGACCGTAATCCTGGGCACGCCCAGACCGGCGGCCATGGGCTCGGCAACAATTGCCAACAGGTAATAGCTCGAGGCCCAGGCCAGCAGCTGCGCCAAGCCAATCGCTACGACCACGCGGCGACGCCCGCCGACTGACCACGCTTGATTCATGCAGCGCGTCGCGTGTCGGCAGCCAGATGCCCAAGAATGAGTTCGCCAAAGCGCGGCAGCAGGGGCGCCGGCAGGTCATGCCCCATGCCCGGAATGACTTCCAGGCGCGCACCGGTGATGCGCTGAGCAAGTTCACGGCCGGCCGCCACGGGTACCAGGGGATCGGCGTCTCCGTGTATGACCAGGGTCGGGGCCTCGATGCGACCGAGCAGCGGCACCCGGCTCGGAGAGGCCATGATTGCCAGCGTCTGACGTGCGATTCCGCGAGGGTGGTAGCTGCGGTCATGGTGGCGCTCCATGCGACCGCGGAGTTCAGCCTGATCCGGCGGATAGGCCGGGCTGCCGATCAGGTTCCAGGTCTGCATCGCGTGGCTGATCAGCGACTCGCGATCCGCGCCCTGCGGGCGGCTGACCAGACGCAGCTGCAGCTTCATGCTCGGACCCGGCAGGCGCCGATTGCCACTGCTGGTCATCATCAGCGTGAGCGTGCGCACCCGTGGCTGATGTTGTGCCGCCACCAGCTGCGCAATCATGCCGCCCATCGACAGGCCCACGACATGCGCGCTGTCGATGCCGAGTGCGTCCATCAGGCCCACCGTATCCCGCGCCATGTCCTCAAGCTGGTAGGGCGCACGCAACGGCAAGCGCAGCGTGTGGGCCAGCCCCGCGCGCAACAAGCGCGGCCGCCCAAGGTGATCGAGCTTGTCCGACAGGCCGATGTCCCGGTTATCAAAGCGGATCACGTGGTAGCCGCCGGCCGCGAGCCGCTCGCACAGGTCCTCCGGCCACAGAATCATCTGCGCACCGAGCCCCATGACCAGCAATAGCGATGGGTGCGCCGGATCACCAAAGGTCTCGTAAGCGAGCTTCAGGCCGTTGGCTTGAACAATAGGCATAAGGGGGTCATCACTGAAATTTCGCGTGAATTCTGGCACGCGCCGGGTATCCTGCGCTGATGAAGCACGTGCTGCTGGTACACCATAGTCAATCCGGTAACACCACCGCGCTGGCCGCAGCGGTCCGCAGCGGCATCGCGGAATTTGCCGACGAGATCGAACTACGCGAGCGCCCCGCCCTGCAGGCGACGCTGGATGATCTGCTGTGGGCCGAAGGCCTGTTGATCGGCACTCCAGAGAACTTCGGCTATCTGTCCGGCGCCGTTAAGGACTTTCTCGACCGCACCTACTACCCCGCCCAAGGCAAGACGCTGGGCCTGCCCTGGGCGATGTTCGTCAGCTGCGACAACGATGGCTCGGGCGCGGTCAAGGCGCTGGAGCGCATCGCGCTCGGCTATGGATGGAACAAGGTCGCCGAGGCGGTCATCGTCCGCGGCGGGATTGACGACGCAGGGCTGAGGCAATGCCGGGAACTGGGCCAGACCCTGGCCGCCGGCCTCAGCTGCGGACTCTACTGAGCCAGCAACTCGCGCACCGCCTGCGGGCAGGTGCGCTGGATGCCATCCGCACTCAGTGCGCCGAGCTGGCTCCGCGTCCGCTGCAAGCTGACGCCCACTGCGATCGCGGGAGCCAGTTCCCGCGCGCGGTCCAGATCGGATCGTGCTGCATCCAGACAGCCCAGCTCCATCAGCGCGCTGGCGCGGTTGTTCAACACGCCGGCGTCTACTGCACGCTTCAGCGCCACGGTATAGGCGGCGACTGCCGGCAGCCACTTGCGCTGGGCGGCCTGCACATTTCCAAGCGCGGTCTGCGGCAGCGCCGCTTGCGGCCAACGCTCGGCCGCGGCACGGTAGGCCGACTCCGCGACAGCCCACTGACCCAGCGACTCGAATGGCGCGCTGGCGGCAATCCAGCCTTGCAAGGTTGCGGATGCGGGGATCGCAGCCGCCGTAGTCAGCGTCACCGCCCATCGCTCGGCGCGCTGCCAGGCAGCGTCAAAGCGCGCTATCGACATACGCTCGCGGCGTTCGCGGCCGGACCTCAGCACCAGGCTACGTGTCGCCGGGTCGTAACCCACCACCACCGCGTAATGCCAGACCGGAAGTATGCGCAGGCCCAGATTCAGAAATACCAGCACCGGCCGGCCGCCCTGCAGTTCCGCAACAATCGCCTCCAGCGTCTGCGGTAGCGGCACTGGCACGCGCTGGTAGCGACGAGCGGCGGCCACCATTTCAGCCTGGAAACTGCCGTGTCGGCCCGGCACGTACACCTGAGAAACCAGGTCGCGCGGAAGCACCTCCAGGCCGCTTGCCGCCAGCACGGTCGCCAACGCGGCAGGGCCGCACTGATAGTCGGCTTGCGCAAAGAACGGCGTCTGCTCCAACTCCACCGCCGCCATTTGCGGAGGCAGTGAGCGCGTGGCGCTGGAGGCGCAGGCGGTCAGCAGCAGCGCGGCGACCAGTGCCGCCGCGCGCCGAGTCCACATCTTCAGATACGCGTAAAGACGTTGGTTACACCAACCAACTCCAGGATCAGCAACACGACAAACACGATGCCGACGACAGCCAGCGCCCCGGCACCGGCCGGCTGCTGATCAATGCGTCCCGCCAGCTGTTGCAGCTCGGCATCACTGAGCGCAGCCACCCGCAATGCGGCGGCGTCGGCATCGACTCCAAAGCTCTGCAGCTCGGCACGCACTTCGTCACGGCTCATGAACGCCTGTACGGTGGCCAGATCGTTGCTGCGGGCCTCGGTCGCCACCATGGACTCGGTGCCGATGATTTCAGCTCTGGCCGGGAAACTCAGCAGCACCATGCCACTGCATAGAAGACCAATCAGTGCGCCACGGGCGGCGGAACGGGTATACGTGCTCATCGGGTACTCTCCCAAAAGGACAGAAGGTGGCGGCACCAATACCTGATTGACGCCTTGCCGGTTTACAACAAACTAGCCCCGGCAACTGTACTCGCGCTGAATCCACCTCGCTCGGGCAAGCGCGCTGGACGCAGTTGCGGGAAAATACGCGCTGTCTTGACCCCACTGTGACCCAACATCCGAACCGATGGCCCGATCTATTGCCTTACGCCGCTCCCCGATTCACGGCAACGGTGTGTTTGCCCTGCGTGACCTGCCCGCAGAAAAGGAGCTCATCGAGTACCGGGGGCTGCGCATGACCCATGCGGAGGCCGACAGGCACGCCGATGGCGACGCCGAAAGCGGCCACACCTTCTTGTTCACGCTCAACGAGCATTACGTCATTGACGGCAACCGCCAAGGCAATATTGCGCGCTGGATCAATCACAGCTGCGACCCCAACTGCGAAGCCGTGCTCGAAGAGGACGGCAGTGACCCCGCCAAGGACCGCGTCCTGATTCAAAGCATCCGCCCGATTCGAGCGGGCGAAGAACTGACCTACGACTACGGCATCCGGCTTGAAGAGCGGCATACGGCTCGCCTCAAGAAGATCTGGGTATGCCTGTGCGGCTCACCCAAGTGCACCGGCACCTTGCTGAAGCCTAAGCGCAAGACCAAAAGCGCCTGATCAGACGCCAAGCGCCCTCCGCCGGCGCCACAGGAAGGCGCTGAGCCAGGTTGCAAACCCCAGGCAGAACAGGTTGATGATGATTTCCGCCATCATCGGCGCTGCCAGCCGGGCGTACATGTCGTTCCATAGGTTGTAGGCGATGTCGATGAACCCGAGGAAGTAGTAGCCTCCGGCCGCCAGCAGACCAAACAACATGGCCGACGCTCGCCTCCTGAACAGCGCATGCGCGCACAACAGCGACAGCAAGGCTACGAAGCCGTCAGGCAACGGGAAATTGCGTTCGAATACGTGGTAGCACAGATCCTCGCTGGCGTGGACCTCACCGCCGGCAAAGTAGGACGCCCAGTACGCAACGATGCCGACGGCTCCGAGCAGCAGCAGCGCTATCGCACACCGGCGCTCGATATCCAGACGCTCCGGCACGGCACCGAGCTCAAGCTGCGCGCAGCGCGCGCCACGCCACGCCGCTGCCGATCAGTTCGCTCGCCACGAACAGCCACAGCACCGCCGGTGCGTCACGGCAGGTCAGAAAGTAGATCAGCATCGCCGCTACTGCCAAGCGCCCCCACTGATCCATGCGTACCAGCAGCGGCTCCGGACTCAGGACGCGCGCTCCGTTCCACAACACGCCGAGCATGCCGGTCAGATTCAGGAACACCGAGGTGGTCAGCGGCAGAGGCAGCCAGACCCCAGGGTCGCCATGCAAGCCAAAGCCCGACAACAGCCATGCCAACACGTAGTCGGACAGGACCGGAATCGCCAAGGACCCGGTTGCCAGCAGATCGAACACGGCAACGCCCCGCACCCAACGCCACTGATATGGATTCATTCCGCCCCCCAAGGTTCTTGCTGCAGTCTAGCCTCGCCAGCCGCCGAGCGCGCGCACTACGTCTGAGCTTGGCGAACCGGGTGAATCAACCAGACCACCGCAAGTGACCCGTCGTTGATCCCGGCCAACCCCTACGCCTGGCGGCTGCAGGCCGCCATCGTGACGGCCGTGGCGCTAACATGAGCGTACGTTTCCAGCCGAGGCTCGCCATGTCGTACACAGGGAGTTGCCACTGTGGGGCCGTCCGCTTTACGGTCGAGGGCGAGATAGACCAGGTGATCGATTGCAACTGCTCGCACTGCAGCCGCAAGGGCTTCCTGCTGTGGTTTGTACCCCGCGGCCAGTTGCAGCTGGAAACACCGGAGAGCGCCCTGGCGACTTACACCTTCAACACGCACGCGATCCAGCACCGCTTCTGCCCCAGCTGCGGCGTGCAGCCATTCGGCTTTGGCAGTCACAACGGCGCTGCAGTCGCGGCGATCAATGTCCGCTGCCTAGAACAGCTGGACCTGAAGTCGCTGAAGACCGTCGCAGTTGACGGCCGCAGCCACTAGTCCGCCGCAATGAGCGCGCATGCCACCGCCTTGCCTTCCGGCCCGACGCAGCCTGGCGCTGTGGCCACAGTGAATACCGGGCAGCGGCTGCAGAGGCGCGATTGAAGGAGATGGCCGCCCCGGATGGCCTGACGTTTGCTGCTGGCGAGATCATCTTTCTTGCAGGCGCCCGCGGCGATTCGGCCTATATAGTTCTCGAGGGGGCTGTCGAGATTTTCGTCGACTCCGCGAAGGGCCGCGA
The DNA here is from genome assembly GCA_041612095.1 of Solimonas sp. Taxonomy (GTDB): domain Bacteria; phylum Pseudomonadota; class Gammaproteobacteria; order Nevskiales; family Nevskiaceae; genus Solimonas. The sequence continues at coordinate 6,336 of JBFJJW010000091.1, read as the reverse complement.
AGTACTCGCCGTGTTGGGCCCGCAATCATGCTTTGGCGAGATGGCTTTGCTCGGACAGCCCTTGCGCGCGGCATCGGCGCGAGCGGTATCCGCTACGCGCCTGACCGCGCTCAGTCGCGACTATCTTGAGCAGTCGCTGCTGCGTGCCGACCCGCTGCATCGCCACCTGCTGCGCCTGACGGTGCAGCGCCTGCAGGCCAGCTTTGGTCTGCAGGCCACGGTCAACAGCGACGAGGACAGCCGCGTGGCGCAGAACCACCTGCGCCTGGCTCAGGGTCTGCGCCGCGGCATGTCCGACGGCTCGCTGCGGATGGACATGCAGCCGATCGTGCGCCTGGCGGATGGACAACGCGTCGGCTACGAGAGCCTGATGCGCTTCGAGTCCCCGGAGCTGGGCCGCGTGCCGCCCTCCGAATTCATCCCCCTGGCTGAGCGCGATGGGCTGGTCGTGGAGCTGGGCCGCTGGACGGTCGACACCGTATGCGGGCTGCTGGCGCCGCTGACCGGCGGCGCACCCCTGTTCGTGAACATCAACGTCTCGCCAGCCCAGTTCAAGGACGATACCTTCCTCGGGCACCTGCAAGCGGGCATCACCCGCACCGGGCTGCCGCCGCAACGCCTGCATGTGGAAGTCACCGAAGCCACGGTAATGGCCGACCTGGGGCGAAGCCTGGCGTTCCTGGAGGGCGTTCGCTCGATGGGGGTGCAGATCATGCTCGACGACTTCGGCACCGGCTACAGCGCGATGTCATATCTGCACCGCCTGCCGATAGACGGCATCAAGCTGGACCGGTCGTTTATCGAGTCGGCCGAGCACAACGTCGCCGCGCGCAAGGTGGTGGCCGCAGTCACCCGGCTGGCCGGTGAGCTGTCGATTGAAACGGTCGCCGAGGGTATCGAGACGCCCGCGCAGGCCGATTTCTGCCGCGATATCGGCGTCGGCCTGGGCCAGGGCTATCTGTTCGGCAGACCGGATCGCTGGCAACACTACGCAGCGAAGCCACCCCAGGGCCCGGCGAGCCGGTCCTAGGTGCGCGGCTTCCTGGCCTTCCTGGCGGCGGCGGGTCGCTTGCTGGCACGCGTGGTTGTGGTGCTGCGGGGCGCCGCCTTGGCCGGTGCCTTGCGGCTGCGCAGTACGCGAGCTGCCGCCTCGCCATCCTCCAGATTCTCGATCTGATCCGAGATCAGCTGTCCGATCTCGCGATTGATCCGGCGGATCGCATCGTAGACCGCGCCAACGGTGCGGGCCTGCTTGTCACGCAGGCCGCGTGAACGCGGGTCCAGCAGCCCCGCCTTGTCCAGGCCTTCAAATGGCAGATCAGCCACATGCTGATGTATCTGCTCTATCGAAGTCGCACCGCGCTCCACCGCCTGCTGCACGATGTCCTTCAGCAGCTCCAAGCGTTTAAGTTTCTCGCCCATCTTCTCAGGTCACTCCGGGTCAGAGCATGCATCTTAGCTTCAGTCCGAGACTCAGGCCGGCTGCAGCTTGCCCCCGGCAGGACGGGACGGCAGCGCCAGTCGGAAGTTGGCCTTGAGTACGCTGAAATACTGGCCGAGGAAACTGCCGGTGTTATAGCGCAGACCGTACTTTTCGCAGATCGCCTGCACCTTCGGCGCAATTTCCGGATAGCGATGGGCCGGCAGATCCGGAAACAGATGATGCTCGATCTGGTGGCTGAGATGGCCGCTCATGATGTGCAGCAGGCGGCTACCCTCGAAGTTGCAGGAACCCTGCATCTGCCTCAGGTACCACTGGCCGCGGGTCTCGTTGCGGGTCTGCTCCTCGGTGAACACCTGCGAGCCTTCCGGAAAGTGTCCGCAGAAGATGACCACGTTGGACCAGACGTTCCGAATCAGATTGGCCGCGAGGTTGCCCGCGAATACGCGCGGCGCGTTCCACAGCGCCAGCGCCGGGAACAGTACATAGTCCTTGCCCCACTGCCGGCCGATCTTCTTCAGGAACGGCCCAAACTGGCGCTTGTACTCGGCGCGGGTCATCTGCCCCTTCAGCGCCTTGCCCCAGTCGATGTCGTGCACGCCGACGCCGTACTGGAACAGCAGCGACAGGCCGACGTTGGATACCGGCTGGATCAGGTGCTTGGGCTTCCAGCGCTGCTGCTCGTCAACACGCAGCAGGCCATAGCCGACATCCTTGTCCTTGCCCAGGATGTTGGTATAGGTGTGGTGCATCACGTTGTGCGAATGCCGCCACTGCTCGGCGTCAGCGACGTTGTCCCAGTCGTAGGTCTGGCCATCGAGCTTGGGATCGTTCATCCAGTCGTATTGGCCGTGCATCACGTTGTGGCCCACTTCCATGTTCTCGAGGATCTTCGCGGTCGACAGCGCCGCTACGCCCAGGACCCAGGAGATGGGCGTGAAGCCGAACATCAGCAGGCTGCGGCCGGCAATTGCCGAGCCGCGGGCAATCCGCACCATGCGCCGGATATGCCGCGCGTCGCGTTCGCCAAGGTCCTTGCGCACGTCGTCGCGAATCTGGTCGAGCTCGGCCTGAAAGCTTTCGAGTTGCTGGGGGGTAAGCGTGATGGCAGTCATGAGCGTTCTTCCGGAATGGAGTTAGAGGTCGAGCACAAGGTCGGAACGGGCCGCGGAAACACAGAGCTGGATCGCCTCGTTAGGCGCATCCGATATCTCCCCGGTCAGCAGGTTCTGAACGCTGCCGCTGCGCTTGATGCACTTGCAGCTATGGCAGATGCCGATGCGGCAGCCGTGACGCGGCGACAGGCCCGCAGTCTCGGCCTCGGCAAGCAGCGGCCGGCCCGACTTGGCAGTGAACAGCTGTTCCGTGCGCGAGCAGCGCACCTCTGCCTCGATTCCGTCGCCGACGGGGGGCGGCAGCTCCAGCGAGAACGCTTCGCTCTTCAACTGGTGGCCAATGCCGTGCGCGTTCCAGGCGGCCTGTATGTCGGCCGTGAACCCGGCGGGTCCGCACAGCATGGTCTGATAGTCGGCGTAGTCCGGCAGCTGCTCCATCAACGCTTCAGGCGTCAGGCGGCCGGCCGTCGCCGTGTAGTGATACTCCAGCGTCAGCGCCGGCCACGCCGCTGCCAATGCGTTCAGCTCGTCGCGAAAAATTGCGTCCTCGGACGAGCGGCAAATCTGGATGAAGCGCACCGCGCCGACATATCCGGCGGCATGCAACTGTTGCAACTGCGCCATCAAGGGCGTCACGCCACTTCCAGCGCCCAGAAACAGGGTCTTGGGCTGCGCATCCAGCGGCAAGGTGAAGTCACCCTCGGGGGCACCGAGCGTCAGTACATCGCCGCGCTTGATCTGGTCGTGCAGGGCGTTGGACACACGGCCCTGCGCCTGACGCTTCACGGTGATCCGCAGCCGTTCGGCGCCCGGAGCACTCGACAGGCTGTAGCAGCGTTGCTCGCGACGGCCATTGACCTCCACGAACACCGGCACGTACTGCCCGGCCACAAACCCGGGCCAGCGGCGATTGGGCTCGAGGATGAAGCTGCGCGTATCGGCTGTCTCGTCGACAACGCCAACCACTCGCGCGCGGATCTCGCTGAGTGACCAGGCCGGGTTGACCAGGCTCAGCAGATCATCTATCGCCGCGGTGTCATTGAGCGGGGCCAGCCACTCGCTCTTCAGCCAGTGGTTCGACGACCGCTTGGAAACCGTGCTCTGCATCGGGTTGCTCCTCGTTTGAGTGCACACATGTTCACCAAACGCGGATTGTTTGTCAACACTTGTACACTGAAATGAGTGCTCTTCCAGAATAGAGCCTTATGAATCAATCATTAAGTACAGGTTATACTGTCCACGGCAGATCCCTCAGGAGAGCGTACAAGTGGCCGATTCGCGGAAAAGCCGTAGCGCTACTGCGGCACAAGCGAACGAAGGCACGCTGATTACCCGCGGCGAGCGCAAGCAGCGCACGCGCGGGACCCTGCTGGATGCTGCGCTGAAGCTGATGAGCGAGGGCCGAAGCTTCACCAGCCTGGGCCTGCGTGAGATCACGCGCGAAGCCGGCGTCGTGCCGACTTCGTTCTACCGCCACTTCCGCGACATGGATGAGCTGGGCCTGGCTCTGGTCGAAGAAGGTGGGCTGACGCTGCGCCGTCTGCTGCGCGAAGCGCGCAAGGCCGGGGTACCGGCGCAGGACATCATCCGCAGCTCGGTGCGGATTTACCTCGCCTATGTCCGCGAACACCACCTGCATTTCGGCTTCATCGTCGGCGAGCGCATGGGCGGCTCCGGGCCCATCCGTCGCGCCATCCGCACCGAGGTCACGCACTTCACCAACGAGATGGCACAGGACATCCAGCAGCTCAAGCTGCTGGGCAGGCCACTGTCCACCGCAAGCCTGCAGATGATCTGCGGCCTGGTCGTCAGCACCATGCTCAACGCCGCAGGCGACATTCTGGATCTGCCGCCCAAGCAGCCGCAGCTGGAAGCAGAGCTTGTTGATGGCTACGTACGGCAGCTGCGACTGATTTTCCTCGGCGCCACCCAATGGAAGGAGTCGAGCTGATCGGGGCCTGGCTTTACGGCAGCTCGACCGTCACCCGGGCCTCGGCCTCGACGGCACCCTCCGAGTTGCTGGTCGTGGCCCGCACGTCCGCGCGACCCTCCACTCCCAGCGGTGTGATCTCACCCGCGTACTCGCCGCTGGCAATGACGCTGAGCACGCCTGCATCCAGCGACCGCCACGCAAGACCACGTCGCAGCGGGCGTTCGTGGCCATCGGCAAACAAGCCGTACGCCGCCAGCGTGAGCGTGTCCGGATAAGTCAGCGTCAGGTCCGCGGGGTCGATCCGCAGCTGTCTCAGCTCCAGATCCTCGAACTCGACCACGCGCGTATCCACCTCCATGTCCAGCGGGTCGTACCGCAGCCGGAACTGCACCGGGCGCGCGGCCTTCAGGCCGGTCATCACCAGGCTTTCGGTCGCGGCGCTCAGCGTCGCCTCGTCGGGATCGCCGACCGACTGCTCCTGTTCCAGTTGCAGGGAAAGGTTCTGCGGCGGCGCACTCACGTCGGTGAAGATGCCCTCGACCACAATCTGGTCGGTAGACGTCAACGGCACCGTCAGGCCCTCGGGTTGCTCATGCGTCACCCGCAAGCCCTGTAGCGCGCCGAGCTTCAGTACCCGCTGCGCGCGGCGATCACACGCCAGCAATTGCGCCTCCAGCGTGAACGGCTGGCCCACCGGATCAGACTGCACCTGCACCGTGGACGTGTTGATGATGCTCACCGGCACTGATCCGGACGGAATCCGCCAGGTCGCGTTGATCGTGACGTCAGCGGCCGGCTCGTCCTCCTGCAGCTGAGCTTTCAGCTTGAAGGTTTGGCGGGACCCGGGCGCCAACTGCGTCAGTTCCGGCGTGATGGTCAGCCCGAGGATGGGATCGGCCGTCACCGCAAAGCTGGCCGACAGACCGACGTAGTCAACTCTGATGATTGCGCTGCCAGCGGTGCGTGCGATCACGGTGCCGGCAGGAAAGTAGGATCCGGAACCCGGCTCCACTTCGGCGTCACCGTTGCTGACATCAATCACACCCGGATTGGACGAGGACCATCTCACCAGCGGCGTGACATCCCCCTCCGAGATTTTGCCGTTGCCCTCCATGCGCACCACGGCACTGAGCTGCGGTGCGGTGCACTCCAGTGTCTGCAAATCCCCGCCAACGCCGTTGTAGCGGATGAAGACAGCGGTGGGCGCCGTGCCTTCGCCCACCGACAGATCGCACGCGGTCAGCAACGCTGCCGTCAACAGCGCCGTCAGGCGCACACAGGTGAAGCTCATTGGGGGAACATCATCACGCGGTTGTTGTTGCGATCACTCACATACAGCACGCCGTTGTAGACGAACGCGCCGCTGGGACCACTGAGCGTGCGCGCGCTCGGGGTATCGTCGACCTCGCCGTCCTGGTCATCGTCATTGGCGACGGCGGCCGCGAAGTCGTCAACCTCCTGACCAAATACCTCGCTTGCCGCGCTGCCATTGGCTATCGGAAACGAGTTGTAGGCGAGTACGCGGTTGTTTCCCGAATCGGCGACATAGATGCGGGTACCGTCGGCGCTGACACCGAACGGCGTGCGCAAGCTGGTGGCTGCTGTGCCGGCGGTGGAGCGGCTGAAGCCTGACTGGCCGATCACGTAATCTGCCTCTGCGCCCGACTCCTGCGGGAACAGTGACCAGAACAGCACGCGGTTGTTGCCGGCGTCGGCGACCAGCAGACGAAAGCCGTCACTCCATATCGACGCTGGACGATTCATCTCCTCGGCTTCGTCGTCGGCCAGCCGCGAGGTGAAGTTGGATTGACCCAGGACCTGATTGGCGGCAGCGCCGCTGCTGGTCG
>JBFJJW010000090.1:0-13040 GCA_041612095.1 Solimonas sp. | reverse complement strand
GGTTACGCTGGTGCAGGAGGATGGCACCGACCCCCAGGTGGGCGTGCTGCTGTATCTGCCGCTGTACGAAGACCGCGCGCCGACCGCACAACCCCGGCTCAAGGGCTATGTATACGCCCCGTTCCGCATGGGTGACTTTCTTGCCGGCGCGCTGGACAAGGAGGAGAGCGGCAGCCTGCTGTCAGTGGAAGATGTCACGGGAGTCGCAAGTGAGGTGCTCTACCGTGCTGGCGCGTTCAGCAGTAGGGACTCCACTAGCCTTGAACGTGAGCTGGAGCTGTTTGGCCGCAGCTGGCGCCTGCGCAGCGCGATGACGGGGGCGATTGCTGGCAAGCGCTCCTGGGCAGTATGGGTGCTGGGTCTCGGCCTACTTGGCAGTGCGATGCTGTTTGTCGCCGTGCTCTCTCTGGGGTCCAGCGCGCGCAGGGCGCGGGCAATGGCAATGGAAATGACCGAGGCCTTTAGGCTTTCCGAGGCCGGACAGCGGGCCATCGTCGACAGCAGTTCGGAGGGCATCATCACGATCGATACGGCCGGCACGGTGCAGAGCTTCAATCGAGCGGCCGAGCGCATGTTTGGTTATCCCGCTGCCGAGGTCATTGGCCGCAACGTCTCGCGGCTGATGCCGAGTCGCTTTCGTGCCGCGCACGACGGTTATGTGCGCAACTTCCACCCCGTTGATCATGGCCGGATCATCGGGCTACGCCGAGAGGTGGTGGGCCTGCGTAGGGATGGCAGCGAGTTCCCGATGTCGCTGTCGATCAACGTGATCGACAATGCCGGGCCGCGTCGCTTCGTCGGCGTGATCGCCGACATCAGCGAGCGCAAGCGCCACGAGGAGTACATCCGCCATATCGCGCAGCATGATGATCTGACCCAGTTGCCGAATCGCGCGCTGCTGCAGGACCGCGTCGATGCGGCGCTGGCCCGAGCGCAACGCGCAGAGACGCTGATCGGCGTTCTGTTGATCGATCTGGATCACTTCAAGCGCATCAACGATTCCCTGGGGCATCACGTGGGGGATCAGGTGCTGCTGACCGTTGCCGAGCGCCTGACGCACTGCGTGCGCGGAATTGACTCAGTTGCCCGCATGGGCGGCGACGAGTTCGTCATCCTGCTGACCGATCTCAAGGACACCAGCAGCATCGATCGGGTTGCCGAGAACGTGATCGCCGCGTTTCTTCAGCCGATCACGGTCGGCAATCACGATCTGCTGCTGTCGGCCAGCGTCGGCAGCAGCCAGTACCCCCGGGACGGCGTCGATTGCGCCACCTTGCTGAAGAATGCGGATACCGCCATGTATCAGGCCAAGGCCGCGGGTCGTGGCTGCTACCGCAGCTTCAGCGCCGAGATGATGCACGCGGTCCACCAGAAGCTGACGCTGGAAGGCGCGATGCGCCAGGCGATGAGCCGCGGCGAATTCAGCATGCACTATGAGCCGCAGATCTGTCTGGATACCGGTGAGGTCACCGGCATGGAAGCGCTGATCCGCTGGAACCATCCGCAACGCGGCCTGATATCGCCGGCGGAGTTCATTCCGGTGGCCGAGGAGACCGGCCTGATCATCGCCATCGGCGAGTGGACGCTGCGTACCGTCTGCCAGGAAGCGCGGCAGATCCAGCAGCGCCTGAACCGCCCGCTGACGGTTGCCGTGAATCTGTCACCCCGGCAGTTCACTCAACCCAATCTGGTTGAACAGGTGCAGCGTGCGCTGGCGTTGTCGGGCCTTGCACCGGAGTCTCTGGTACTGGAAATCACCGAGGGCTCGTTGATGGCCAAGTCCGAGGACACCATACGGGTGCTCAGGCGTCTGCGCCTGCTGGGCATCGCGATCGCCGTCGACGATTTCGGCACCGGTTATTCCAGTCTCTCGTACATCACCCGCTTTCCGGTCGATGTGCTGAAGATCGACCGCAGCTTTGTGCGCGACATCTGCGAGGACCCCGCGGACGCTGCCGTCGCCCAGGCCATCATCGCCATGGCCCACGGCCTGGGTATTGCGGTCGTCGCCGAGGGCATAGAGACCGAGGAGCAACTGGAGTTTCTGCGTGGCCGCGCCTGCGACAGCGGCCAGGGCTATCTCGTGGGGCGCGGCGCAGCAGCTGCGGCCTTTGTCGGACAGGGGTATCTCTTTGCACAGGCACGGCCTGCGCAGGAGGTGACCGATCGCATCGTTGCCCTCGGGACTCGTCGGCCCCGCGGACGGGACGAAACGATGTTCTGAGATGCCGCGGCCCCGGCCCCGCTATGATCCGCAGCCTAAGGACGCAGGGGATCAAGGTGACGGCAGCGGCAGTCAAGCGGTCAGGACGTATTCTTTCGGGCGGGCTGATCGGCATGCTGGTGCTGACCGCGGCGACGCTGCAGGCCTGCGGCACAGACTCGCGATCACCCGAGGTGCCGGCAGCTGTGCAGGGTTTGCCGGCGGCGGCTCGATTTGTGGCTGACGACGCCAGCTGCACAGCACCCCGTTGCTTTGAACTGGATATCCCGCTGCCGGATGGCGTGCAGGTAACCGATAACCGGGTGCGTGTGCTGGTGCCGGGCGACTACGCGCACTCGGGGAAGCGCTATCCGCTGCTGTTTCTGCTGCACGATGCACCGGGCGACTACACGGCGTGGACCCGCCTGGGTCATGCGCAGGCGATGACCGAGGGGCTGGACGTGATCGCGGTGATGCCCGATGGCGGCGGCGGCAACCCGGGCTGGTATTCCGACTGGATAGACGGCAGCTTCCAATGGGAGACCTATCACATCGATGTGGTATTGCCGCATGTGGAGCGGCACTTGCGTCTGCTCGGGCAGGGCCATCGCGCGGTCGCCGGTCCGTCCATGGGGGGCTATGGCGCGCTCTACTACGCGGCAGTGCATCCCGGCCTGTTTCAAGCGGCCGCAGGACTGTCCGGTGCGGTCGACTTTCTGGCGATTGATCGCGGCAGCGCGCTTGCGGGGTATCTGCTGAATCCGTTTGCCGGCACGCCGAACGATCCGATCTGGGGCGATCCGATTACGCACTACGCCGTCTGGGAGGCGCACGATCCCGGCACCCATGTGGCGGGGCTGGCCGGGATGAAGATCTTCCTGAGCTCCGGCAACGGGCTGCCGGGTGGCGCGCACGAACAGCTGGAGTCGCCGCAGCTGTACGCGATCGAGCCGTTGCTGCTGGTGATGAACCAGAGCCTGGCGCGCACCCTGAGCGAGGCTGGAGTCGAACATCAGACGCTGTTCTACGGGCCGGGGTTTCACGACTGGCCCTACTATCGCGACGCTTTTGCCTGGGCCTTGCCGCAGTTGATGGCCGAGATTGGGCCGGCCGCGCGCTGATCTGCCTTCAGGCCCTCAGCGTGTGTACCTGCTGCTGCAGATCCTGCAGCAGCTCGGGAAGGATCTGCAGCAGGGGCGTCGTCAGCCGGGGCCATTGCCCCGCCGCAGCTATCAGCGGTTGCGGCTGGCGCAGCCGCGCAGCGGTCCTCCGCACCGCGCGGTCGATTCCCGAAGCCTCGCCATAGGACAGCAGCAGTTCGCTGAAGCCCGCCGCGGTCGGTGCGCGCGCGCCGGCCTGCACGAACCACGGCGCGGCGGCGGCCACGGATGTGCCGGCGCGGGCACAGAACTCGGGCAGCGGTTCGCGGCTCAACTGCTGCCAGTGCTGAACCAGCGCGTAGTCGCAGGCGAGATCCAGCACGATGCCGGCGTAGCGCCGCGTGCCGGGATCGAACTGCGCACGCAGCGGCTGCAGCAAGGGGTGGCGATCACTGCTGGCGTCGATCCGGCGGTGCAGGCGAATGCCCAGGGCAATATCGCTCGGGTACGGGCTGAGGTCTGCGCCGCGGACCAGATCGCCGAGGATGGCGCCGGCCATCGAGGTGTCGGTACGGTCAGCCAGCCACAGATGCGCGAGGAAATTCACTGCGGTTCGATGACGGCATCCACCAAGCCCCACTGCAGAGCGGTGACCGTGGTCACCCGCGCACCGGACAACACCATCCAGGCGGTGCGCTGGCGGCCGATGCGTCGCGCGACACTGACGCAGCCGCCAGCGCCGGGAATCAGGCCGTACTTGAGCTCCGGCAATTGAAACCAGGTGCCGGCATGCGCCTCGATGTGGCCGGCGAACGCCGGAAACTCGATGCCGCTGCCGATACAGGCGCCGTGCAAGCTTACCGTCACTCTATCCGCGCAGCGGGCGAGCACGCGCCCCGGGAGCGCGAGGCTGCGCACCAGATGTGCCGTGGCGGTGTCGGGTGCGCTGCCGAACTCGGTGAGATCGCCGCCGGTAGAGAAGCATTTGCCGCGCGCATTGAGCGCTACGCGGGTAATGCTGTCATCGGTCACGACGAGTTGCAGGGCCTCGCACAGGGCATCGCGCATCTCCACCGACATCGCATTGTGGTTGGAGGCGCGATTGAGCGTGAGCTGCAGGCGGTCATCCTCGCGCGCAAGCAGCACGGCGGGGCCGTCGTCGGTCGCTACTGCCGGCGTGGCAGCGCGATGCGCCGCCAGCCAGGCCTGAAACTCGGCGCCGCCCTGCAAGGTGGCGTAGGCCAGCGACTCGGCCACCAGGGCGTCTGCCAGCGAAAGCGCGGTGTTGAGTCGCAGCAGTTGCGCTAGCACGGCGGCCGCGCGCGGTGCCTGGCGTATGTTGGCGATCAGGGGCTGGGCGGCGTCGAGTGTGTCGACCTGGGTATCGCAGGCAGCCGAGAACTCGCTGAGGGTCGTGCCGACCGCAATGCTGGGTACCGGCAGGCTTCGCAGCCAGGTTGCGATGCCCGGCCGCTGCTGCGGTGCCGGCACATCATCGGCGTTCACCAACAGACAGGCCTGTCCCTGCAGCGGCGAGAATGGTGCCGCGCTGTCGCGGTGGCCGGCCCACGCGGCGAGCTGCTCGCCACCGATCAGGGCAGGGGTTGGCTGCGAGGTGGGCATCGCGCGGCTTAGCGCTCGCCACGCGTGAACAGCGTGAAGAAGGCGTATGAAGGATCGGCAGGGCCGGGTTTGCCAATATGCGCGCCGGACAGGAACGGATGCTCCAGATTCACTGCCGAGGGGTGGGCGGGGTAGGCCCAGTCCGCGACGATGGCGCGGTGGCTGAACTTCCAGACGCCGGCACGCTTCTCGTACTTGTCGAAGTAGCGGCCGCCGATCAGCACGTCAAAGCCGGCGCCATCGTCCTTCACCTTGTGAAAGGCCAGGATGTAGACCTCGCCTTCGGCGCGATCACCGTCCAGCTTCAGGTTCACGGTGGTGACGTTGTGATGCAGGATCTCCATCGCTGCCTGTATCTCCGGCAGCTTGTCGATGAACGCCATCGCCGGGCCCTTGGCGAAGTGCCCATGATCGTCGATGGCATCCTCGTGGTAGAGCGCGCGCATCTTGGCGTGGTCATGGCGATCTGCGGCATTGCAGTAGGCCATGATCAGTTCGGTGATGGCCTGCTTGTCGAGGAGCTCGTCCAGCTGCTGGTCGCGGGTCTTGGCGTTCATCCGCCCAGCCCCACGACCGGAATCGCCGCGCCGTGTATCGCACGTGCATCCGGGGAACACAGGAAGCGGATGGTGGCGGCGAGATCGGCGAGGGCCACCCATTGGCCGGGATCGGCGTCCGGCATCGCCGCGCGGTTGGCCGGCGTATCCAGCGTGCTCGGCAGCACACAGTTGACGTTGATGTTCTGTTCGCGCAACTCGGCGCTCATCGACTCGGTCATGCGGATCACTGCGCTCTTGGATACGCTGTAGGCGCCCATCATCGCCCCCCCTTTCTGACCGGCACCCGCACCCACGTTGACAATGCGTCCGCCGCCGGCCGCCAGCATCTTGGGCACCGCGGCCTGCACCGCGTGCAGCACGGTCATGGCATTGAGGTTCATCATTCGCGTCCATTCCTCTGCCGGCGTTGCGTGGACCGGCGTGCCCATCGCGAAGCCGCCGGCAATATTGCACAGTGCGTCGATGCGACCGTAGTGCGCAAAGCCACGGTCCACCGCCCGCTGCGTCGAGAGCGCGTCGGTGAGATCGGCAGCGATCAGCAGGCGCTGCGGATCCGGTTCCGGATAGGCTTCGCGCAGCCCGCGTTCGCTCAGGTCCAGCAGGATCTGTTGCGCGCCCTCCTCGGCAAAGGCCGCCGCCACGGCGCGTCCCAGGTTCCCGGCCGCGCCGGTAATGACAACCACTTGGCTACTCAAACTCATGGCCAGTTCTCGGATCAGGCATCAGGTTCAATCAAAACCTAACACGGGCTTTCTGACCTGTGCTCACCTATAGGGACGACTGCAGCGTGCGTAGGCCCAAACTAAAACGCCCCCGCGATGCGGGGGCGTCATAGGGTCAGCGTGCAGGGGCTATTGCCTGGACTTTGCAGTCAGGAACACCATGTCCATGAAGCCGTCGACGCCCTTGCGGCTGACGGTACGGAACTGTTCGGGCTCAACCTCGACGCTGTAGCGGGTCGTATCGACGGTGGTACCGCCGTCGACGCCGCCGGCCAGTGCCAGGAACGCCAAAGCCTTGGTCGCTGCCGAAGCCAACTTGTCTCCGGTCGTGGTGGTATCCACCACCTGCGTGTAGAACGGCTCCTTGGTGGTCACCGGCAACTTGCTGGAGAAGGTGGGAAGGCCGTTGTTGTTGGGCATGCATTCGCGCTTGCCGAAGCGTTCCCAGCAGCCGAGCTGGTCCACCGGCTTGAATACGATCTCGCCGCTGATGCCAAGATCCACCTCGTGCTTGATCTCAGCGCGGTTGGTATCCGCCAGCGTTACTGCCTTGGTCTGACCCTTGCCTTCCAGCTTGGCAAAGTCCACCAGCACGTTGATGGCTACGCCGCTGACCTTCAGCTCATCCATCACCCGCGCCTCGAGCTGCACCGCAGAGTCTCCGGACATGGCCTTGAAGGCCTGCCCGAGGCCGCTGACGGTACCGATGTAGCGTGGGTCGTACACGGTGTAGCCGTCGGCGGCAAATGCCTTGTAGGTGGTCTTGCTGCCACGCCCCGGGGTCTTGTAGTGGAAGGGGCTGGCCTTGCCGGAGGCCAGCAGCGCCTTGAAAGATTCGCTGGCCATCAGCTCGCTGCGGGACAGCACGTCGAAGCCTGCCGCGGTCAGACGCTGCTCGGCGTTGGCACAGATTTCGGTCGTCATCTGCTGCATCGCTGCATCATCGAGACCGTTGAGTGTGTACAGCACCGACACCTTGGCTTCCGCGCGCACGGTGTTGCCCGCGCCACCAAAAATGCCGCTACCGGTTTGCGCGTGAGCGGCGGAGGTCTCGGCAAACAGCACGTTGCAAGCGGTTACCGCTACCTTGCTGACGCCGGCCAGATGCTTGCTCTTGCCGTTGTCGCCAACGAATGTGGCGGCCTGCGCCAGCGCATCGGCCTGCGCGTCGTACACCGGCGTCGCCTTGGGCGCGCTGGCGCAGCCTGCCAGCGTTGCGCCGATGCCGGCGGCGAGCAGAATCAGGGCGGTGCGTGTGGGTTGATGCAGATTCATTGAGGCGAGACTCCGGGGCGAGGGCGCGAGCGCCTTGGGTAAATGAAGGGGCATGACCGTACGCGTTGCCCTCATGTCTGATAACCCCGCAAACAGGGGGTTAGCCGGAATGAGGACGCAACTCCCGCAAATGGGTGAGGCTGACTCACCAGGCCTCACCTAAGGTTCCGGTATCGCCATCATCAGTGAGTGCCTAGCCATGACCGAACCCGTCCTGATTGAACGCCGCGCGACCGTGCAATGGATCATCATCAACCGTGAAGAGCGGCGGAATGCGCTCAACGAGGAGGTGATCCGCACGATAGATCGCGCCATTCAGGATGCGGTGGCCGGTGGCGAAGTACGGGCCATCGTGCTGACCGGCGCTGGGGACAGGGCCTTCTGTGCCGGGGCGGATCTGGCCAAGAACGTCAAGGGTGGTGCCTTCGCCGTGGATTACGCGCGGCCCAAGCACTACATCGTCGATCTGTTCAAGCGCCTGCAGGAGTGTCCGCTGCCGGTGATTGCGCGCGTCAACGGTCATGCCATGGCCGGCGGCTTCGGTCTGCTCTGTGCCTGTGACATGGCCGTGGGGGCGGACGACATCCGCATTGGCACCACCGAATCCAAGATCGGCATGACGCCGATGATGATCCTGCCCTACATGCTGCGCATCCTGCCGCCGCGCAAGCTGCAGGAGATGTGCATCACCGGCGAGCAGTTCAGCGCCCAGGATGCGCTGGACTGGGGCGTGCTCAGCTATGCGGTGCCGCGCGCGGAGCTGGACACCAAGCTCGACTGGCTGCTGTCGCGCATCGTCGATAAATCGCCCACGGCGATTCGCCTGGGCAAGCAGGCGTTCAATGCCACGCGTGACATGGGCCTGCGCGAGGCCCTGGAGTATGCGCAGGCGATGGTGCCGGTGATGTCCAGCACGCAGGACGCCAAGGAAGGCATGGCAGCCTTCCAGGAAAAGCGGCCGCCCAATTTCACCGGCAACTGAGCGGGCGTCAGGCCGCATTCGTACTCACTGCATGCAGGGAGCAGGACCATGAAACAACAGGTGCGCATAGGCTGTGGTGCCGGCTTCTGGGGCGATTCGGCTGAAGGCCCGCGGCAGCTGGTGGAATCCGGCGAGATCGATTATCTGGTACTCGACTATCTGGCCGAGATCACGATGTCGCTGCTGGCGCGCGCAAGGGCCAAGGACCCCAACGCCGGTTACGCGACCGATTTCCCGGATGTCGTCGCGCGACTGGCGCCGAAGATCAAGCAGCACGGCATCAAGGTCGTGACCAATGCCGGTGGCGTCAATCCGCAGGCCTGCAAGGCGGCCATAGAAGCCAGACTCCAGGCGCAGGGCATCGAACTGACGGTGGGTATCGTCACCGGTGATGACCTGCTGCCGCGCGCGGCCGAACTCAAGGCGCAGGATGTGCGCGAGATGTTCAGCGGCGAGCGTTTTCCGGACAAACCCTGGAGCGTCAACGCCTACCTCGGCGCGTTTCCGGTTGCCGCAGCGTTGGCAGCCGGCGCGGACATCGTGGTCACCGGCCGCTGTGTGGATTCCGCCGTGGTGCTGGGCGCGTTGATCCATGAGTTTGGCTGGGGCCCGGAAGACTACGACCTGCTGGCCGCCGGAAGTCTGGCCGGCCACGTCGTCGAATGCGGCGCGCAGGCCACCGGCGGCATCTCCACCGATTGGGAGAAAGTAGCGGGTGACTGGGACAACATGGGCTTTCCCATTGCCATCTGTGAACCCGGCGGCCAGTTCATCGTCACCAAGCCCGCAGGTACGGGCGGGCGTGTGGCACCGGAGACGGTTGCCGAGCAGATCGTCTACGAAATTGGTGACCCGGCCGCCTATCTGCTGCCGGACGTCAGCTGTGATTTCCGCAACGTCAGTCTGCGCCAGGTGGGTCGGGATCGCGTCGAGGTCAAGGGTGCGCGCGGCTGGGCACCGACGCACAGCTACAAGGTGTCCGCGACCTTTCAGGATGGTTTCCGCGCCAGCGGCACGATGATGATCGGCGGCCGCGATGCGGTCAGTAAGGCCGAAGCGGTCGCCGCCGCCATCCTCAAGCGCACACGCCGTCTGTTCGGCGAGCGTGGTCTGGCTGATTACACGCGCACCGATGTCGAGGTGCTCGGCAGCGAGAGCAACTGGGGTGCCAACAGCCGGGCGCGTGCCGCCCGTGAGGTCGTGCTCAAGCTCAGCGTTCACCATGCCGACAAGGCCGCGCTGGAGCTGTTCGGCCGCGAGTTCATACCGCCGGCAACGGCCATGGCGCAGGGCATTACCGGATTCTCCGGTGGTCGCCCGTCGCCGACGCCGCTGGTGCGTCTGTTTTCCTGTCTGGTGCCCAAGACCAGCGTCGAGATCGGCGTCGAGGTCGGCAGCCGCAACGTCAGCTACAGCCAGGTGGTTCCCAAGCATGGCGCCTCGGCCCCGCTGGATGCCGAGCCGGTGATCGCGTACGAGGACACCGACGAGCCCACACGCACCGTGCCGCTGATTGCACTGGCCTACGGACGCAGTGGTGACAAGGGCGACAGCGCCAATATCGGCGTGCTGGCACGCCGGCCGGAGTTCGTGCCGCTGCTGCGACGCTGGCTCACGGCGGAAGCAGTGCAGCGTTACCTCGCGCATTTTGCTCAAGGCCCCGTGCAGCGCTACGAGCTGCCCGGCCTTCTGGGCTTCAACTTCCTGCTGGCAAATGCCCTGGGCGGGGGCGGCATGGCCAGCCTGCGCTATGACCCGCAGGGCAAGATGCTGGCGCAGATCCTGATGGATGTGCCCATCGACGTGCCGGTGAGCTGGATCGATCAGAAGTGGATCGCGACCGAACATCTGGCATGAGCCGCAAGCCACCGCTCCGCAGCGCCCGTGTGCACGCGCCGCGTCTGGCGCGCGAGCAGCGCGTGGACGAGATTCTCAAGGCGGCCCGTGATCTGTTCTGCGAGAAAGGCTACGAGGCCGCAGCCGTGGCGGAGATCGCGCAGCGCATCGGCGTGGTGGAGGGCACGATCTACAAGTACTTCGCCACCAAGCGCGAGCTGCTGCTGAGCGTGCTTGAGCACTGGTACGAAGAGATGTTCGGCGACTACGCGCGCGATCTGGCGCGGCTGGACGGTCACCGCGCGCGGCTGCATCTGCTGGTCTGGCGTCACCTGCGCGCCGTGCGTGACAACCCGCTGCTGTGCCGGCTGATGTTTCGTGAAGTGCAGTCCGAGCATGACTATCGCGGCACGGTGCTGCACGACCTCAACCGTCGCTATACCCAGCTGCTGGTCGATGTGATCAGTGCCGGCATGGCTGAAGGCGAGTTTCGCGCCGACCTGCCGCCGGCGCTGCTGCGCGCCATGGTGTACGGCGGCATCGAGCACCACAGCTGGAACTATGTCTGCGGTCGCGGCGCACTCGACATTGATCGGATTGCCGATCAGATCACCGCGCTGCTGTGCGAAGGCCTGACGGGTCGCGCAGCGGCCAGCAAGCGTCCATCCCGGAAATCTGTTTCCCCACCTACCAAACGCAGGGTTCATGCATGAGCCAAGACTCAACTGATACCAAGGCGTGGCCGTTCCAGGCCGTGCTGGTCGCCAATCGCGGCGAGATCGCCGTACGCGTGCTGCGCACCGTGCAGCGCCTGGGCCTCAAGGGCATCGTCGTCTTTCACGCCGCCGATCGCGGCACCCTGGCGGTGCAGATGGCCGATCAGGCCATCGAGATCACCGGCAGCACGCCGGTCGCGGCCTACCTCGATGCTCCGCAGATACTGGCGGCCGCCAAGGCCAGCGGCGCCGGCGCCATCCATCCGGGCTATGGCTTTCTCTCCGAGAACGCTGGGTTCTGCGCAGCCGTGGAGGCGGCAGGCCTGGTGTTCATCGGCCCGACCCCCGAACAGATCACGCTGATGGGCGACAAGGTGCGGGCGCGCAATTTCGTGGAAAAGGGTGGCTTTCCGGTAGCGCCCAGCGCGATTGAAGACGATGACCCCAAGACCTTCAATGAACGCGCCCGCAAGGTCGGCACGCCGCTGCTGATCAAGCCCTCCGCCGGCGGCGGTGGCAAGGGCATGCGCATCGTGCGTGATCTGGCGGTGCTGGATGCCGAGATCGAACGCGCGCGCAGCGAGGGTCAGCGCTACTTCGGTGATGGTCGTCTGTACGTGGAGCGGTATATCGAAAACCCGCGCCATATCGAGGTGCAGGTGTTGGGTGATGCCCACGGCAACGTGGTGCATGTGTTCGAACGCGAGTGCTCGGTGCAGCGCCGCTTCCAGAAGATCGTGGAGGAGACGCCGTCGCCGGCACTGGACGCCGCGCTGCGCGAGAAGATCTGCGAGACCGCAGCCGGCATTGCGCGCGCCGCCAACTACCGTAACGCGGGCACCGTCGAATTTATCTTCGGTCAGTCCGGGGAGTTCTACTTTCTGGAGATGAACACGCGTCTGCAGGTGGAGCATCCGGTGACCGAGGAGATCACCGGCAAGGATCTGGTTCTGGAGCAGCTGCGCATCGCCGCAGGCGAGCCTCTGGGCTACACGCAGGCTGACGTGCAGGCGCAGGGCCATGCCATTGAGTTCCGCATCTATGCCGAAGATCCCGGTCGGGGCTATACGCCCACCACGGGCCCGGTCATGGTGCTGCAGCCGCCGCAGGGCGAGGGCGTACGCTGGGATAGCGGCATTCTGCAGGGCGGGGAGGTGACCGCGGCGTTCGATCCGATGATCGCCAAGCTGATCGTGCGCGGAACGGATCGCAACGACGCGATTGCGCGCGCTGATCGTGCGCTGGCCGAAACCGTATTGCTGGGGTGCAAGACCAATACCGCGTTCCTGCGTCGCCTGCTGGCGCACCCGGCCTTCGTGGCCGGCGACGTGCACACCGGCTTTCTGGATGCCAATCCGCAGATCGCAGCCGATCCCGAACTGTCTTCGTCCACGCTGCACGCCTTGCTTGCAGCGGCAGCGCTCAGCACGCGACCGATGCGCGACGTGGCGGACGCCGTGCCCGACATGCACGCGGCCATGGGCGCCTGGAGAAATTGAGCATGTTTCCAAACCGTAGCTCGGATACTCCCTCTCCCCCAGCCCCTCTCCCGCACACGGGAGAGGGAAGCAGGAACTGAAAACCATGCACCACGCATTCAAGCTCGGCGACGCCGAGCACAATCTCGAACTGTCACGCAGTGCCAAGGCGTATCGCCTGCACCTGGGTGAGCACACGCTGGACATTGATCTGCAGACCAGCCCCGATGGCCGTACCTGGCTGACCGTGGGGCCGCGCCGGGTTGAAGTGGTCGTCGCCACCCTGGGCGACGAGGTTTTCGTCCATCTCGACGGCGAGGCGCATCAGCTGCGCTACCGGCATCCGCTGGATCGGCTGGCTGCGCAGGCTGGCGGCTCATCGGACGATCAGATCAAGGCACCAATGCCCGGCAGCATAGTCGCGGTCGAGGTCAAGGCTGGCGACACCGTACGCAAGGGAAAAACCCTGTTGGTCATGGAAAGCATGAAGATGGAAACAACCATCATCGCGCCGCGTGATGCGGTGATTGCCAGCGTCACCTTCG
>JBFJJW010000089.1:0-13131 GCA_041612095.1 Solimonas sp. | reverse complement strand
TGCTGCTGCAGTTGCGCGTGCGGCCACCCGATACGCGTGGCCTCAATCTGGCCGAGTTCATCGTTGCCGCCTGCCTCGATCGTGTCGCCAGTGGTGATCTCTCGGAGCTGCGTTCGGCGCTGGGAATCGATGCCGTGGAGCTGCACGATGCGCTGGACCTGATTCTGTCTCTGAATCCCAAGCCCGGAGCCGCGATGTCGGCACCGGCGCAGGCTGTGGTGCCGGACCTCACGATCAGTGGACGTCCCGGCAACTGGAAGCTGGACCTGAACAACGGCCGCACGCCACGCTTGCGCGTCAACCGCATGTATGAGCGCTCGGTGACGCAGCTCAGCGGACACAAGGCGCTGCGCGATCAGCTGCAGGAAGCGCGCTGGCTGGTCCGCGGCCTGGAGATGCGCCACGACACCCTGTTGCGGGCCGCGCGCGCAGTATTCGAGCGGCAGACCCGTTTCCTGGAGCGCGGAGAGGAAGGTATGGCGCCGCTGACGCTGCGCGAGATCGCGGATGCGATCGGCATGCACGAATCGACGATCTGCCGTGTCACCAGCCAGAAATGGGTGCAGACGCCCTGGGGCGTGTACGAGCTGAAGGCGTTCTTCCCTTCGCAGATTGCAGGACGCGCCGGTGGCGACGGCGAAACCTCCGGTACTGCGGTCAAGGCCATGATCCGCAAGATCATTGATGCCGAAAGTAGAAATTCTCCATTGTGCGATGGCGACATCACGGCGATCCTAGCCCGCAATGGCGTGCATGTGGCGCGCCGCACGGTCGCCAAGTATCGGGAGGCCATGCGCATTCCCCCGGTGAAGGAGCGGATCGAGCAGCGACCAGTCGGCAGAAGTGCACTCCGGGTTTGAGTGCTGGCGAAGGAATGTATACGAGACACAGGGAGCCGGACATGAGAACAATGCGAACGCTGCTGGTTGACGACAACCGCCCGTTTTTGATCCTGGCCCGACACCTGCTGGCGGATTACCCGCAGATTCAGGTGATAGGCGAGGCACGTGATGGCCATCAGGCAGTTGAGATGGCGCAGGCGCTGAAGCCTGATCTGGTGATCATGGACCTGGCGATGCCGGCGATGGGCGGCCTGCAGGCCGCGCGCCTGATCAAGGCCCTGCCTGCGCCGCCCTTCGTCCTCATCTCCAGCCACTACGACGATGAGGCTCATCGCGAGTTTGTGAATCAGGTTGGAGCGGACGGGTTCATCAACAAGCGCAACTATGAGACCGAAGTGTTCAAGTTCGTGGGTCTGAAAGTTGGCGCTGAACCGGAGACCGCTCATGTCTGAGGGCCGCGTGCTGGTCATTGACGGGGACGCGGAGCGCGCCGAGAGCCTGCGCGCGGTGCTGGAGTTCATTGACCACCGGGCAGTCGTCGTTGGCGCGCCAGGTGAGCTGGATCTCAAGGCCGCTAGGCCCGGCGAATGGCTGGCGGTGATTCTGGGCCAGGTCGAGATCGAGGCCCTCACGCCGTTTGTTGAATGGTTGCGACGTGATCGCATGCACCCACCGCTGCTGGTGTTGCAACCGTACTTCGATGGCGTGAGAGCACATTGCAAGCTGGATGCCAGCGCCTGCCTGTCGCTGGACACCCCGGTGCGTTACGCGCAGCTGAGCGAGATGCTGCGCCGGGCCGGACTGCTGAACATGGAGCAGGCCACGCATCCTGCGCGGCAGTCGGGTCCTACTGGGCAGTCCGCAGCGGTACGCCGCCTGCGGCGGATGATCGAGCAGGTGGCGGGATTTGATACGACGGTACTGATCACCGGCGAGTCCGGCACCGGCAAGGAAGTGGTCGCACGCGCCATTCATGAACAGTCGCCGCGCAGGGGCCGCCCGTTCGTTGCCGTCAACTGCGGTGCGATCCCGCACGACCTGCTGGAGAGCGAGCTGTTCGGCCACGAGAAGGGCGCGTTCACCGGCGCCATCACTGCGCGCCGTGGCCGCTTCGAGATGGCGGACGGCGGCACGCTGTTCCTGGATGAGATCGGCGACATGCCGCTGCCGATGCAGGTCAAGATTCTGCGAGTGCTGCAGGAGCGTACCTACGAGCGCGTCGGATCCAATCGCAGCTCGCAGTGCGATGTTCGCATCATCACCGCGACCCATCGCAATCTTGAAGACGCCATCATCAAGGGCACGTTCCGCGAAGACCTCTATTACCGGCTCAACGTGTTTCCGGTGGAGATGCCGCCGCTGCGTGAGCGGCTGGAGGATTTGCCGCTGCTGATTGACGACCTCATACAGGCGCTGGATCGCAGTGGTCACGGCCAGGTGCGGCTGGCACCGGAAGCCGTGCATGCGCTGCGTGCCTATCATTGGCCCGGAAACGTACGCGAGTTGGCCAACCTGATTGAGCGCCTGGCCGTGCTGCATCCGCGGACCACCGTGACGATCGCCGAGTTGCCGGCCCGCTACCGGGCACAGGCCGCCGAAGCCGCCGCGCAGATCGAGCAGCCGCGCTTACTAGTGGCCGTCGGCAGCGGCGGCAGCTACCCGATGACGCTGCCGTCGGCCCTGGGCGCGCAGCGCAGTGCCGACTACATCCCGGCCCCGACTGCGGCTTCGGATGAGCTGCCGGAAGATGGGGTCAATCTCAAGGACCATATCGAGCGCATCGAGCTCAATCTGATCCGGCAGGCATTGCGCCAGGCGGGCGGTGTCGTCGCCCATGCGGCGAAGCTGCTCAATACCCGGCGCACAACGCTGGTGGAGAAGCTGCGCAAGTACGGGCTCAATCGCGACGATTTGAGCGAGCTTGAGGATGTACACCCCTGATCACAGGTATTTCCGCGCGTGTTCAGCCGCGAGTTTGCCAGCGTTCGCTAACCTGAAGCCGAAGTCTCGCAGCAGCCTACTCGTGCACGCTGCGGAAGCCCACCCCAACTGGAGTAGCCCATGGGCCCAGACCTGGAATCGGAAACCAAGCCGATGCTGCCACGGACCATTGACGCCAATACCGACGCCCGCCGATCGACGCTGCACGTGATCAAGCGCCGCTCGGACAAGACCGCCGGGCAGGCCCCGGAGGTAGACCCCGAGGATGTCGTCGAGCAGGCCTCCTACGACTCGTTCCCGGCTTCAGACCCGCCGTCGTTTTCACCGACGCGCATCGGCCCGGCGACAGCAGATGATCGCCGCAAGCCTGAAGAAAAGCGGTCTGGCAAACGCTGATCAGGGCCTGGCGGCGCGCCGCTAGGACCCGCTATAGGCCGCACCGCGCGGCAGGTCGGCGCCGCGGTAGACCCGCACCGCGGGCGGTACTTCGAGTACCAGCGTTGCGATCACGCCAGCCAGCGTCAGGCCCAGCGCGACCTGATCGGCCAGTCGGTCAAACGACAGCAGCGAGAGCAATAGCGCGATGACCAAGGCGCTGGCGACAAAGCCGCCCATGCTCATCCACAGGAACTGCTCGCGGTTGTTCTGCTCTGAGTTGAACTTGAACAGAAACACCGCGAAGACGCCCTTGGGCAGTTCAACAACGCTGCCGCGCAACAGCGCGCCGCACAGGTGGCCCCACTCGTGTGCCAGGTATCCGCTGACCGCGGTCATCATCCCGGCGGCGATGGCAACCGATGTCGCCAGCGCGCCGGTCTGGCCGTCAAGCTGGCGGCTGCAGATCCACAAGCCCAGGGTTGCGCCGACCATCAGCAGGTCGCGTACCAACAACTGCAGGGGGAGCTTCATGGCATGGGCTCGGTCGAATGGTCAGGTGATCTCTCTGCGGCGGGCATAGCTGACTTCCAGCGCCTTGGCCTCGGCGCCGTCCGGGGCAATGTTCCAGGCGGTGATCAGCAGATGGTCCTCGTCCACATGATCAAGCGTGGTGCGCCAGCCCCAATCGGGTCCGCCACTGCCATCGCCGTAATGGCCGAGTACCGCCGTGCTGGCGTCGCCGTCGGTTCCGGTCGACAACATGATGCCGGTGCCGGTGTGGAAGCTGTCGATCCAGGCCGATTCGAAGCGCTGACGGTCGAGGTGATAGCCGATGATCGCAATGCCCTGCTGCGACTCGCCGCCAAACTCGGTCCGGTATTCGTGGATCACGAAGCGGCCGCCGAGCACCACGCGGATGGTGCCGAAGATGCTCGACTCGTCCGCCAGTTGGTCCGGCTGCAGCCAGACGCGGGAGCGTCCCTGCCAAGCGCCGGCCAGGCGCGCCAGCGCGTAGTGGCGGCCACCGCGGTTGCGGGAGGCTTCAAGCTTTTCTTGAGTCATGCCCAATGCTCCCGTGTCCGTTACGGCGAATCTGTAGGGTTTGTTACTGCCCGTTCGTCAGCAGCTGCCATAGCCAGTAGCCGCCCATCGCCAGCCCCAGGCACTCTGCCGCGCCCGCAATCCACGGTGTGATGCCCGGCCGCCCGTCTACCGCCAGACTGAACAGGCGACCTGAGACCAGGCCACCCAGCAGCGTCACCGCAACCACCAGCGCGGCGAATGCCAGGGCCGGGATGAACACTGCAGCCAGGAACACGGCGCCGCAGGCGATGGCCACGCCCCCCGCGCCCGAACGCAGATAGTTCCGGGCATCCACGCTGTCGGCGGTCAGCGAGTAGGGCGTTGCCACCGCAGCAATCGGGTTGAGGAGTGCGCGCAGGCCCACCAGCAAGAACAGCAATCCTGTTACCACGAAGTAGCCGTTCATCTCATTGTGTCCTTGTCGTGCCGTGGAAGGTTTGGCGTACTGACCGCTAGCTTGGCGGTCCGGGAAACTCTACAGCGGGCGGCTGCAACGTGCTCGGAACGATGCGTGCGGAGATCGCCATCTTCTCCGGGGTGACCTGTGCCTGATGTCAGAGCGCCGGTGCGGCGATGACCGGCAGCAGCCACCCGATCGGAAATCCAGCGGCCTTCCTGATCAGCACGGTACCGTTCCATTAGCCCGCGCCATAGGTCGCTGGCATCAGGGACGTCGTCACCGTCAACGGCCGCACCGTGTCGATCGGCGTGGCGCCGGTCCTGGCGCGCAAGCCGGCGGACTCGAGCGCAGAGTCTTGCATCTTCGATATGGCCATTGCGGTCAGGGGCGGCCCGACACGACGACCGCCCCCGATGCGAAGCGGCTACTCTAGATCGGCCCAGGCGCGACCATTACGGTAATGGAGGGTGGCGTTCGAGATCTCGAGCAGGTTGAGGTTTTCCCAGACGATGGCGTTTCCGTCGCTGTCGGTAACCTGCAGGTCCCACATTTCCTCGTCTTCGTCTCGACTGAAGGTGATCTCCACGCTATCGCCGGCGAGCAGTACGTCCTGTCCGAGGATGTCCTCTTCCCAGTCGTTGGTCGAGTGTGGAGATACGTGAAGCTGATGGATGTCTACCCCGGTGGCGTTCTCGACCACGAAATCCTGATCGCCCGCCGTCGCCGCTGACGAGTACGCGCCGCCTACGAGGCTGCCGGCAACGAGGTAAAGACCTGCCAGCCATGACGCTCTTTTCATTATTGTTCTCCCCCAAGGATTGTATGCGCGCATGCCGGACACAAGCCTGAGGCTAGCACGGGCTTTGAGCCTGTGCTGTGCCGAAGTGAGTGCGACTCCAGCAGGAATACAGGAGAGCAGGATGCCGCATCAGCGCGCATGACCTGCCGGAGCAGCCAGCGACTGCAGGGGGGATGATGACATCGTCTCGCGTAGGTCCATCAGGCTGGTCTGGTCGACCTGAATCAGGCCGCGACGAGGTCGATCCAGGTCAACGATGATGAACACCAGGACCACGATCAGGCTGATCATGACGTAGGTCACGAACGTCGCGCGGTGGCCGGCGAGGCCGGCCGAGTAGCCGACGATGGTGCTGGTCAGCAGGAAGGTCGTAAACAGCAGGAGCAGCACCACTTCCGGCACATGTCGATTCAACGCGGCGTCGCGGCGCCCATAGGCGTCGATCAGCTCGTTCAGGGCCTGTAGGTAGAGGCCCGAGGTGACGGGCCGGCTGTCGGCCTCGGCAGCCAGCACCGCCTGCTGCCACAAGCGGTTCTGCTGGCGGCCGGCCTGATCCAGCAGCGCGTGCCGTGCCGCTGGATTCGCGAGCGCGATCGCCCCCGATGCCAAGCGCAGGTCCAGATACTGCCGCAACTGTTGCCGGGCGTCCTCGCCTAGCGCGGGTGGCAGCAATTGCGTGCGCAGGTAAGCGGTGCCGATGGCATTGGCCTCGTCGATCACCGCCTCGCTGCGCTTGTCGAAACGCTGCAGTGAGATCGAGAACGTGAAGCCGAGCAGCAGTGCCAGCACGCCCAGCAGTGAGGCTTGAATGGTGTTGATGTGGGTCTTGGAAGAATCCGAGGCCATTGGTCTGGAGCGTATGCCCAGGTGGTACCCCGCCTCGATAGCGGCTGCCAGCGCCAGAAGCAGCAGTCCGGCTATCAGCACACTGTTGTGGTCGTACATTATTTCTCTCATTCGAGGGGTCTGCGGAATTCGGCCTGCAAGGTCGCTGGAACGGTCACTGCGTCCGCGCCTCCAGCCCGGCCCCTGCAGGCAGTGACCGGGTGTGCTTGCAGGCAACGGGATTATGAGGCCCGCCGCGATCCAAGGGCCGGCAGCTTCGGCGCGCACGCGCCAGCGTCCGTCGAACAATTGGCGGCGAGCGGTTCGCGCGGGGGCGGGGTTTGCCGCCGGTTTGTTGACGCCGCCGCCGCCAGTGCCTGCCGGCAGCCGGGAACAGGTCTTGCAGCCCTGACACCGGGAACCACTGTGGACGTCGGCATGAGCGATATGGATGTCAGTCGGGTTTTGGCGCAGATACGCACGCTGCAGTCACAGGCCAGCTTTCGGCCGGCCGCCGCCGAAGCGACCGCGGCCGCCCCGAAGGTCGGCTTCGACAGTTTGCTCAGGGGAGCGATTGACCAGGTGAATCAGACGCAGCAGACCTCGGCTCGGCTGCAGGAGTCCTTTGCGCGTGGCGATCGCACGACCGATCTTGCAACGGTGATGATGGCGGGCGCGAAGTCGCAGGTGGAGTTCCGCGGCATGGTCGAGGTCCGCAACCGTCTGGTGGCGGCCTATCAAGACATCATGAACATGCCCCTGTGAACTGAGACATGGCAACTCCTCCATCAATGCCGGCCATTCGGCATCTCAAGGATATTCCGGCGCTGCGACAGCTGACGGTGCTGCTGGGCATTGCTGCCGCGGTGGCGGTCGGCCTCTGGGGCTGGAGCTGGTCGCAGCAGCCCGCCTACGTGCCGGTCTATGCCAACCTCTCGGATCGCGACGCAGCCGAGCTGTCCGAGGCCCTGCGCGCGGCCATGATTCCGTTCAACGTGGACCGGAACAGTGGCGCGGTTTCAGTCCCCGCCGACCAGGTGCACGCGGCGCGCATCAAGCTGGCAGGGCAGGGGTTGCCGCGCGGTTCGGCCCAGGGCTTTGAGGCCATGCAGCAGGAGCAGGGTTTCGGCACCAGTCAGTTCGTGGAGACGGCGCGTTACCAGCACGCGCTGGAGACCGAACTGGCGCGCACCATCGGCAACCTGCAGCCGGTAAGGGGTGCGCGTGTGCATCTGGCCATCCCCAAACCATCGGCCTTCACCCGCAATCGTGAAGCGCCCAGTGCCTCGGTGTTCGTGCAGCTGCACTCCGGTCGCGAGATGGAGCAGAACCAGGTGGCGTCCATCGTTCACATGGTCGCCTCCAGCGTGCCGGGACTATCGCCGCAGGATGTCACGGTGGTCGATCAGTCGGGCCGCCTGCTGTCCAATCAGGGCGACAGCGCCATGGTTCAGAGCGCCGAGCAGCTCGATTATCAGCGTCGGGTCGAGGGTGACTATGCGCGTCGCATCGAACAGCTGCTGGCACCGCTGGTCGGCCCCGGACGTGTCAGCGCGCAGGTGGCGGTGGACATCGACTTCTCGGTCACCGAGGAGGCTCGCGAAAGCTACGCCCCGGACCCGGCCAAGATCCGCAGCGAGCAGATCACCGAGGATATGTCCCGCGTCGGTGGCGCCGGGGGTGCTGCCAGCGCGGCTGCCGGCGGTGCGGCCGGGGTACCGGGCGCGGTCTCCAATCAGGCGCCGGGCGCTGCAAACGCACAGCCCGTGAATGATCTGGGCGGTGGTGCAGATGGCGGGCTCCAGACACAGAGCAAGCACGCCAGCCGCAACTACGAGATGGACCGCACTCTGAGCCATACGCGGCAGTCATCCGGCAAGCTGCAGCGGCTTTCGGCCGCGGTGCTGGTGGACCATGTGCCGCGACCCAAACCGGACGGCAAGCCGGGCGAGACTGAACTCAAGCCGCTGAGCGCTCAGGAGCTGGCCAAGGTCGAGGCGCTGGTCAAGGAGGCCGTGGGGTTCACAGCCGCACGCGGTGATAGCGTCGTCGTGCAGAACTCGGCCTTTCTGCAGAACGAAATCGCCGATCTGGCACCGCTGCCGATGTGGCGCGAGCCGCAGGTCCAGAGCTACGCGCGCATGGCCGTCGGCCTGCTGCTGCTGCTGATCCTGATCTTCGTGGTACTGCGCCCCGCACTGCGCAGTCTGCTGAATGCGCCCATCAAGGCGGCAATGCCCGCTGCCTTGCCGGGGATGGTCATGGACGACACCCGTGCACTGCCGAACGATCGAGGCCAGCAGCCAATGCCCGCGGTCAGCGCCCAGCAGATCGGCTACGAGCAGAAGCTGCAGGCCGCCAAGCAGGCTGTGGCGCAGGACCCCAAGCGCGTCGCTCAGGTGGTCAAGAACTGGGTGGGGCAGGAGGCCTAATGGGGGATACGACACCCGCGATGAGCAGTCCCAGCGGTGTGGAACGCGCCGCGATACTGCTGATGTCACTCGGCGAAGCAGAAGCCGCCGAGGTGCTGAAGCACATGGGAGCAAAGGACGTGCAGAAGGTCGGCGCGGCGATGGCTTCGCTCTCCAACGTCACCCGCGAGCGCGCGACCCTGGTCATGGATGACTTCGTGCAGATGCTGGATTCGCAGACGTCGCTGGGTGTGGGCGCCGACGACTACGTGCGCCGGGTCATGGTGAACGCATTGGGCCAGGACAAGGCCAACGGCCTGATCGACCGCATCCTGCTGGGCCGCAACAGCAAGGGACTGGAGGCGCTGAAGTGGATGGAAACGCGAGCGGTGGCCGATATCGTCCGCAACGAGCACCCGCAGATCGTCGCCATCGTTCTGGCGTATCTGGACCCGGATCAGGCTGCGGACGTGGTCGCGCAGCTGCCGGAGCGCATGCGCGGTGACGTGCTGATGCGCATCGCCCGCCTCGATGGCATACAGCCGCAGGCACTGCGCGAGCTGGACGAGATCATGGAAAAGCAGTTCTCGGGTGGCAGCAATCTCAAGGCCTCCAGCGTCGGCGGCGTCAAGGTCGCGGCGACGATACTCAACCTGATGGACACCACCACCGAGCAGGCCATCATCGGCAAGATCGGCGAGGTAGATGGCGACCTCTCGCAGCGCATACAGGACCTGATGTTCGTGTTCGATGATCTGGGTGCGGTTGATGACCGCAGCATCCAGACCTTGCTGCGCGAGATCTCCACCGAGACTCTGGGCATGGCGCTCAAGGGGGCCGAGCCGGTGGTCAAGGACAAGATACTGCGCAACATGTCCAAGCGCGCCAGCGAAATGCTGGTCGATGACATGGAGGCGAAGGGGCCGGCCAAGCTCTCCGAGGTCGAAGGCGCGCAGAAGGAGATTCTGGCCGCTGCACGACGTCTGGCTGATGCCGGCACCATCGTTCTGGGCGGCAAAGGCGAGGAGATGGTCTGATGGACATCGACGACGCCGCTACGGTAGACGAGAGCGCTGCGATCGAGCCGATCACTGCGCCCGCCACCGCGATGTCACGCTGGCAGATGCCGGTCTTCGATACACCGGAAGAGAGCGCTCACGGCGGACTGCACACTGCCGAGCAACTGGATCAGATTGAGGTGGCCGCCTATCAGGAAGGCTTGCGGCGCGGCCATGCGGAGGGCTACGCCGCCGGCCACCATGCGATGCAGCAGGAGGTCGAACGCCTGCGTGCGCTGATTGATCACCTGCAGCGCCCGCTGGCACATCTCGACGAAGCGGTGGAACGCATGCTGCTCGATACCGCCTGCGCCATCGCCAGGCGTCTGGTTCTGGCCGAGCTGCAGCAGGCGCCGGAGGCGATCGAACGCATTGCCCGCGAGGCGCTGGATGCGCTGCCCGCGTATGTGCGGGATGTGCGCCTGCATCTGCATGCTGAAGACGCGCAGCTGATCGGCGAGCGCTTGCCGGCACCGCCGGAGGCGCACAGCTTCAAGATCGTGGTCGATGATGCCCTGGCCCGCGGGGAGTGCCGGGTGGTGACGGAGTCCACACAACTGGACACGCGCCTGGACGCACGTCTCTCTGCCCTCAGCAGCAATCTGATCGGAGAACCGACGTGACGAATCGGCAGCCGCGCTCATGAACACCTTTGTTGCCGACGCCAATCAGCGCTACCAGGCGCGCCTGCAGCAGCAGGCGAAGCTGGCTGCGCATGTGCCGGATTTTCGGATCGAGGGCCAGCTGCGGCGGGTGGTCGGTCTGACCCTGGAGGCCGTCGGCTGTCCACTGCCGCTGGGCGGGCGCGCGCGCATCATCAACCGCGACGGCAGCAGCATCGAGGCCGAGGCCGTCGGCTTCTCCGGGGAGCGCGTGTTCCTGATGCCCTCCGGCGACCTGCAGGGGCTGCAGCCGCTGGCGCGCGTCGTTCCGCTTGGGCATACCGCGGAGGTATCGGTTGGTGACGCCGTGCTGGGTCGCGTACTGGATGGGGAAGGCAGGCCGCTGGATGGGCGTGGCAGGTTGGTGTGCAATGCACATGTCCCGCTATACGGACGCACGCTGAACCCGCTGGCACGCGAACCGATCACCAAGCCGCTGGACGTGGGTGTCAGGGTCATCAACAGCCTGCTGACAGTCGGTCGAGGCCAGCGTCTGGGCTTGTTTGCGGGTACCGGCGTCGGCAAGTCGACCTTGTTGGGAATGATGACGCGCTTTACCCAGGCGGACGTGATCGTGGTCGGGCTCATCGGCGAGCGTGGACGCGAGGTCCGGGACTTTCTCGACCACAATCTTGGCGCCGAAGGCATGCGTCGCGCCTGCGTGGTAGCGACGCCGGCCGATCGTTCGCCGCTGCTGCGATTGCGGGCGGCCTATACGGCAACGGCCATCGCCGAGTATTTCCGGGATCAGGGCCGTCACGTGCTGCTGCTGATGGACTCGCTCACCCGTTTTGCGCAGGCGCAGCGCGAGATCGGTCTGGCGATAGGCGAGCCCCCCACCACACGTGGTTATCCACCATCGGTGTTCGCGCGTCTGCCGCAGCTGGTCGAGCGTGCCGGCAACAGCGTGAGCGGGAGCGGCTCGATCACTGCGTTCTACACCGTGCTCACGGAAGGGGATGATCCCCAGGACCCCATTGCCGACGCTGCCCGCGGCGTACTGGACGGCCATATCGTGCTGTCGAGAAGCATTGCCGACGCCGGCATCTATCCGGCCGTGGATATCGAGCCGTCGATCTCGCGGGTGATGAACGAGATCGTTGCGCCGGAACATCAGGCGTCAGCGCGACAGTTCCGCGCGCTGTTCTCGGCGTATCAGCGCAACCGCGATCTGATCGCGATCGGTGCCTACCAGAGTGGCGCGGATCCGCGGGTGGACTCCGCGATTGCCAAGTGGCCGAAGATTGAAGAGTTTCTGCGGCAGGACGTAAAGCAGGCGGCCGGACTGCGCGCCAGTGTCGATGCCCTCGCCCAACTCATGAAATAGCGGAGATAGCGCATGTCACCCTTGATGTCGCAACGTCTGGAACCGCTGCAGTTGCTCGTCGACAACCGTGAGGACGAAGCGTCCCGACAGCTGGCGGATGCGCATCGCCTCGTCGCGGAGCGCGAGCATCGCCTGCAGGAGCTGATTGACTATCGCGTTGACTACGAGCGCAGGATTGTCTGCGGCACGACCCAGCTGCTGTTGAACGCGCGCCAGTTCATCGCGCGTCTGCGCGAAGCCGAGGCGTTTCAGCGACAGCTGGTCATCAAGGCCCAGCAGGAGCTGGCGGCCGAACGCGCACGCTGGTTGCTGCGTCACCGCGAAGCGGACACGCTGGAGCTGCTGGCCGAGACCTATCGGGTGCGCGAGCGACGTACCGAGGCGCGAATCATCCAGCAACGCCTTGATGAACAGGCACTGCGCCAGCACCAGCTGCGAGCGACCGACAACCGATGCTGAGGATGGGCCTGTCGGCCACGCCGGTGCCTGAGAGCGCGCACCCGGCCACGGTGGCCGTTGCTGCGCCTTCAGCGGCTGACCGGATCAGCGGCTCGCGGATGCCTGCAGGGGCTACCCCCTCCTGCGACGCGGGCATGTTCCAGGCACTGATTGGCGCTGGCGGGCAGGATTCGGCTTCGGCCGAGCCGGCTTTGACTTCGGTGGCGGAGCATGTGGCGACGCCCGATGCCGATGCCGATGCCGATGCCGACGCCGATGTCGAGGCGGCCGAGCACCAGTCCACCGAAGAAGGACGCGAAGGTCTGTCACTCATACAGAATCTGTTGCAATGGCTGCGTGGTCCGCTTGCGGCAACAGAGCGTTGTGCTGCCGGAGTTCAGGCGCAGACACCAATGCCGCTGACGCAGGTCGACGGCTTGCCGGACGCACAGGCGCCGGCCGTCGCGGCTCCCGGCGAGCCCGAATCTCGGCAGTTCACCGCAGCCCCGCCTGCGGGAACCGGTGTTTCCACGTCGGACTTGCCCCGGGCTCGGATTGATCTTGGGCCGCGGCGGCTGGAGGGCCCGGCGCCCCTTGAGAACGCGGACGATCTGCTGCCTGTCCCGCCGCCCTCGGTGGATTCGCAGCTTCCGGCCGCGGAACGCGTGATGGCTCCGTCTGCATCCATGCCGGCCGCGGAATTGGGGCCGATGTCCGCGGTGCCCGCCTGGGCGGCCAGACCCTTTGAGGTCCCGGCTTCGGTATCGGCGCAGACGCCGGTGCCGCCTCCACCGCCACCTCCGCTGTCCACCGATCTGGCGGGCTGGCCGCAGGCCTTGGGTGAGCGGATTGCCTGGTCGGTGGATGGCGACCTGCAAGATGCCGTGATCGAGCTGCATCCTGCGGAACTGGGCAGCCTGACCATACGCGTCGAAACACGTGGAGCGGACGCGCAGGTCACGCTGAT
>JBFJJW010000088.1:0-13268 GCA_041612095.1 Solimonas sp. | reverse complement strand
GGATTCGACCAGCTCCGGGCGATCCGTCGCGAGTTCGCCGATCGGTGGGGGAAACCCGTCGTGTTCAACTGGATGATCCGGGCCGACCTGCAGATCGAGGAGGTCTGGGGCGACAGCGGGTGGGCGTTCGGGAACTACTCGGCGCAGCTGGAAACCCTCCTCGATGACGGGGACTTCGTCGGGCTGCACGCCCACCCGATCCGGGATTCCCTGCTCGTCGAGGACTACCTCGACGAGCGGTGGACGCTCGACACGATGGCGGCTGGGATCGATGCGTTCGAATCGCACTTCGGTCGGCCGCCGGCGGCCGCCTCGTGGGGTCGGGGCTGGACCTCGCGGGCGATGCTCGACCTACTGAGCGAGCGCGGCGTCGAACCACAGCTCGTTGCGTGGGCATTCAAACTCGACCGGACAACCGAACACCTTCTCGTACTGCGCAAGCTCTGCGCGCTGGGTCCAGCGCAACCGCAGGCGCTGCGGCGCAAACCGGTTCTCGGTCAGGCTCAGCACCAGCTGCAGGACTTCGTAGATCACACAGATCTCGGTATGCCGCAGCTGCGGCGCGTCCACGGTCGTGCTGTTGACCAGGATGCACATGCCCTCGGGCAGTTCATCGAAGCGTACGTCCAGCGCGTCGCTCAGCAGGCGCTGGTACTTGATTGCACGCCGCGCACCTTCGCCCAAGGTCGGGCTGCTGAACATCAGGTATTCCAGGACCTCGCCGCGGTAAGGGGGGAGGTGAGGACACAGGTGCAGGCCGATCTCGGCATCGCCGGTGTAGGCCTCAAGGGTGCGCCAGAAGAAGGCCTGCATCTGATGGGGGGTGCGCAGTTCGCGCAGCGGCAGCGTTTCGGCGTCGTAGCCGAGGCGCTCATAGATGGCGTTGACGTCCAGGCCGGCGGCAACCATGCCGCGGTGGACGATCTGGAGCATCTGACCTGAGTCACGCATGAGCATCTAAGTTCTGACTGGCGCTAGCGCCCATGGGGGGTGGCGCTCTGCATATTGCAGCCCAGGCGCCGATTCCTTAGTTTGCCGGAATAAAGTCATGCGCCACAGCCCCCGGCGGGGCTGCGACAGCTGTGACAACAATAAGGCGATCATCCGTGAGGGGCGTGCGATGAGAGGAATGCTACTGGGAACGGGCGTGGCCTGCGCGATGGTCTGCGCACCGGCGACGGCGCTGGATTGGGAGTGGGGCGGCGCCAACATCAGCTGGAACAGCCGGCTCAGCGTCGGTGCTGCCATTCGCATGCAGGATGTCGATTACGATCTGGTCGGCAAGCTGAATGTCCCGGGGCAGGAGACGCTGTGCCAGCCGGATGACTGCATTTCGCTGAACGGCGATCCGGGCCCCAATCAGCGGCTGGTGGATGCCCGTGGTGCCTTCAGCGGTGTCAACGGCGACAACGGCAATCTCAACTACGACAGGTACGACGTCGTTGCTGCGACCACCAAGCTGTTTACCGACATGACCGCGACCTATGGCGACTGGCTGCTGCGGGTCAGGGCGCTGGGCTACTACGACCCGCTGAACGCAGGGCGCGATGAGCGTCACACCTACACGCTGTACCAGCCGCGGCGCAGTCCGCGCTCCGACGAGATCGAGGGCACTTTTGCCCTGGGGGGCTATCTGCTGGATGCCTATGTGCAGTATGCGTTCGACATCGGGGATAGCCGTCAGGGCACGTTCTCGGTGGGCAATCAGATCGTGCGCTGGGGCGAGAGTACGCTGGTGCAGCTGAACAGCCTGGCTGAGATCAACCCGCCGAACGCCAATGTCCTGCGCATGCCCGGTGCCGAGATCAACGAAGTGTTCCAGGCGGTGCCGCTGGCGTTGCTCTCGGTCGATCTGCTCGACGGCGTCTCGGCCGATCTGCTGTACCAGTTTGGCTGGAGGCGCACCGAAGCCGATGCCACCGGGAGCTTTTTCTCCGATCAGGATTTCGTCGGTGGCGGTCGCTATGCGCAGATTTCTCTGGGCCAGTTTGGCGAGGACCCCGACCAGCAGTTCCACGCGGCGAAGCCTTTGGGTTACTTGTCCAGCACCACCACCACGGTGTATCCGCAGGAGACCAAGCCGCAGCACGGCGGCCAGTACGGGCTGCGCCTGAACTACTACGCGGACTGGCTCAACGGTGGCACCGAGCTGGGTTTCTACTTTCTCAACTACCACTCGCGTCTGCCCTATTCGAACGTGATCGCGACCGATGATTCATGTGCGCGTGATGCCGCGAATCTGGCGGAGGCCTACTTCTCCTGCAACGGCTTCAACGGCGATCCGGCGCTGCCGGCGATCAACCCGCTGGCGCCGCGCGGCGAGCCCCTGCCGATCGATACGCTGCGCGTGCAGCTGGTGTATCCCGAAGACATCCACATGGTCGGGGTCAGCTTCAACACCAATATCGGCGACTGGTCACTGGCTGGTGAGTATTCGTTCCGCGACAACCTGCCGTTGCTGGTACACATTCCGGATCAGATCTTTGCCGGCTTGCAGCCGGCACTGCCGGCCAACCAGATCGAAGGTGATCTCAGCGGTGGCGGTCTAGCCGCGCTGCTCGACGGTCTGGCCGGACTGGGCGTTGATGTCAACGAACTCGGGGGGCTGGTTGGCTATCCCCGGTTGGGTGACCTGCTCACGGCGACGTTTCCCGCGGCTGAAGTCGCGGTGCCCAGCTATCTGGTCAGCTATCGTGGCTACGGTCGTGTGACTGCCCAACAGGTGATTCCCGGCTATGAGCGGCTCAAGGTCGGTCAGCTGGATTTCACCGCGATCAAGGCCATTCGCGACAACCCATTCGGCGCGGATCAGATACTGCTGCTGATCGAGGCCGGCATGACCCAGGTCTACGACATGCCCTCGCGGGACCAGCTGCAGTTCGAGGGCGGCTACCTCAACAACACCAGCTACGCCCCCGGCGCCGACGGCACCGGCCAGCCAGATGGCCAGCCGGATCCGCGCACCTTTGTGCCCACGCAGCAACGCAAAGGCTTCGCGGATGACTTCTCCTGGGGTCTGCGCATGCTGGTGCGCAGCGAGTACAACAATCTGCTGTTCGACTGGACCGTTAAGCCGACGCTCGCGGTGCTGTGGGATGTCGACGGCGTCGCGCCGTTCCCTATGCAGAACTTCGTGGAGGGACGCGTAGAGATCGTCGCCGGCGCCGACATCAATTTCACCCAGGCATTGAGCGGGCGCGCGCTGTATCAGTGGTTCACCGGAGCGGGTGATCACAATACCCGCCGCGATCGCGATAACCTCTCGGTGAGCCTGGCCTACGCGTTCTAGGGGCACCTTCGTCGGCACGCTCGTCACCCGGATCGCCGCCGCTGAGGTGTTCTCCGCTGGCGGGCGGGGGGCATGCGGCTCCATGATATGCGCATGCTTGCACTGCGCTTTCCGCTGATGAATCGACGACTGGACCCCGAAGACGGCGAGACACGGCCGCAGGCCGACGGCGACGCGCCGTTTGCGCGCGAGGCGGGCACCGAGGATGCAACGCTGTTGCTGCGCCAGCGCGCAGGCGCGGCAAAGGAGTTTCTGCGCAGCCTGTTTGACCTCGAGTTCAGGCAGTTGCTGACCCCGCGCATGCTGCCCACGCTTTATCTGCTCGGCATCCTTGCCAGCGCCTACGCAGTGCTCGGCTACGCCATCGATGGGTTCTCTCAGTCGATCACCAGCGGCTTTGCCCGGCTGCTGCTGGTCGGTCCGGTCGCGTTTATCGTGTTGGTGACGCTGTGCCGGGTCGCGCTGGAGTTCTGTATCGCGATCTTCCGTATTGCCGTGCATGTCAACGAGCTGGCCGGCCATGCCGAGGATATCGCCGAAGGCATTCCGCGTATCAGCTTCTGGAAGCCACGCAAGAAGCGCTGAGAGCCGGAGGGCGGCATGCGTATCAGTTCCCTGCGCGCAGGTGGCAGCGCCCGGCACGCGGCGGCCGGGTTGCTGCTCCTGCTGACGCTGGCGGCCTGCATGCGCACGCAGGTGCCGGAGCCGCCGCTGACCGGCGCCGATCGCGATGCCCACGGCTGTATCGGTTCTGCCGGCTACTCATGGTGTGCGCGCAGCGGGCAGTGCGATCGACCGTGGGAACGCGCAGCTGCGCAGAACTTTGAGCTAAGCCCATCCGCTTTCGACCAGTCCTGCGACAACAACGCCAGCTGATGGGATCTCGGCCGCCTTCAGCCGCCGTCGTCCACCGTGTATTCGATGAACGGGATGCTGTCGTCGTATTCGCCATCAAGCATCAGGCGCAGTTGCTCGAAGCCGGTGCGGATAACCGGGTGGGCGTAGTCCGCTTCGCTGCCATGGCCGGCAAGACGAATCAGGTTGTTGGGATCGTCCAGGCCCAGAATGCCGGCGAGCGCACCGGTGCCGGTGGTGCCCGGGTCCTGACCTTCGCCTACGCGGATGACGTTGAACACCTGCACCGGCACTCCCGCCGTGAGCAGCGCCAGTGCCATCTCCTGCGCCTGATTTGAGACCACCAGGCCGTCGTTGAGGTCGTGCACCACGACGGCGGCCTTGAGGCCGGCCGCCGCCATTTCCTGGGCGCGCAATGCGGGCGAGCGCCGCACATACTCCGTGGGCGATGTCAGCGGCGTGCCGCCGGTTTCCTCCTCGATGAAGCTGGCGTATTCAGGCGCTGCGGCGACGGCTTCCGCCCAGGACTCGCCGAGATTGACCAGCCCTTCGACATCGACCCAGTAGTCGTACAGCCCGCTGCCATCCGGGGTTGCATGCATCGCCTCGGCGATTGCGGTGCCGGATACCGCGCCGCCGAGCGACACGCCCAGCAAATAGACGGTCCGTACGCTTGGGAAGCGCTGCTTGGAGGCCAGCGTAGCGGCGATCGTGTCGTGCGCGGCCCGCAGCACCGGCAGCTTCAGATTGTCGCGATAATTGGTGGCCACCACGGCGGTATCCGCATCGGCAAACTCCAGCATTGCCGGTGCCCAGGAGGCCTCGACGGTGTGCCCCAGCCCGTGGCAGAACACCACCAGCCGAGTCGGCTCGGTGCCGGGCACATAGGCCAGCAGGCTGGTGGGCTGACCGGGTTCAGTCTTGCCGGAACTGGCTGGCGCGGCGGCCTGGACAACCGCAGCATCGGTCAACATGGAATCCAGCTTGACGGCGCCGCTGCCGCCATCGCCGCCGTCTCCACCACAGGCGGCCAGCATCAGCGCCAGGGCCGCAGCCAGTATGTTTTTCATCGCTTTCTCTTAGTAATGGTTTCTCCTCGGCAGCATCATAGCGCCGGCGGTTGCGGCGGTGCGGTTCGCACCGACCCATCCGCCGTTGGCAGCCGGTAGCGGTCTCGCGTAGATTCCGGGGCAGCGGTAGCGGTGGGGCGCGGTGGCGGCCCGCAGCCCAAACTTTCTGAGGCGAGGAGCGTACAGCGAATGAACTCCGAAACGCGCGTCCGCAGCCGGTTCTTCGTCTACATGGCCTACGGGTTTCTGGCCGTGGCGCTCACCGGGTTTTCGACCACCTTCTTCCTGCCGCTGGCTCTGGGCAGCTTTGATGCGCCCGCCGTGGTTCATGTGCACGGCCTGTTGCTGTTCGGCTGGTTGCTGCTCTTTCTGGTGCAGGCGCATCTGATTGCCGCGCGGCGTGTCGTCTATCATCGTCAGCTCGGGTGGGCCGGGGCAGGCCTCGCGGCCGCAGTGGTGATTTCGGGCATTGCAATCGGGTTCTTCGCCACACGGCGTGATCTGGCGGCGGGTGGCGGCGACTTTGCGCGTGGGCAGTTCGTCAACATCCTGATCGAGATGCTGACCTTCGGCGCGCTGGTGGCGGCGGCGGTCGTGTTCCGGCACGATCGCGAAACCCACAAGCGCCTGCTGTTGCTGGCGACGATCTCGGTACTGGCGCCGGCGTGGCTGCGCTTCCGGCACCTGCTGCCGTGGGTTCCGAATCCCTTTGTTGTGTTCTCGATCGTGGCTGACGCGGTATTGCTGCTGGCGGTTGCGCAGGATCTGCGCGTCCGCGGCCGCGTGCATCCGGCCTACATCTGGGCGGGCGGGGCAATGGTCGCGGTGCACGTCACCGAACTGCTGGCCAGCGGCAGCGCGCTGTGGCTGCGCATTGCACGTCTGCTGTTGGGCGAGTCCGGATAGCTGCGTCTGCGCTGCCGCGCACGTTGTGCGGGTGCGGCGTTCAGCAGGAAACCCGTGATGGCCTCACAATTCGCCGCCTGCGCTGCTTTTGGCGCCGTAAACCCTGCAGGTGAGTGTGTGGACGCAAAATCCCCGGCCCAGCCGTTTTCCGATCTGCCGCTGAAACCGGCGCTGCTACAGGCGCTGGAATCGCTGGAGTACCGGCAGATGACGCCGATCCAGGCCCTCAGCCTGCCACCGATACTCGAAGGCCGGGACGTCATCGGTCAGGCCCGCACCGGCAGTGGCAAGACCGCAGCCTATGGCCTGGGCCTGCTGTCGCGCATCGATCCATCGCTGGCCAAGGTGCAGGCGCTGGTGCTGTGTCCGACGCGTGAGCTGGCGGATCAGATCGCCAAGGAGATTCGCCGGCTGGCGCGTTGCCTGCCCAACATCAAGCTGACGATACTCAGCGGCGGCATAGCCCAGCGCCCCCAGCTGGCGTCACTGGAGCACGATCCACACATCGTCGTCGGCATGGCGGGACGGGTGCTGGAGCATCTGAATCAGGACACGCTGGATCTCGGCAATCTCAAGGTGCTGGTACTGGACGAAGCCGATCGCATGCTGGACGCCGATTTCGAGGAAGCCAGCCGCGCCATCGTTGACCAGGCGCCCAAGACGCGACAAACCCTGTTCTTCTCGGCCACCTTTCCCGATGCAGTGCGCGAGATCAGCCGCCGTCTGCAGAAGCAGCCGCTGGAAGTGACGGTGGATACCGCTGCGGCGGCGCCGGAAGTGCAGCAGACGTTCTTTGAAGTCGATCCGCTGCGCCGGCTGGATGCGCTGGCGCATCTGCTGAGCGTGCACCGGCCGGAATCCGCGTTGGTGTTCTGCCACACCAAGAAGGACGCGCAGGACGTGGAGGCCAAGCTGCGTAAACGCCGCTACTCGGTGCTGGCGCTGCACGGTGACATCGAGCAACGCGAGCGTGACGAGGTGCTGGTGCGCTTCGCCAACGGTAGTTGCCGGGTGCTGGTGGCGACCGATGTCGCCGCCCGCGGGCTCGACATCAAGGATCTGGCTGCGGTGTTCAGCTACGAATTGCCATCAGAGCCGGAGGTGCACGTGCATCGGGTCGGGCGCACCGGTCGCGCTGGCCGCAGCGGCCTGGCGTTCCATCTGTTCTCTTCACGCGAGCGTC
Organism: Solimonas sp.; assembly: GCA_041612095.1. Classification (GTDB taxonomy): domain Bacteria; phylum Pseudomonadota; class Gammaproteobacteria; order Nevskiales; family Nevskiaceae; genus Solimonas. The sequence continues at coordinate 5,965 of JBFJJW010000088.1, read as the reverse complement.
CTCGCGTAGATGCCGTGGAGGCGTTGCTGCAGACCAAGATCAGACTCGAGAAGCTGCCGATGTCGGCGCTGTCTCCGGATCGCCCGCTGCCGGCCACGGTCGTCACCCTCTGTGTAGACGGAGGGCGCAGGGACAAGCTGCGGCCGGGCGATCTGCTGGGGGCCCTGACCGGTGCTGCCGGCATTGCCAACGACGCGATCGGCAAGATCAACACCTTTGATACGCGCACCTACTTTGCGGTCAGCAAGCCGGTGGCGGCGCAGGCGCTGCAGCGCCTGCGGGAAGGCAAGATCAAGGGCAAGAACTTCCGCGTGCGGCCGATCGAATAGGCCCGACGCGCTGCCGGCTATTGGGCCGGCACGTGGCTGGTGGTGACGTCGGCAATGATGCGTCCACTGTCACCGGTGACGGTGGTGCGGATGACGCTGAGACGTTTGCCCTTCTTCACGAACACGGACGTGGCGGTGAAATGCCCGTCCTTCTGGTTGCCCAGCAGATTGGCGCTGAGGTTGATGGCGAGCGGGAATCCGGACTGAGCCGGCTCTGCTGCGGGGCCACCAAACGCCAGCACTGTGGCGCAGACGTCGGCAAACCATAGCGTGGCGCCGGCGTGCGCGGTGCCGTAGGGATTGAGGATGCCGGGTTGTACCGGCATGCGGCCTACGACCGTCTCGGCGCTGTGTTCGACAATCTCGAACTCGATGTTTCCTGAAACCTTCACGCTAGCCTCCGCGGCTCATTGGTCGGATGCTGGGCCGATCCATGCACCGCGCTCAGCGAGCAGGGCGCGCAGCACGGAACGGTGGCAGTGCGCTTCTTCTGCGCAGTAGCAGCCCAGGGAGAAATTAATCTGCTGAGAGAGTGCAGCCAGCAGGTCAAGCAGCCGCGCATTGTCGGGCCTGGCCATTTCGGCGCGAAACTTTCTTACGAAGCCCGCCCAATGCCGGCCGTCATCGGCGGCCTGCGCCAGTTTCACCAGGGTGTCGCTGGGTGCCAGCTGTGGCAGCCACTGGTCGTAGTAGTCCAGACGCGCGAAATCGGCCTTGGCGACGCCACGCGGTGGGCGGCGCACCGTGCCGAGGCGCAGGCCTTCGTCGGGCAGACGCGGGCTGCCGAGTCTTACGATCTGAAGCGTCATCGGAGGTCGCAGGGCTGCGGATGATCGGGTTGGGCAGGGCAAGACGATACACGTCTCGTCGCCGCCCTAGACAAGTTCCCTCATTGCGGTTGAGTTGCGCCTCGGTGCTAATTCGCAAGCCCATGATTTTGTTGGATTCACCGCACAGACGCTGCCAGGCACTGATTTCGGCCAATGCCGTAGAGACAGCATAGGGCGCAGAATCACGCCGTCCACAGGATCACACCCACAGGAACCCCCTCATGCCGGCCTACAAAGCCCCGCTGCGCGATATGCGCTTTCTGATCAACGAAGTGTTTGACTACAGCAGCCACTACGCGGGCCTGTCCAACGGCAAGGATGCCGATCCCGATACCGTCAACGCGATCCTGGAGGAGTGCGCCAAGCTCTGCGAGGACGTGCTGTCCCCGCTCAATCTTTCCGGCGATCAGGAAGGCTGTCACCTGGAGAACGGCGAGGTTCGCACCCCCAAGGGCTACAAGGAGGCCTACGCCGAGTTTGTCGCCGGTGGCTGGCAGGGCCTGTCACATCCCCAGGAATTCGGCGGCCAGGGCTTGCCGATGTCGATGGGCGTGTTCAAGTCGGAGATGATGGGATCTGCCAACTGGTCGTTCACCATGTATCCGGGTCTGTCGCTGGGCGCGATGAACACGATCATGCAGTACGCCAGCGACGAGCAGAAGGCGCTGTACATGCCGCCGATGGTCGAGGGCCGCTGGACCGGCACCATGTGCCTGACCGAGCCGCAATGCGGCACCGATCTGGGGCAGGTCAAGACCAAGGCCGAGCCGCAGGCGGACGGCACGCACAAGCTCACCGGCAGCAAGATCTTCATTTCGGCGGGCGAGCATGACCTGACCGAAAACATCATCCACATCGTACTGGCCCGCTTGCCGGATGCCCCCCCGGGCACCCGTGGCATCTCCTTGTTCATCGTGCCAAAGATGTTGGTCAATGCCGATGGCTCGCTGGGTGCGCGCAATCCGGTCGTGTGCGCCTCCATCGAACACAAGATGGGCATACACGCCAACGCCACCGCGGCGCTGAATTTTGAAGGGGCCACCGGTTACATGATTGGCGAGCCCAATCGTGGCCTGGAGGCGATGTTCACGTTCATGAACACCGCGCGTATCGGCACCGCCCTGCAGGGAGTCTGCCATGCGGAGCTTTCGTTCCAGGGTGCGCTGCGCTACGCCAAGGATCGCCGTTCGATGCGCGCGCTGCGCGGCAAGCAGGAGCCGGAGCAGGTCGCCGATGCGCTGATCCATCACGCTGACGTGCGCCGCATGCTGCTGACCCAGAAGGCGGTCGCCGAAGGCGGTCGCGCAATGATCTACTTTGCCGCGCAGTACGCGGATCACATGGTCAACGGCATCGTCGAAGGCGATGACAAGAAGTACAAGTACTGGGACGACAAACTCGGCTTCTTCACGCCGATACTCAAGGGGTTCCTGACCGAGATGGGCCTGGAGGCGGCGAATCTGGGCATGCAGGTCTTTGGCGGCCACGGCTACATCCAGGAGCACGGCATGGAGCAGATCGCACGCGACGCGCGCATCAGCACCCTGTACGAGGGCACGACCGGCATCCAGGCGCTGGACCTGCTCGGGCGCAAGGTGCTGCTGGGTACGCGTGGCAAGGTGGTGCGCGAGTTCACGGGCCAGATCGGCAAGTTCGCGCTTGAGCACATGAGCAATGCCAAGCTCCGCAGCTATTCGACGCAGTTGGCGCGCTATGCGGCGGAGTGGAACGTGCTGACGATGCGCGTGATGCTGATGGCGCGCAAGGATCGCGAGGTGGTCAGCGCTGCCAGCCACCACTTCCTGATGTACTCGGGCTACGTGATGATGGCGTACTTCTGGGCGGTGCAGGCTGCCGTTGCCTCGAAGAAGCTCGCCCAGGGCGGCGACGAGAAGCCGGAGTTCTACAAGGGCAAGATCGCCACCGCGCGCTTCTATTTCGATCATCTGCTGCCGCGTGCCAAGGGCCACGCCAGCTCGATGGTCAAGCCGAGCAGATCGCTGATCAAGCTGCCGGTCGAGAGTTTCGTTTTCGAATAGGCGTTCAGGCGACACAAACAAAACGGGCGCCTTCAAGGCGCCCGTTTTGCGTATGGCTTGCGATCAGTGGCCGGTGACACGTGGCCCGAAGTTGTAGCGCAGACCCACTTCGACACGGTCATCATCGCCACCCTGCAACGCCGCCTGGAAATCAAGCTCCGGCGTGAACGCGAACAGGCCGGTCAGCCTGACCGAGGTGTCGGTGCTGTCGAATACGTCGGTATAGCGGACCTCGGGATTCATCTCGAGCCGCGGCATGACCTGCCACCGCAGGCCGGCGCGCAATCCGTAACCGGAATCGTCGACCGGGCCGGCATCGATGTTCTCGAAGGTTGCTCCGAGATTGAGGTCAACGACATTGCTCAGGGGCGTGTGAAACAGCGCACCTGCGGTGATCTGGTCAAGGTCGCCAACATTGGAATACTCGCCAATCAGCGCAAAGTTGTCGGCAATGCTGCCGGAGCCTGCGATCCTGAATCCGGAATCATCATTGTTTCCGTAGTCGCGGTTCAGGTAACCACCTTCGACAAAGGTGTAGTTGTGGGCAAGCGCCGAAAGCGGAAGCAGCAAGGCTGCCGCAGCAAAGGTCTTTCCGGTGATCTTCATCGTGCATCTCTCCGTTATGTAGGTGCGGGCTGCGTGTTGCCGCAGCCGCGCTCCCCGGCTTGCGCGCCGCTCGCCCGAAACCGGGGAACAGCGTCGCAGCCAAGGCCAGCACAGAGTGCGCGCTCAGGCCTTAACCGGCTATGAACCCCGGACCCTCGTTGCGTGCCACCGCAGCAAGGCGTGCTCGAAGCGCGGCGCTGTTGCTCGCACGCATCAGCACGCCACAGCGTCGCAGTTCCACGCGCTAGCAGCCGCTACGTGCCAGCGCCTCCGAAAGCTCGCGCAACTGCGCATTGAATGCCTGGGCCTGCTCAGTGCCGTGGGGTCGGCGCAGCCGCGCCTCGACTTCTCCCTGCTCGCGCAACAAGGCGTCACAGTCGCTGCCGTAGTCGCGTGGTGCCGGCTTCTTGCCAGCGGCACCGGCAGGGCCGATGGACTTGATCGTGCCGTCTTCCGACACCGCGTCGATGGTGGTGAAACTGTCCGGTTCCATCCCCGGGTCTGCTGCGGACGGGAGGGATCCAGAGGAGTACGGACTCGAGGCACCGTTGGGTGTCAGGGCCTGCGCCTGATGCTGCCGATACTTGGCGACGCCGACCAGCAATAGCGCGGCGATGCTGATGATCGAGATGATCCACAGCACGGGGTCGCGAGACTGCCTGGATTCCCGCGCGGTACGTGCGGCTCCGCGCTTCTTCCTGCGGTCGACAGCGTGTAGGTCATTCATGGCGGGAGCGGGCGATCATCAAAGTGTGGCAGCCAGACGCGATGCCTGATTGATCGCGCGCTTGGCATCGAGTTCCGAGGCGACATCGGCACCGCCGATCAGATGTACCTTCGCCCCCGCCGCAAGCAGCGGCTCATGGAGTTCGCGCAGCGGCTCCTGGCCGGAGCAGAGAATGATGTTGTCAACCTCGATCAATGTGGCGTTCTCGCGCTTGTCGCCGTAGCTGATCAGCAGGCCACGCTCATCGATCGCCTCGTAGTTGACGCCGCCGATCATCTCGACCTGCTTCATCTTCAGCGCAGCGCGATGTATCCAGCCGGTGGTCTTGCCCAGGCGCTTGCCCAGAGACTCGTTCTTGCGTTGCAGCAGTGTCACCTTGCGCGCCGGCGCAGTGATGGCCGGCTTGGTGAGGCCGCTGCGCGCGGCTTCGGGATCGGCCACGCCCCATTCCTTGTTCCATGCGGCCAGGTCCAGCGTCGGCGAGTGGCCGTCATGCACCAGATATTCGGATACGTCGAAGCCGATGCCGCCGGCGCCGATCACGGCCACGCGCGCGCCTACCGGCTTCTGGTGCAGCAGCACGTCGATATAGCTCAACACCTTTCCGGCCTTTTCCTGCTCGGCCTGGCCAGGGATCTTCGGGTTGCGTGGCGTAATGCCGGTGGCCAGGATGACCTCATCGTACTTGCCGTCGATCAGGAACTCGGGGCTGATGCGCGCGCCGAGGTGCAATTGCACGCCAGTGGTCTCGATCTTGCGCTGGAAGTAGCGCAGAGTCTCATGGAACTCCTCCTTGCCCGGAATGCGCTTGGCCATGTTGAACTGGCCGCCGATCTCGGATGCGGAGTCGAACAGGTCCACGCTGTGCCCGCGCTCGGCGAGAACGGTCGAGGCGGCCAGCCCGGCGGGTCCGGCACCCACGACCGCGATTTTCTTGGGCGCCGGCGTGGGTGGGTAGTTCAGTTCAGTCTCGTGGCAGGCGCGGGGGTTGACCAGGCAGCTCGCGGTCTTGTTCTGAAAGGTATGGTCGAGACAGGCCTGGTTGCAGGCGATGCAGGTGTTGATTTCGTCAGCCCGGCCCTGAGCCGCCTTCCTGACGAAGTCGGGATCGGCCAGCAGCGGCCGCGCCATCGAGATCATGTCGGCCTGCCCCGAGGCCAGGATGCGCTCTGCAACCTCGGGGTCGTTGATGCGGTTGGTGGTGCAGACCGGTATCGACACCTCTTTCTTCAGCTTCTCGGTGACCCAGGCGAAGGCGCCGCGCGGTACCGATGTGGCGATTGTCGGAATGCGCGCTTCGTGCCAGCCGATGCCGCTGTTGATGATCGTGGCGCCTGCCTTCTCGATCGCCTTGGCGAGCTGCACGACTTCGTCCCAGGTCTGTCCGTTGGGGATCAGGTCGAGTATCGACAGGCGGTAGATGATGATGAAGTC
>JBFJJW010000087.1:0-13391 GCA_041612095.1 Solimonas sp. | reverse complement strand
TTGCAGGACTACCGCGTAGCGGCGTTCCGGACTGGCGTAGATCGCGCTGGGTGCGGCGGCAAGCGGGAACTCGCCAGCGAGCGTGCCGTCGTGCAGGTCATAAACATAGACAGCCGAGGCAGCGCCATCGGCCTTGCCATAGACCAGACGGCCGCTGCTGTCGCTCTCATGGTCATCGTGCCCGGTGCGCAGGGCGTCTTCGTCGTTGCAGGCGCCCAGCAGTACGGCGGCAGCCAGCAGCGCGGTGCGATTGAACAGCTGAATTGGGTGCAGTTTCATGATGAATCTCCAGAATGGGTTGGTGCAGCTCCGGCGACGCGCAGGGCACTACCGCCGGATGGACGGATGGTTTTTTGCGTCGAGGCCGCGAGGCGTCAGGAGGCGGCGGGATCGAAGTCGAAGCGCAGGCCGATGAACAGCGAGCGGCCGGGCTGCGGCGAGATATCCTTGAGGAAGGACGTCGCCTGCCGCTGCTTCTCATCAAGCAGGTTGCGACCGCGCGCATAGAGCGTCACGCGGGAGCCGCCCACGGTCAGCGTGTAGCCGAGGTCGGCCGAGACGAGGTCATGGCCGGGCGTCGGCGTTTCCAGTGACGCGGTTCGGTCCTGTTCCATCACGCGGGTATACCCCAGCGTGGCCGAATAGGGGCCGTAGCGACCGTCCGCGCCGATCCCCAGACGTACCGGCGTGATGCGCGGCAGGTTTTCGCCACTGTCTACCCGTTCGGCACGTACCACGTCACCGAAGCCGCGCAGGCTCAGGCCGTACGATTCGCCGTCGATCAGCTTGAAGCGAGAGGAGACCTCCGCGCCGTAGAACTCCGCGTCCTGTTGGCGGAAGTCGAGCAGCAGCAGTTCGCCGTCCACCGCGAACTGACCCTCCTCGTCGACACGGTCAGCGATGCCGTCCGACGACGGCGTGCCACTGCCGTCGGCGTTCAGGCCCAGATCGAGCTCCTGCAGGAAGATGTAGTCGCTGATGCGGTTGTAGAACGCACTGAGCTCCCAGGTCCAGCGCCCTTCGTCGCGACCGAAACCGATATCGAGGTTGTGTGCGGTTTCCGGTCGCAGTGCCAGCGAGCCGCGCTCGAACGCCGAGGTGGCGGCGTGAGGGCCGAAGGCGTAGACCTCCTCTGCGGCCGGGGCGCGCTGGGCACGCTGTGCGTTGACGCGGAGATGCAGATGCTTGCTCAGCATCAGGTGAGTGCCCGCAGACAGCGTCAGCGGCGTGTAGTCGCGCTTCGGGTCCGCAGTCCCCTGCGGCTGGTGCGAAACCGCGTCCACGCGCGCGCCAAGCTCCACCCGGTGCGCGCCAAGCTCACGCCCCTCGACCAGAAACACGCCGACATCGCGTGTCACGACGGGCGGCACGAATGCCTCCTCGCCGACGGCCTCGAAATCGCGATGCTTGAACTGCAGGCCGGATACACCGACCCATTCGGCGAGCGGCTTGTGCGCCAACTCCACGCGCGCCTCGGTTTCGCGCACGTCAAACGTGGTGCCGATCTCGCCGCCCGGCTCGATCTCGCGGTGCAGGTAGTCGTTGATGCCTACGCGAGATTCAAAGCGGTCGAAGCCGGGGAAGGGGTCATACAGCAGACCCCGAAGATCGACGCGCGTCTGCTGCATGTCGACGCGCACGCCTTCGTCGCCGTGAGCCTCTTCTTCCTCGTGTCCGTGTGAATGTCCGGCTATGCCGTAATTGGTATCGAAACGGCCGATGGCGACGCCAAGCATGCCGCGATTCGTCACCCAGGCACCGGAGACGCCGCCGCTCTCCGTTGTCAGGTGGCTGTTCTCCAGCACGCCATAGCGCTCTTCGCTCTCTTCCTCCGCGTCGTGATCGTGGCCGTCTTCCAGGCCTTCGCGCGTGGCGTACCCCGGAATCGAGAAATCCCCCGCCTTGCGGCGCGCGGCCTGCGCTCCGAACTGGAACTCGCCGATGCCATACCTCAGCCGCGCGGCACCGTTGGTCTCGTCGGCGTTGTCGCCGTAGGAAATGTCGCCGCGTAACCGCAGGCCGGGGGTCACGGTCGTGGGCAGACGGTCATCCACGACGTTGACCACGCCCGCCGAGGCGCCGCCGCCATAGATGAGTGTGGCCGGACCCTTGATGACCTCGACCTGATCGGCGCCCAGCGGATCGATCGATACCGCGTGATCGGCGCTGATGGAGGAGGCGTCCATCGAGGCGATGCCGTTCTCCATGATCTGCACCCGCGGCCCGCCCTGGCCGCGGATCACCGGCCGGCCCACGCCGGGGCCGAAGCTGGCATTGCTGATGCCGGGACGGTCGGCCAGCACATCGCCGATGGTGCCGCGACGGCGCTGCTCCAGGTCCTCGCCGCTGAGCACGTCGACCGGCTGCACCAGCTCTTCGGCGGTGTGCCCGAACGGGCTGGCCTGAATCACGATCGTTTCAAGCTGAGTGGGCGCGTCGCTGGCGGAGGTTTCCGGCGCCTGCGCCAGCGTTGCGAACGGAAAGCTGAGTGCTGCCAGGGCCAGCGGCGTACGCGGCCCCCAAACGGACATCGACGATGCCCGGGATAGCGCCGCAGTGCGGCGCAACGGTAAACAAACCATGAGGTGAATCCCCAAGAATACAAATGAGACGTGACGTCGCGCGACGGCGACGTCCCCGGTGGCGCGGTGGTTACGCGAACGGGTGGGGAGGGCCGCGGATGGGGTAGAGCTGGGGCGGCGCGCGATGAACAGAGGTGCGCGCGGTCTGGCTGGGGACTTCATGACCGGCAACGACCGGCGCTTGGCCGATGATCGTCGGTGCTGCGCTGCCCAGTTGTTGCACGTGCAGGCACAGCTCGCAGCCCGGCTTCTCGGCCTGCAGTGTCGGATGTTCCGAAAGGTGCGCGAGCGCGAGCCACTGGCCCAGTACCAGGGTCAGTGCCAGTAACGCAGATCGCATAATGCCGGGGCGCATGTCTGGGATTCTAGCAGTGCGCCAGCGCAAGCCGACAACTGGGGCGCGGCGCTCGCCTGTGCGCGCCTGTCCGCAGCCCGATCAGGCCGGCATCGGCGTGTAGTTCGGCTGGGCCGCCACACGGGCGAGCCAGGCGCGCACGGCGGGATAATCGTGCATCCGGTAGTCCCCCTGCTCGGCGACATGGGTATAGGCGTAGAGCGCGATATCGGCCACGGTGTAGTGAGCGCCCGCGATGAAGGGGGTTTTCGCCAGTTGCTGCTCCATGACCGCGAGGGCCGCGTAGCCCTTTTTCTGGGTCTCGGCGATCCGCTCCCGCCAGGCCTCGCGCTTCTGCAAAAAGTGAATCCAGAAGCGCACCGTGGCGATATGCGGCTCGTGGCTGTACTGCTCGAAGAACAGCCATTGCAGGACCTGGGCGCGCGCATAGCGCTCTTCAGGCAGCAGGGGGCTGCCCTCGGCCAGATAGCAGAGCATCGCATTGGACTCGGCCAGCACGCGGCCATCGGGCAAGACCAGGGTCGGCACCTTGCCGTTGGGATTGCGCGCCAGAAACTCCGGCGTATGGGACTCCCCTCGGAGCAGGTCCACTTCTTCCCAGTGGAAGGGAATCCCGAGCTGGGTCATCAACAGCGCCGGCTTGTAGCAGTTGCCGGAGCCGGTCATGCCGTAGAGCGTGTACATCGACAGTGCCTCTGTGGTTGCAGGATCTGTGTATTCGAATCAGTGTGCGCGCCGGCCGCTCACGGGCGCAGACTCTGCAGGTAGCCGATCATGCCCTGCAGCGCGGCCTCGAAGAACGCGCGCGATTGTCGCGCCCGGGCCAGCCCCATGCTGCCTTCGATGGCGGAAACCAGGAATGCCGCGGCCGCCACCGGCTCGACGTCCTTGCGGACGCTGCCGTTGCGCTGCCCACGCCGCAGGCTGGCGGCGATCCCGGCGCGCCACGCATCGAGGATGGCCTGCAGGCGGTCACCGAAGCCGGCGTCTGCCGCCGCCATCTCATTGAACAGATTGTTGAACGGGCAACCCTGGGTAAGCAGCTCATCCATGCCCTGCTGCGGCAGCTCCCGGCAGAACTGGATCGCGGCCTCGATCAGGTCTTCGGCGTCCAGCACGGCCTGCCAGCGGCTGTCCATCCACGGTCGCAGGATCTCCTCGACCACCGCATGGCCCAGTGCGGTCTTGCTGTCGAAGTGGTGATAGAGCGCGCCCTTGGTCACGCCGCTGCGCTCGAGAATCGCGTCCAGGCTGGCCGCCCGGAAGCCGCTGCGGCGGATCTCTTCAAACGCACAGTCCAGAAGTATCTGGCGGGTGCGATCGGGCTGTCGTTTGGGCGCGGCGGTCATCGGCGTTTCCTTACATCCCGCGCAGTATGTCCGGGGTATCCGGCTTGTCAATTGCGCTTAGCCTTGACTTAATCAGCTACTGACACCCGGAGATCGGCAGTGAACAACACCCCCCGTATTAAGGATCTGGTGCGCGCTGCGAGCGGCCGGGTGCCGCTGGACGCCGCCGAGCTGCTGGCCCGGGAATCGCGCGAAACCATCGCCGAAGTGCTGGAACAGATGCCGCCGCGGCTGGTCCGCAACATCCTCGAGCACCTGCCCGAGCATCTGCGCACGATGGACCCGATGAGCATTACCGCCGAACTGCAGATCGCAGGCAGCGTGGCCGATCTGATGGAGCCGGTGTACGGGCAGCTCCCGGAGACCGCGACCGTGGCCGACGCCATTGCCTATCTGCGCGAGGCCAAGCACGCGCGCCAGATCACCTATCTCTACACCACCGATGCCCAGGAGAAACTCAGCGGTCTGGTGGTCATTCGTGATCTGTTGCTGGCCACGCCCGAGCAGTCTTTGACCGAAGTCATGATGCGTGATCCCTTCGCCTTTGTTGCCGACAAACCCGTGGGCGACGCAGTGCGGGCGGCAGTGTACCGGCAGTATCCGGTGTATCCGGTGGTCGATCATGGCGGGCGCATCGTCGGTGCCGTGCGCGGCTGGCGGCTGCTGGAGCGGCAGGCGGTAGAAATTACGGCTCAGTCCGGCCAGATGGTCGGTGTGAACAAGGAGGAGCGTGTCTACAGCACGCTGTGGGATGCCTTCCGCATGCGCCATCCGTGGCTGCAACTGAATCTGCTGACGGCGTTTGTCGCCGCGTTCGTGGTCGCCAGTTTCGAAGACACCATTACCCAGATCGTGGCACTCGCGGCGTTCCTGCCCGTGCTCGCAGGCCAGAGCGGCAACACCGGCTGCCAGGCGCTGGCCATCACCTTGCGCGGCATGACGCTGGGCGATCTTGATGATCTGCCGATACGCCGCGTGCTGCGCAAGGAAGCCTTCCTGGGCGCGCTCAACGGCCTGCTGGTGGGCACCGTGGCCGGCGTTGCCATGTGGTTCTACGCGGCGCATACGGGCAGCGAGGACCCGTTCCGGCTGGCGCTGGTGATCTGCTTTGCCATGGTCGGCGCCTGCACCGGCAGCGGCATCTTCGGGGTATTGGTGCCGGTGTTCCTGCGCCGCTTCGGCGCCGATCCGGCGACGGCCAGCAGCATTTTCCTCACCACGTTCACCGACATCCTCGGCATGGGGCTGATGCTGGGTCTGGCGACGATGCTGATCGTCTGAGACCACAGCGGCTCACGGTCAGCGGCGGCCAGTTGCGGCACAATTGCGTCCATGCGCCTACTAATCCTGCCGTGCCTGCTGTTGCTCGCCGCCTGTTCGAGTGTTGGCGAGCGCTACGGTGCCCCCGAGCGTCCCTATGAGCAGCGGCTGCAGGAGGAGTTCGCAGCCGCCGATGCCAACGGCGACGAGCTGATCTCGCCGGAAGAGTTCGGGCGGGGCTGGCCCGCTGTGGAGGTGCCGTTTGCAACACTCGACAGTGACGGCAACGGCAGCCTGAGCATGGCCGAGCTGCGCGCCTACGCCGAGTTTCAGCGCATCGCCAACTCGCCACCGGGCCGCCGCCTGCACTGATGAGCGCGCTCGCGGTGGTGGTGATCGTTGCCGGTTTTCTGACCGCGACGCTCTCTGGTGCGGCCGGTCTGGGCGGCGGCACGATACTCATCGGCCTGTTCTACGCCATCGGCATGGCACCGGCGGAGGCCGTGCCACTGTTTGCCGCCGTGCAACTGGTCTCCAATGCCTCGCGCACCGCCGCCTACGTCAAGCACGTGGAGTGGCGCGCAGCCGGTTGGTTTTTGTTGGCGGCCGTGCCCGCTACGATCTTGGTGGTGCCGTATGTCGCCGCGGTCAACGCCGACCTCGTGCGCCTGGTGCTGGCCGGCCTGATTCTCGCCTCGCTGGCGCCGGCGCGTGCGGCGCAGCTGGCATTGCCGGCGCGGCCATCGTTTGTCATCGCGGGCGCGCTCAATGGCAGCCTCGGATTGTTTGTGGGCGCCACCGGCCTGTTCGTCGGGCGTCTGTTCTTCCGGCCCGAGTGGCGCAAGGAAACCGTGATCGGCACCCTGGCGCTAACGCAGGTGTTGGGGCATGGCCTGCGCGTCATTGCGTTTGGCATGGTCGGCTTCAGCGCACTGGCGCAGCCCGGCCTGCTGATCCCGCTGTGCCTCGCCGTGGTACTCGGCACGGTAGCCGGCAAGCGGCTGAACGGCATGGTCAGTGATGAGACCTTCGCGCGCCTGTTTCGCTGGATCCTGATTGTTCTTTCACTGAAGCTGATCTACGACGGAGTGCAGGGTCTATGGTGGAACTGAAGCTGGACGCGGCGGCGACGCAGGCGCTGATCGTCGGCAATCTGAAGATCGTCCAGCATGGCGGCTTGCTGGTGGAAGAAGTGCGCCCCGGCTATGCCCGCATCCGCATTCCGTTCAGCGACAACATGCTGCGTCCGGGTAACGTCGTCTCCGGCCCCACCTTGTTCACTGCGGCGGACTCGGCGATGTACGCGCTGGTGCTCTCGCATCTGGGCCCGGAACTGATGGCGGTCACCAGTGACTTCAATCTGCACTTTCTCAACAAGGCCCAGCCCGGCGACGTGATCGGCGAAGCGGCGCTGCTCAAGCTCGGCCGACGGCTGGTGGTGATGGAGGTCAAGCTGCGTACCGGTGATGACCCGCGCCCGGTCGCGCATGTGGTCGGCAGCTATGTGCGCCCGCCGGGCGCAGGTGCCTGAGGCCCCGTCAGCCCTTGGTGGCAAGCCGTCCGAGGGTGGCGATGCCCGCCGCCAGTTCTGCCGACCAGGGGTGGCCGCAATTGAGGCGCAGCGCCGTGCGGTAGCGGCCCAGCGCCGAGAACATCGGCCCCGGTGACAGGCCAATACCCTGTTCAAACGCGCGCCGCTGCAGCGCCAGCGTATCGCTGCCGCGCGGCAGTTCGACCCACAGGAAGTAGCCGCCGGCGGGATGGCTGATGCGCGTGCCGCGCGGAAAGTGTTCCGCCACCGCCGCACGCATTGCCTGCTGTTGCTGCTGCAGCGCGCGTCGCAGCTTGCGCAGGTGCGCTTCATAGCCCGCGCCGCTGAGATAGGTCGCCAATGCTTCCTGTGCCGGAATGCTGGTGGCGAGCGAAGTGCTGATCTTCAGCTGCGTGACCTGCCGCGTGTAGCGGCCGGCCGCAACCCAGCCGACGCGATAGCCCGGAGCCAGCGACTTCGAGAACGAGCCGCAATGCAGCACGCCGCCATCGCGATCCCAGGCCTTGGCCGGCCGCGGCGCGCGGTCGCCGTAGTACAGCTCGGCGTAGACATCATCCTCGATCAGCGGAATCTCTCGCGCCGCAAGCAGCGCAACCAGTGCCTTCTTCTGCGGCTCCGGCATCAGCGCACCGAGCGGATTCTGGAAGGTGGTCATCAGCCAGCAGGCGCGCACCGGATGCTTGTCCAGCGCTTGCCGCAAGGCATCAAGGTCCAGGCCGTCACGCGGATCGGTGGCGACCTCCACTGCGCGCAGGCCCAGACGCTCGATGGTCTGCAAGGCCGCGTAGAACGCCGGCGACTCGATCACCACCACGTCGCCGGGACGCGTAACCGCCTGCAGGCTCAGGTTGAGCGCTTCCATCGCGCCATTGGTGATGATCAGGTCATCGACATCGACGCGTACCCCCGCGCCCAGATAGCGGCGTGCGATCTGGCGCCGCAGGTCCCAACTCCCCGGCGGCAGGTCGGCAACCGAGGCCCAGGGGTCTAGCGTGCGCGCGGCGCGGGCCAGTGCCGTACCCAGTGCCTTGTGCGGAAACAGCAGCGGACTGGGGAATGCCGAGCCCAGCGGCAACAGGCTGCGGTGGCGAGTGCGCTCAAGGATGTCGAAGACCAGTTCCGAGACCTTGACCGGGGTGCTGCGGCCGGAGGGCTGCGACGGCCGAGGCTCACGCGGCAGCTGCTGCCAGCGGGTGCTGACGTAGTAACCGGAGCGCGGGCGGCTTTCAATCAGGCCGCGGTGCTCAAGCTGATAGTAGGCCTGCAGCACGGTGGCCTGGCTGACGCCGCGCTGGCGCTGGAGTGCGCGCACCGAGGGCAGCTTTTCGCCTGCACGCAGCACGCCGCCTTCAATCTGGCTGGCAATGTCCTGCGCGAGTTGCCGATGGAGTGACATGGGCGTTGGCCGTGCTGCGCACAGGGCTGCAACTGCTATGCATGTTGCGGCCGTGTTCTGTGTCTATGGGTGAGCGGGTGCAAACGTTAGCATCTGGCTCATCGGCAATGCTCAGGAGCGTGCAGGTTCATGGAAGCCACCCCCGTCAGCTGGCGTCAGACCCTCGGTAGCGTGCTGGCTGCATTTTTCGGCGTGCAGAGTTCGCGCAACCGGCGGCGTGACTTCACGCATGGACGGCCTTGGGTGTTCGCCGGTGCCGCGTTGCTGCTGACCGCGATGTTTGCCGGCGGCATCGCGCTGCTGGTGCGCGTGCTGCTGCTGCGGGCCGGGCTGTGATCGCGGCAGCACGCGGGGTGCTGCGTGGCCTGGTCGCCGTGCTGTGCGCAGCCGCGCTCGGCGCGGCGGTGCCGGCTGCAGCGCAAGAAGGTGAGCTGGACAGCATGGAGCAGCGCGTCAAACCCTGCGTGGCCTGCCACGGCGACCAAGGCCGCGCCAGCGCCGCCGGGTTCCTGCCGCGAATCGCCGGCAAGCCGGAGGGCTATCTCTACAACCAGCTGCTGAACTTTCGTGAGGGCCGCCGCCGTCATGACCTCATGACCTACCTCGTCGAGCGCCAGACCGATGCCTACCTGCTGGCGATGGCCGCGCACTTCGCGGCGCAGCATCCGCCGTACCCACCCCCGGAGGTGATCGAACGCAGTGACACCCTGCTGCAACGGGGCGAGCAGTTGGTGCGTGAGGGTGATGCGGCGCTTGAAGTCCCGGCGTGCACCGCCTGCCATGGCACGCGCATGACCGGCATCGCGCCAGCGATTCCCGGGCTGATCGGCCTGCCGCGCGACTACCTCAGCGCACAGCTGGGCGCATGGCGTGGCCAGACGCGCCACGCGCAGGCACCGGACTGCATGGCGCAGATCGCACGCCGTTTATCTCTCCGTGACCTTGAGGCGGTGACCGCGTGGCTGGCGGCCCAGCCTGTGCCTGACAACGCGCAGCCGCAGCCGGCGCTACTGACACGCCTGCCGATGGACTGTGGCGGCGTGCCGCAGGTGCAGCCGTGAATCGCTACGGTGCGCGCGCGGTAGCGGCGCTGCTGATCCTCGTCGCGGGAGTGGCAGGCGTGCGTTGGCTCGCGCAGCCACCGGCACCGCGCTCGTCACCATTACCGGCTGTTGTGAGCAGCGCCGCGCAGATCGAACGCGGCGCCTACCTTGCGCGCATCGGCGATTGCGCCGCCTGCCACACTGAACGCGGCGGCGCGGCCTACGCCGGGGGGCGGGCCATCCCCACACCATTCGGTACGTTCTACTCGCCGAACATCACCCCGCATGCAGACAGCGGCCTGGGCCGCTGGAGCAAGGATGACTTCTGGCAGGCCATGCACCAGGGGCGCTCGCGCGACGGCAGCCCGCTGTACCCGGTGTTTCCGTATACCAACTACACCCGCGTCACACGGGCGGATTCCGATGCCATCTTTGCGTACCTGCAAAGCCTGCCGGCGGTCGCTAGTCCGCGCCGTCAACATGCACTGAAGTTTCCCTACGGCTTCCGTCCGTTGCTGGCGGGCTGGCGGCTGTTGTTCTTCACGCCCGGCGCGTTTCAGCCGCAGCCGCAGAACACCGCTGAGTGGAATCGCGGCGCGTATCTGGTGGAAGGCCTGGGCCACTGCAGCGCCTGCCATGAAAGCCGCAATGCGCTCGGCGCCATACGCAACAGCGAGCACCCCGCCGGCGGACTGGTGCTGAACTGGTACGCGCCCTCCCTGCTCTCCGGTGCCGAGGCGGGGGTCAGTCAGTGGCCGCAGGAAGACATCGTGGCGCTGCTGCATACCGGAGTGTCGCCGCAGGCCTCGACCCTGGGTCCGATGGCCGAGGTGGTCTACGAGAGCTTGCAGCATCTGACCCCCGAGGACGTCAACGCCATGGCGGTGTATCTGCAGGCGCTGCCGGATCGCGCGCCGGCACCGAGCCGGCAGCGCAACCCGCTGCGCAAGCCCGGCGTGGTACAGCAGCGCGGCGCGCAGGTCTATGGCGAGCATTGCGCCAGCTGTCATGGCGATGACGGCGAAGGCCGGCCGCCGGCAGCCCCCGCGCTGGCCGGCAATCGCGCGCTGACCATGCAAAGCACCGTGAACCCGGCGCGCATCGTGCTGTTTGGCGGCTATGCACCGGGCACCGCCGGCAATCCACAGCCCTATGGCATGCCGCCGTTCGTGCAAACCCTGAGCGATGAGGACATCGCCGCCGTGCTCAGCTACACACGCGCCGCCTGGGGCAATGATGCCGGGCCGGTCACCGCCGCCGAGGTGCGCCGTTACCGCGCCGGCCCGCTTTGGTGAAGTGCTGGGGCCAGGCGTGCTGCTGGCATTGAGCTGGATTTCCCAGCGGGCCGCCACCTGAAAGTCATCCGATGGCAACGCAAAGCTGTCATCTTTGCGGGTAGCCGTTCAAAACAGACTTTCGGGGAAACACCATGAGTGATCGCAGCAACGAGCGCGGGCTGGACCCGTCGCGCCGCCGCCTGTTGACGGGGCTGGCAGCCGCGCCAGCGCTGGCCGCCCTTAGCAGCTGCAGCGATTCCGATCCGGCGACGGCGGCAGGCACCCCCGGCGGCGGCATTTCGCCTGCGCCGCAAGCGCCTGCGGGCATCACCTTGCCCAATCCAGGCGACTCCGGCATCGATCACATCGTCATCGTGATGATGGAGAACCGCTCCTTCGACCATTTTCTGGGCTGGGTGCCCGGCGCCGATGGCGTGCAGGCTGGCGCGCGCTTTCCGGACAAGAAGGGGCGCATGGTCGAAACCTTTCCCTTGGCTCAGGACCCCGCCTACGGCTACCAGGGCTGCGGCAAGGAAGACCCGGACCACGGCTACGACGGCGGCCGCGTGCACCTGGCCAACGGCCGCATGGACGGCTGGCTTGGCACCGTCGGGGATGCCAGTGTCGACAGCGACAAGTTTCCGGTGGGTTACTACACCCGCGAAGACCTGCCGTTCTTTGCCGGTTGCGCGGATCACTACACCGTGTGCGACCGCTACTTCCACGGCATCCTGGCCTCCACCTTTCCCAACCGCATGTATCTGCATGCGGGCGAAACCGACCGCCGCGACAACGCGCTGACGACCTCCACGTTGCCGACCATCTGGGATCGCCTGCAGGAAAAGGGCCTCAGTGGCCGCTACTACTTTCACGACCTGCCGGTCACCGGGCTGTGGGGTGGCAAGTACCTCAGCTTGAGCACGCGCTTTGAGCAATACCTGCTGGACGCCGCGCTGGGCGTGCTGCCGAATGTCTCGATCATCGACCCGCGCTTTGTCGGTGAAGCCCCCAACGGTGTCACCAACGACGACCACCCGCAGGCGGACGTGCGCAATGGCCAGGCGTTCCTCAACTCGGTGTACGACGCACTGCGCAATTCTCCGCAGTGGGAGCGCTCGTTGATGGTGGTGGTGTATGACGAGTGGGGCGGCTTCTACGATCACGTCACGCCGCCCGTCGGGCCCGTGAGCGAAGGCGAGAAGGCGCTGCCGAACGATGGTCGCCTCGGCTTCCGTGTGCCAGCGGTGCTGTTGGGGCCGCGCGCGCGGCGGGGCCACGTCAGCCACCTGCAGTTCGACATCAACTCTGTGCTCAACCTTGTGCGCTGGCGTTGGGATCTGGCCCCGCTGGGCGCGCGCAGCGACTGGTCCTTGAACTTGGCCTATGCGCTGGACTTCGGTGCGCCGCCGAATCTGGACGCCCCCAGCTTTGGCGTGCCGTTGGGTCCGTTTGGTGCCGAATGCAGCACCGGCCTGCCGGTGCCGTTCCCCAATCTGCCGGGTTCAGTGGGCAGCATGGCGGCCATGAACGCGGCGCAGATCAAGCAGGCTCAGCACAACCTGGAGTGGATCGGCCTGCGCGAAGTCGCCAGGGCCCACGGCTTCAAGCTGTGAACCGCGTCGCCGCTGGCCGCCGTGCGGCTAGCGGCGGCGGCGTACGCTGACCGGAAGCCCCTTCGGCGCGGCCGCCTGCGGGGTGTCCCAGTAGGGCGGGGCGCCGATGGTTTCCACCAGAAAGTCCACGAATGCACGCAGCTTGGGTGAGCCGTACCGGTTTGGCAGGTAGCAGGCGTAGAGGGTGGACTCATTGAAGCCGCGCCACTCCGGCAGGGGCGCCACGAGACGGCCCTCGGAAAGATATTTGCCGACCGCGTAAGTCGGCAACAGTGCCAGGCCCACGCTGGCCAGCGTGTTGAGGCGCAGCGCATCCACGTTGTTGACGCTGAGGCTGCCGGCAACGCGCACGGAGGCCTGCGTGCCCTCGCGGGTGAAGTGCCAGGTGCTGTTGACCAGGCTCTGCGGAAAGCCCAGGCAATTGTGCTGGGCCAGATCATCCGGATGCTGGGGTGTGCCGTGGCGCGCGAAATACTCCGGCGTGCCGCAGATCAGAAAGCGGATCGGCGCCAGCCGCTTGGCCACCAGATTGGGCGCCGGGTTAGCGGTGATGCGCAGCGCCACATCGAAGCCTTCCTCGGCCAGATCCACGAGGCGATCGCTGGTGACGATCTCCAGCTCGATCTTCGGGTAGCGCTGAAAGAACGCCGGCAGCATCGGCGCCACCACCCAGCCGGCCAGGGAGTTCAGACAGGTCAGGCGCAGGCGGCCGCTGGGTTCGGCCTGCAGGCTGGCCACGGCCGCGCGCGATTGCTCCAGCTCTTCAACAATGCGTGCACAGTGCTCGTAGAACGCCTGCCCGGCCTCGGTCAGAGACAGCTTGCGCGTGGAGCGCTGCAGCAGGCGCGCACCCAATGCCTTCTCCAGCTTGGCGACGTGCTTGCTGGCAACGGAAGGCGCCATCTGCAGGCGCTCTGCGGCTGCGGCAAAGCTGCCGGCTTGCACCACCCGCGCAAAGGTGACG